>NZ_JBEZFS010000052.1:0-46177 GCF_040649575.1 Nonomuraea sp. NPDC048916
GCGAACGCGCGAACGCCCAGCTGAAGAGCTGGAAGATCCTCCGAAAGCTACGCTGCAGCCCTTCCAAGGCCGGCCACCTCTGTAAGGCCATCGCCGTCCTTCAGAACCACCGAGTTGCCCAGGGCACCTGAGGATGAAAAAGGTTCAGTCTACGGCAGAGGTGCAGTTCCGCCGAATGGCTCGTGGAGGGGCTAGGCTGACCAACTATCAGTTCCGCTACATCAGGCCAGCGACTGGCGAGCAGGGCTCCGGCGAAGCGCTAGATTTGTCTTTCGAAGTCCGCACCCAAAGTCAACCATCGACTAACATACATGTCTTAATCGGAAGTAACGGGGTTGGGAAAACCACGCTCCTGAAGGGCATGTCCGCCGCACTCACTCCACTTGACGATCAAGGCAAAACAGAGCCAGGAACGTTCCTTGATCTCGACGCCGATGCCGAGGGCGGCCATATCCCCTTCTCCAATGTCATCTTTGTAAGCTTTAGTGCTTTCGATCCGTTCTTGCCAGCCATGGGTGCCTTCGAGGACAATGACGCCAACACACTTTTCTCTCTCGAAAGGCCACAAGTCCCGGTTTCATACATCGGACTTGGAAGGGTGGCCTCAAGGAGCACAAACCCGAAAGCCATCGCGGAACTGTCCGATGATTTTCTTAATAGCGTTGACTCTTGCATGCGTAGCGCAGCACTGCGCGCGAGGTGGAAGCGGGCGATCCAGGCGCTTGAAGCGGATCCAATATTTCGAGATCTCGACATACTCTCAGTGGTCGACTCCGAGAATGCGGAAAACACCGACGATGACCTTTGGGGCTCGATCGATAGAGAGCTCTCCCATCTATTCCAGCGATCCAGCTCCGGCCACAAAATCGTCCTACTAACGCTGACTCGCCTAGTCGAAGCGCTGCGTGAACGATCACTCATTCTATTCGATGAGCCAGAGTCTCACTTGCATCCACCTTTGCTCGCTGCCTTCATGCGCGCACTTTCGCAGCTCCTGACAGACCGAAACGGTGTCGCGATCATTGCAACGCACTCGCCTGTCGTTCTTCAGGAGGTTCCCCGAGAATGCGTGTGGAAACTTAGGCGTAGCGGAGAACAATCCGCTGCTGATCGTCCTCAGATCGAAACGTTCGGGGAGAACGTAGGCGTTTTGACTCATGAGGTATTTGGACTTGAAGTGACCCAGTCTGGGTATCACGCGGAACTTCGCAGGGTGGCAGCTGAAGTTGATACCTTCCAAGAAGCGATGGCGAGATTCGAGGGGAAGCTTGGCGGCGAAGCCCAAGGCGTTATCCGTATCTTGTTGGCAGTGAAAGCTGCGGAGGGCATACGCTAATGTGGCCAGTCCCTCGCCCTTCGATATCCGCGAAGACTGCGTACTTATCATGCCTAGCGAAGATCAAGGATACGGACCTCAAGGAAAATTTTATAAAGGCTGGAGATCTCATAGAGAAGGCAGCAAAGCGGTACGAAGAATGTGCGGTGCAGGGCTCGCTGCATATTCTAGATCCCAAGGATTTCCAGCCGGAGGAAGAAGGACTGGGGGTCGCCCTAGAAATTACATCGGAGAACCTCACGAAAGGACTGTACGAACAGCGAATGGCCAAGGCTGGATCATCGGGTCGGGCCGTATATGATCGAATAAAACTCGCCGCACCTCATGGCGTATGTCCGCTGTGTGGCGTGCGCCAGGTAGCCACCTTGGATCACCATTTACCGCGCGCAAAATTCGCGGCTCTTTCAGTCGTGCCGCTAAATCTGATCCCAGCATGCTATGACTGCAATCGATTTAAGCTAGACGGCCGCCCGAGCAGCGAAAGCGATCAAACGCTTAATCCGTATTTTGAAGATGTCTCGGTGAGTCGCTGGCTACGCTGCCAGGTTATCGAAGGTGCCCCTGCCGTTGTACGCTTTTTTGTAGAAGCTCCCTCGGATTGGTCGGCCACTCTTGAAGAACGAGTTCGCCATCACTTCGCGACTTTCCGATTAGGAGAATTATATTCTTATCACGCAATTACTGAATTATCCAGCGTTCGATCGCTGCTTCGGCAGATCCTAGACGCTGTAGGTGAATCTACCGTCCGCACGTACCTTGCGGCCCAGTCATGGAGTGCACAGGCGGACACTCTGAACAGCTGGAAGGGTGCGATGTATGAAGCTCTAGCCGCCAATGACTGGTATTGCGCCGGCGGATTCGACCGTCTAGCGGGTGGCGGCAGTGCGCTACTCTAGGCGTTTCTACACTAGTGAAAGGCCCTACCGTCACCTCGGAATGCAGCCTCCTTGAAACCCATTAGGCCACCAGCATCGACTACGTGGGTACTGGCTCGTAAATGCACGCCGTGCAACGGCCTGACGAGCCGGTCTGGCCAGGAAGGCTGTCGAGTCTTCGACTTGGTCGTGTTGCTGTGAGAGGGAACTGCCCGCTCACTCTTGTGGGCTGTGCGATCCAGGATTGCTCGCCCCCAACTCGTCGAGGCACCATGGTGCTGGCCAGAAGCGCCGCACCGCCGGACCGCGGCTGAGAAGCCAGGACGGAAACCACCGAATTGTTCCCGCGAGACGACAACCTCGGTGTTGCCGCGCGGAGGCCCCCTTCAGCAAAGCCGGGATGGAATGCTCGGTGATGGTGATCTTCGCGGAGCGGTCGAACGGGCTGCCATGAGGCTCAGCGGCGAAGGCCAGGCGACCTACCCCGCGTGGGATGGGGGTTAGGCACCGCAATTTCTGATTGAACAGATTCGGCCGTGAATGTAGCGACCAGATCAGGAAGGTTAGCCGAGTGCGAATTCCGCAGCCTTGAGGGCCACGATCAAGGGAGGCCTGTGTGAGGTTGCTGTACCCGTGTCCACGTTTAGCGAGTATAAGGCGAGTGCTTTCGAGCGCATCGATTAGCATTCATCGCAGCAAAGTCTAGGAAGGTCGCCGTACAACGCTCTCGATGACATCAGCGGCTGTCATCACGTCTTCGTGCTCCCAGAAGCGGAGCACAGTCCATCCATGGGCGCGAAGGTGAGCGTTCGTGTCCGCATCGCGTTGGCGATTGCGGTCTAGCTTGTCGAGCCACCAAGCACTGTTGGATTTCGGGATACTCCCGTGATCAGGGCACCCGTGCCAAAAACAGCCATCGAGGAAAACCGCGACCCGTTGCCGCGGGAAAGTGATGTCGACGGTTCGTCTCGGTCTTCCAGAAACTGGGACATGGAGCCTGTAGCGTAGCCCTCGCGCGTGCAGGACGCGGCGTAGGGTCATCTCAAGCCCCGTGTTCTTACGGACTTGTCCGCTCAGTCGAGCAGTGACCTCCGGAGAGCTAGCGGGAGGCCTTGTAGGCTTCATGTCCCCTCCCGAGTGCTCAGATGCGGGCGAATGTGGCGTCGTACTCGTTGGCCATCCTTATAATCATGCTTCCGTAGTGGAACTGCTCATTGGGCTGAGGCGCGGGTGCGCTTTCAAGCACATCGACCGGACTGCCATCATTACGCATCTTCAGAACCGTGACACCGACACCGTCGAACCCGTTATCGGATGAGGCTGACCGGCGAGGTATCTCTGCGACCTTTTGAAGAACGCGACTCGTGCACTCTGGCTGCTTGTGCGGGGTCACTTTAGCGTCCTCGATGGCGGTGGCGAGGTTGTTAACCAGCGGCGAGATGAATCCGTCTGCGGCATTTACCTGCACATAGGCTATGGCAAGCGCCTTGCTGGACGCGCCGTGTACGCAGAGGTGGGACGAATTCAGCTCATCGTACAGCCTCGGCAACGCCTTGACGTGCTCAGTCATGCACGCCTTAGCCTCCAGAGCGATCAGGACTGCACTGACAGGGGCGACGTACAGCGGAGGGAGCTGGTCGAGCACCCCTCTTTCCTCACTGGTCAACGTGATCCCATACTTTGCCGCGAGGCTCGCGAACGTCTTGGTTTTGGCCGGGATCGCCCCCTCGGGCCGGGCGATCACGAGATCCAGGTCCTTCTTCCGCCCGGTAGCGTAGTCCCGCATCGTGTGATTGACGCCGATAATGACCTTTGTCTGCTGGGCATGATCGCGCAGCAGTGACGAAGACGCGAGTAGGTCCAGAGCGACACCCCAGCAAGCGACCTTCGAGTGACGGTCTGATCGGGGGTGGTACTGCCATGTGTTGCCGTGGCGGTCCGGGCGGCGTTCCCCGGTGAGGAAGCGAGTGAGGATGCTGGGTCCGTACATGATGATGTTGACCTTAGACGTACCGGGACGCGGTCGGGACCCCCGGGCTCTACGATCCGCCAGACGCCGGCAGGACAGGGGCTGCATCGCGCCTTCTTGTTGCATACACGGTGCATCGACCCGGAGATTGGCGATCACTTTGCCCAGCTCAACGTGAGCAATGTCTTCATTTCCGTCATCAAGGCAGGAGCTGATGTTGCCAGTGACCGACGTCGTCCCGCCGCGCATGCGGTGACCCGCCGACCTTGAGTGACACCGTCGAGTTGTGCACACATCATTAGGTCGAATTCGCAGGCGCTATGACATGAACAGCCGAATCAGGCACGATTCTTAAAAGTTTCCAGAACATGCTCAATCGCAACGACTTGCGCTCCTCTCACAAGTACGCCCATTTCAAGATTCCGCCCCCTCATTCCGGATCCCGTGAAGTTCGCGCTGCCCACATAGGCAGCCTTCGAGTCTGCGGTGAGAACTTTAAGATGGGCCCATGGTGCATCGTTGCGGAAATTGGCCACTCGAATGCGACTTGGGTCGCCCTCCTCTCGTATGGTCTCCAGCATCTTGGTGAAAGTCTCCGTAGGGGGTGAGTTGCCGCTGGGAATTAGGATCTCGATCTTTACGCCGCGTTTCGTTGCGGCGGCGAAGCCGGGACACAGATGGTCGAGCCCACCGTGTGTCATGTAGGGTGCGACCGCTTTCACGTGATCCTTTGCTGCATTGATCAGCTGTATCAGAGTTTCACCCGTGGTGTGTCTCAGACCTCGCGGGAGCCCGACATGGCTGGGAAGTGTCGCGACGAGTTCCCATGGGTCGGCCTGCTGAGCGGATTGCAGTCCTCGTGCCCAAGCCGAGCCTGAGAGACAGGCACGTTCGATACGGACAGGATCGTCACCCAGGCGTCGTCGAATGATCTCGAAAAGATCAGGGTCCAGATCGACGGCGCGCATGTCGGCTCGTGTAGCTCGCTGACCGTTGAGCGCCTTGGCCAGGACCGCAGCAGCAGCCATAGGGTCGCGTGCCTCGAAGAGCGCGCCGCCCACCAGTTCGGTATCGTCCATGTCACTGCCGCTAACTCAGCAAGCCGGGCCGGCCGAACAGGGCCGATCTATCGAGGAAGCGGTTGTACCAGCGACATGAAGGTTCGCCGAGGTGTAGACATGCCATGCATGCGCCGCCGCCACTGCGGCAGCCTGGATCGAGCGGGCATCGCGACTCGCCTTCCGCAATTTCCTCCAGGACACGATGGAGGTTCGTCTCGAAACATGCCTGGAGGCCGCCAAGGACGAAGTCGCCTCTTGCCACAGCGTAGACAACGAACGACAGATGATGGGGCAGA
Organism: Nonomuraea sp. NPDC048916; assembly: GCF_040649575.1. Taxonomy (NCBI): domain Bacteria; kingdom Bacillati; phylum Actinomycetota; class Actinomycetes; order Streptosporangiales; family Streptosporangiaceae; genus Nonomuraea; species Nonomuraea sp. NPDC048916. The sequence continues at coordinate 5,538 of NZ_JBEZFS010000052.1, forward strand.
AGGTATTCCGCGAGCGAGTCGCGCTCGATTCCGGCGAAGGTCGACAATTTCCTGATTGTACGATGGGCGTAGGAATGGAGAACTGTGAGAAGCTCACGACCGAGCTGTTGAGGGTCCTCCTGAACAGGGGTCGGCATGGTGACGTTCCGGAGGATGTCGATCCGAGCATTCCGAGCATCGTCGGACGGAGCCAGCAAGCGGCATCGGGCGGCGATGAGGTAACGATGGATGGCGACGGGGTCCATCTGAAAAAGCAGAGCTTCAGTCCTGGTTAGAGACGCATACGCCCTCGTATGGCCGCGTTCCTTGAAAGTGACGAGTCGGGACTCGCCCGGCGTGCTGTCGCCCCGAGTGAAGCCGTAGGCCAACGTCGCGACTGGGAAATTGGTCAGAAGATCCACCCCGGCCAGCTGGGCCTCGGCGACTGCATCGTGGTATCTGCCTTCGTACAAGCTTCTCAGAGGCGGGCCGGCAGCATCCACCATGTCACTGACCCGGACCCGCCCCGTGAGGACCGCGGAGGATAGATTGAGTGCTTCTTCCTGCGCCAGCTCAAGGACAGCTTGCGGTAGATCGAGTGGTGGGGTATCCGAGGCAGCCATTTCACCGCTGTTGACGGCCCGCTCGACCATGTCGTTCAAGGTTTTATCGGACAGGCCGGGGAAGCCCTGTTTGAGCGCGGCTGTGAGTTCTGCCGGCGTCTGGCGGCCTGCAGCCGGATTGGACTCCTGCATTCCGTTGAGCACCCATTCAAGTGCTTTTGCGCCGCCGCCCGTCGCGCGGGCACGAGCTGCATCCGCGGGGTCGGGAGGGTTTACTACAACGGCGAACTGAGGTGAGAACACCTGTCCTGCTCGGTGGACGTTGATGCTCATCTGGGCATTCTTGTTGTCGTCAGACGAGCACTCGCACCGCTGGAAGGGAAATCCGTACTGCTGGAACTTCGGGCACTCAGGGCAGTAGAAGAAGAGCTCTCTAGCGGACTCGGTACCGGGCAAACGGACCGAGACGGCGTTGTGCTGAGGGCAGCGCTTGATGTATGGCTCCTTGGAGGCGCCACAGCCGTGAAAGGCGACGAACTGTATCTGTGCCCAGTTCTTGACCGCGCCGCATTTACATCGGTCACCTGGGCCCTGTTGTGTGATGCGATTGCATGATTTGCAGCGCCATTGCTTCGGGAACGGCTCGACCAACACGCCTCTGTCCTCGTTGAGCCGCACGATCTCGATCGGGATTCTTGCATGGAGCTGTTGAGCCAGGCCATCGTCCTTGCCGTTCTGGGTCCAAGGAAAAGCTGCCTGGAGAAGGACCGATCTGACGGTCGCTTGGTCGATAGTGACAACGACAGGATCGGACCACTTGGCGACCTTCCAGATACGTCCCTCAAGGTCCACAGTTTGTCCGGGGAGGAGCCCGAAGAGGATCTGTGACGCGCCTCGTTCGACTCTCACTACTGTCCTCCTCTTGAATAGATTGGCGCTTGTTTCTCAACGTCCCGAAGCGAGCTCATCGGAGGATGGGGCTCGAGCAGTTCATTCGTAAAGTTCACGTTCACAGCCGGATCATTGAGCGCTCGGAAAAATTCCCTGACGTAGTTGCGCAGATCTTGCCGGAGATGGCTGTCAAGAGCCCCTGTGAAACTGAGCATTCTGATGAGTTCCTTGAGTTCCTCTTCCTCAAGCACCGGAAGTTGGGCGAAGGCCTTTTTTGTGAATCCGGCAGTGGTGAGCTGCTTGAGCCCAGCGGCGAGGGCGGCCGGCTCATGGATGCCTAATATTCTGCCCATGATGAGGCCAGCGAAGGTGAGTTCCAGGACCCGCCTGCTCTTGGCGGTGATAGGAACCGGGTCGATCAACCGTTCGGCGTGACGGGCGAAGGAGGGAAAGGATCTAAAGACGGCTGCATCCCGCTCCCTGCCGATCTTGTGGAGCACGATCACTAGTCCCGGGTACCGTCGGCCCACCCGAGATGTGGTCTGGATGAACTCCGCCGTCGACAGCGGCAATCCCAACATCACCATGACATTCAGTCGTTCGATGTCCACGCCGTGGGAAAGCATCGATGAGGCAGCGATCAGGTGAATCCGTTCGTAGAAGTCGTTTTCAGGGTCGTTCAGGCAGGCAAGGACTCCCCGCACGTCCTCTAGGGGGGTTCGTCCAGTCAACGTGGCGGCGCGGACCGGACTGATCCGGATCTGGGACTCGAACGATCGCGCGGCGGCCTCGACGTCCTTCAGTGTCGTGCCATAGACGACATCGGTGCCGTATGCACTGATCAGCGCGGGGAGGCGCTCAGGTTCGAGGGAAAGCTCCTCGGCGACCTGTTCCGGATGCTCAACGGCCTTTCGAACAGCTTCCTGGAGGGACTCGCAGAGCTGGTCAGTGGCGTACTCAAGGGTAACGCCGCGAGGAGCGAGCCCAGCGAAGCAGCGGGCCAGAGTATCGCTGTGCTGGAGCCAGAATGAATGGCCAGCTCGTGGACCTGGCAAGGGGAAGGTCCGGCCGGCCCTGCGATAGAGCATCTCCGTCTGGCGTTCGTGACCGACCAGTGTCGCTGATGAAGTGATGATCTTCGGACTTTCCCCAAACTGCGCCTGCAGGCCGTCGAGGAGCGCCTCATAGTGGGAGTCGACGGCTCCCAGACTGTCTCTGAGTAGGTGGAGTTCGTCCTGCATACGGATCGTAGGAGCGAACAGCTTTTCATCTTGCGACAGTGGACGGGGCTTTTTGTTGCACCCGGGGTAGAGGCAACCCTCCGTGCCAGACCGGGGCGCGTAGGTGAATCCATGTTTGTCAGGGCAGGTTCCGTACGGCGCCCCATAAAATCCACGTATCTGGGCTGACCAAGAGACGCTTGCGGCTTTGTCCAACGTGCCTAGCACGACGGTCGGGAGCGTGCGGTAGATCTCGTCGTCTACGATCCTGAACGGCAATGGCTGGTTTCCCCAGACACAGCCCGCGTTCCTGCATCGGTGGTTTAGGATCCATTGAGTCCTGTCAAACTCCATCTCAAGCTGCTCAGACCCGCAGAAGGGACACCTCAGTAGAACCCGGTAACGGCCGGGCATAGATGGGTCGTCCGGGTTCGGGTCTCCAGGCCTGGCTATGGAAGGGATCTTGTTGGGGGTCCCCTGCTTTCCAACAAGGAAGCCGACGGAGAACTTGTGACCGGGGATGTTCTCTCGGCGACGGACGAGTTCCGCGGCTGCAATGACGTCCATGAAACGCTGAGTCTGCTGAAGCGACAGCATTCGTAGGGGGAACCGCGCCCATGACGTGATGCCCTGGATCTTCCCCCGGAGTCGGTCATGGAAGGCGGCGACGAGCACGAAGAGCAAGTAGGTTTCGGTCTTACCGCCTCCAGTGGGAAACCAGAGGGTATCGACGAACTCGCGTTCGCGCTCGGCTGTGCTCGGAGCAAGAGATGCGATGTTACAAAGAAAGAAGCCGAGCTGGAAGGTGCGCCACCCTGTGTGCTTGACTACCGGAGACTCGCAGAACGAGCGGTTGGCCAATTTGAAGGCCCGGAGCAGGTTCGGATCGTTCTCCAGTATGTGCAGCCCTTGCCTGATTCTGTCGAGCTCCGTGGAGAACTCCTTGGATTCGGCGAAGGCGAAGGCCTTCATGCTGATGCTCCAGTTCTCCTGGGCAGCTCTGTGCTCCAGCGTCTCTTCCGACCAGAAGCGGTCTCCCCAGCGTTCCAGTGCGGCGACCAGGCGGCGCATCGCCGGAATCGGATCCTCGGCGAGCGTTGCGAAGGCGAGGCCCGGCGATGCTCCAGCGAAGTCATGGTCCCAGAATTCAGGTCGGGGCTGGTCATAGGATGCGACGTCCGTGGTTCGGAACACGATGCCCGAGTCATCCTCGACCCCGCTGTTCACCCCGTACGCCGCGACTGTTCTGTCGTAGCGGAAAGAGTCGTCGAGGTCGTCCAGCACGAACCTCTCTGTGGGGCCGACGCTGGCTTCCAATCGGGCTTCATAGACAGTCGTGTCCCAGCCCTCAAGTTCCTCCGAGGAAACGTTCACTAAGGTGATAACCAGCTCTGGCCCCTGCTTCCCGCGCTCTAGCTCCGCCCGTATCTCACATGCCAGGCCACTCGCGCCCACGCGGGTGAAGCCGGCCTCGAACTCCTTCCGGCCAGCGCTCTGGATCTCATCGAGAGTACGTGGCGTTTGAAGATCGACCTCGACCGCCACTGGATCTGACTTATGCCAGCGCTCGGCGTTTGGATCTTTACGCTCGGTTTCGACCTTTCTCCAGGCGACGGCCTGCGCGCGGCATTTGATCGGGCGTCCGTCGAGTTCGTTGAGCCGTAGGCGAAACCCCGCCTCGCAGGGCTCAATGCGTGCGGTGCGTTTGCCGAGTTTGCTCTTCTCTACTCGAATCTCAGGAGCGAGTCTTCCGAGCCAGAATCGTCCTACGGGGGCAACCTCAAGAGAGTCACGATTATCCCCCCGAGCATCATGAATTACTCGGTTCAGGAGCCAGCGAACGAACTTCTCGCCATCCTCATTCTGCAATCTATATGTCATGACGTCTCTAAATGCCCGATTTCGGTGAGCGGTGTGGGAATAGGACAAGGAGCGACCCGGATGACGTTCGCCTCGATCACAGCCTCTCTCAAGTCGGCGATGGAGAGACCGGTGTAGTCGTCCGTCTGGGCGTGATGAGGCGTCACCGTCGAGGCGCGGGCGGCTTCGGCGAGCGCTCGTCCAGCTGACCGCCGGAAACCTCGCCATCGCCGTACCGCTGCGAAGAGCTCCTTGAGACGGGTATCGCTCAATGCCAGACCAAGGACGTTGTTCAAGTGACGGAGATCGGATAGGTCACGCGGGGCGAGGGTAGAGGCACCGGAGACCCAACCTCGCACAGCCGCGATCCCCTTGTCGCAGCCAAGCCTCTCCAGCTTCTCGTGCAGTGCTGGACAGGTGAGGTCTGTCTCCCGGACACTGGCACGGATCCGCTGGTGGAAGTCATCGATCAGGAGACGGCCGACAACGAGATCTGGTCGCTGGCCGTGAAGGCGTTCTTCCAGCGCTTCGAGAAGGCCGAGCCGACCCGCTTTGCGGCCGATGAGCAAACGCATCCCGGGGACGAGCCGCTCAGGTTGGTACTCCGTTACGGTCCTAGCGTCTCGGACTTCAACCCGCTTGCCGACCTCCAGCATGATGCTGCCGAGGTCCGTCTCCACGCGGACAGCAGGAACCTCAGCAATCCAGTCTCCATGCTCGTTCGGTACCGCCAAACTCTCTTCGACGCCTTCCTCGCCTATCCGTAGCGGTTCAAATTGGGACAGGGAGCCCAGAGCGTCGAACGGGTCAGCGTCTTGAACGAACTCGTCTATGTCGTCCAGGACGATCAACCTGTCTGGCCTGGGCCGGTAGGGCGGCGCTGGTGGTGGTTCACAGTGGACGAGAGCACGCCATGTCTCGCCTCGAACCGCAGGGCTTCCCCAGTGTTCACGGTAACGTTCCAAAGCCCGTCCAACCTTGCCGCATACTCGACCATCCTCTCGGCCAAGGACTAGCACTCGAACGTTCCTCGCGAGCCCGGAATCCACGCGGTGCCAGTCCCACTTGGCGGGCACTCCCACGATGATCGCGCGATCGTAGCTCCCGGACCTGTGGAGCTTGCTCATCCCAACGATGGACAGACTGCCCACCTTCAGATCCCCTGCATTTGGGTCCCCGCAAAGACTGAAGGCAAGTGCGCGGGCTGCTGTGCGCGTCTTGACTATGGCAACGCTTTCCGGGCCCTGTTCGGCAACCTTTGTGAGCGAGTGGAGGAATGGGTGGCCTAAATCCAGAGCCGCCCGGAGCTCATCGAGATCACCAGCTAATAGCGTTGCAATCTCGGAGAGATCCCCTTCAAGAGTACGAGCCCAAGCCACGACCTCAGCAGCGAAGGTGCTCGTCTTCCGTGCCCCTATCGGAGGCAGGCCCGCGAACCGATCGAAATCCGAAGGGCGGCAGGGCAATGCCGTGAGCGTGGACAGATGATGCCACGCAACACTCAGCCCTTTCCTTATGTTCCGGGCTGGATGGGAACCCGCGAGTTCACGAAGAACCCGTAAGTCCTCTCGAGCACGCTTAATCGCTATTTCCGCCTCATCATGACGTGAAATCTCCACCGCCACGGACACCCCCTCCGCGAGGGTACGAAGGCGTTCATGCGCGACAGAGAAGGGCGTCTGATCTTCCGAGATGGGAGTTCCGGCCTGCCCGCAAGTAAGTTCGGACTCCGGCCAGCCCCAGACGAGTACGCCTCGAGCTGCCGCTGACTCAAGACGCGGGTCGAGAGGATCCGCGTAGAGTTCGACAGACGGACCCTTGAGGCCGCCCTGCACCACACCGGCGAGGTGATCTTCGATGAGGGCGTCGACGTCCCAACCGGCACATCGTTCCCCTACGATCAACCCGCGGACACGTCGCCCGCCGTGCGGCGCCTCGCCGTTCGGCCCTGCACGGAAACAGGCGAACACCTCCGATAACTTCACGTGCTCGCCATGGGTCGTGATGCTGAGCCGATCCCAGGTATGCGCAGCACGGGTGGTGTCCGTGGTCACGATGCCAATCGCAGGCGAAGGTTCGTGCCGCTGAAATCGCTGTAGGAGAAGCTGTACCGCTAGTAGAACAGAGACCTCCCCAGCAGGTGCGGGGTACACAAGCGCGAGGTTCTTGCGATGTCCTGCTGCAAGATCGATAAGTGCCAAGGCTGTCTCATCCACTTCGGAGAGCACGACAGCCTTTGGACCGTTACCGTAGTCGCGAGCAAGTCTGCCCTGACGAGCGATCCCCACCAGGCTCGTCGGCGCCTGAGACCGGATGAGTACACTGTCCCAGGTCTCCAAATTTCGCCCTCCTCACCGCGGTCGATGGCCACAACCTCGTACCGGAAATCTACAAACTGAGCGGGCCGCTGTGGGCCGAATCTCGCGATTCCGGAGAATTCTTGTCCTCCGAGTGCCGGAACGCGACAAAAGGTGACCCAACTCCGCTGGAACAGCGCGCACAAATTGACCACAAAACAGAAAATTAGGACATGTGGCCAGGTGTAATTTCTGCCGCACCGCTTCCGGTGCTCGGGCCTAGCGGCCCTGCGCTCCGGGTCGGCTTGCCACCGGATGACGTGGTTGCTCTCGCGATCGGGGTTGGGGACATGCACGGGATGATCTTGCAAGTCCCACACGTCAGGTAGGCTATTTGCGCAGGTCATGACACCTGGGAAAGCTGAATAGCCTCCACTCTCCTAAAGCAGGTGCTGCGGTTCCTGATTGTGCCTGGGCGCCGAGGACCGCGGCCTCACGCCCGGAACGTGCGGCGGTAGGCATCTGGCGGTACGCCGATCGTGCGGTGGAAGTGGCGGCGTAGTGTCGTCGCCGTGCCCATGCCCGCGGCCGAAGCGATGGTGTCGACGCTGTCGTCCGTACTCTCCAGCAACTCCTGCGCGCGGCGGATCCGCTGCGTCAGCAGCCACTGCAGCGGGGTGGTGCCGGTTACCGAGCGGAAGTGGCGGGCCAGGTGGCGCGAGCTCATGTTCGCCTGGCGGGCCAGGTCCTCCACGGTGAGCGGCTGGTCCAGCCGCCGCATCACCCAGGGGAGCAGCTCGGCCAGGGGATGGCCGTCCTGGGCGGGCACCGGTGTGGTGACGAACTGGGCCTGGCCACCGGCCCGGTGGGGCGGCACGACCAGACGGCGGGCGACCACGTTGGCGATCGCCGAGCCGTGGTCGCGGCGGACCACGTGCAGGCACAGGTCCATCGCTGCGGCCTTGCCCGCGGACGTGAGCACGCTGCCGTTGTCGACGTAGAGCACGTCCGGGTCGACCTTCACCCGGGGATAGCGCGTGGCCAGTTCCTCAGTGTGGGCCCAGTGGGTGGTTGCGCGCAGCCCGTCCAGCAGGCCGGCGGCGGCGAGCACGAACACGCCCGTGCACAGGGAGACCACCCGCGCGCCCGACTCGTGGGCCGCGCGCACCGCCTCGACCAGGTCGGCCGGCGGGTCCTCGTCGACGTCGGCCAAGGCGGGAACGATCACGGTGTCGGCGTGCGCCAGCCGGTCGAGCCCGCAGTCCGGCTCCATGAGGAACCGGCCGACCCGGACGGCGTGCGTGCCGCACACCCTGACGTCGTACCAGGGGCCTGACAGGGCGGCCGGGGCGGAGCCGAATACCTCGTAGGCCAGGGCCAGCTCGAAGTGCAGCATCCCGTCGGTAGCGGCGACCGCGACGGAGCGCAGGAAAGAGCTCATGTCGGAAATTGTACGGGTCATGTCGTTTCGGACACTGGGCGCCGATGGGCCAACGGGACAGGATTTACGCACTGAATCACTTCGAGCACGCGGGAGCAGGCATGGGATCGGGTCGGATTGTTGCGGTGTTCGGCGCCTACGGGCACACCGGGCGGTTCGTGGTCGCGGAGTTGCGCGAGCGTGGATACGTCCCGCTGCTCCTCGGTCGCGACCAGGACAAGCTGCTGGCGCTGGCGCAGGCCCGGCCGGGGCTCGAGGCGCGGCAGGCGTCGGTCGACGATCCGGCCTCGCTCGACCGCGCGCTGAACGGCGCGGCCGCCGTGATCAACTGCGCCGGGCCCTTCGCCACGACCGCCGCCCCGCTGGTCGAGGCGGCGCTGCACGCCGGCATCCCGTATGTCGACGTGGCGGCCGAGATCGAGGCGAACCTTGACACGTTCGCGCACTTCGCGGAGCGCGCCCGCGCCGCGGGCACCGTGGTGGTCCCGGCGATGGCCTTCTACGGCGGCCTCGGAGACCTGTTGGTCACCACCGCGATGGGCGACTGGACGGCGGCGGACGAGGCGCACATCGCCTACGGCCTGAGCAGTTGGCACCCCACTGCCGGAACGCTCGCTTCGGGCGTGGTCTCGGGACAGCGACGGGGTGGCCGCCGGGTCCGCTACACCGGCGGACGGCTGGAGTACCACGATGACGCTCTGCCGACCCTGGAGTGGCCCTTCCCGGCTCCGCTCGGCCCCCAGAGCGTCATCGGAGAGTTCACCATGGCCGACGTCGTCACCGTTCCCAGCCACCTGGCCGTCCCGGAGGTGCGCACCTACATGGCCGCCAAGGCGGCCGCGGACCTGTCCGCTCCTGACGCCTCGGCACCGACCGCCGTCGACGAGCGCGGCCGCTCCGCGCAGACCTTCGTCGTCGACGTCCTCGTCCGTTCCGGCGGCACGGAACGCCGCGTGGTCGCCGCCGGTCAGGACATCTACGCCATCAGCGCGCCGCTCGCGGTGGAGGCCGTCGACCGCATCCTCACCGGCCGGACCAGGACCACCGGCGTCGCCTCCGCGGGCGCGGTCTTCGACGCCCCGGACTTCCTCCGCGCCCTGTCCTCGCACCTCTCGCTGCACGTCCCGGTCGACACACGCGGCTGACCGGCGACCCGTGCCGGGATCCAGACCGTGGTCAGTGCGGTCGAAGTCTTCGGTGTAACTGATCTTTGTGGCTTCTACCAGGGTTTCCCTTGGGGGTCTGGCTGCAGATCAAGGGCGAGCTGATCGTCGTTTTCCCGTTCGGGCTGGTGGGGCAGACCGGCTATGCGTGTGAGGGTCGCCAGGCTGGTGCCTTCCTGGTCAGGAAGCCGGCCGACCAACTCGGCCAGGAGCAGGGCGGCGCCTGCCGCGTCCCACAGCGCCCGGTGAGGCTGCCCGTCCGGGACCAACGCCTTCACCACGTCTTCCAGCCCGTACTGAGCGAGCAGGCCGGTCAGCTTCCACCGCTTGATGTCCGGCCGCAGATGGCCGACGAGGCGGGCCGTGTCGATGAGTCCGGCGGGGTTGATTTCGGGCAGGCGCAGGTGGATGAGCCGCCAGTCCACGCCGATGTTGTGACCGACCAGGATGCGACCGTGCAGCTTCTCGGCGATGGTGCCGCGCAGCGCGTCAAGGCTGGGGGCATGGGTGAGGTCTGCGCCGGAGAGGCCAGGCGAGATCCACGGGCGGGGCCGTATCCAGCGGCCGGGGTTGATGACGCTGTCCCAGGCCGCGCCCATGTCGGGGCGCGGCCCTCGGCCAGAGGGACAACCGCGATCTCCAGGATCGCCTCGTCCTGGCGGTCCTGCGCGCCCGTGCCTTCGAGGTCGAGTGCGACGAGCTCGGCGACCATCCACGTCTGGTCTTGCATTCGGTGCTCCAGAAGTCGGGTCAGTCGTCTTCGTGGCGGGCGGCGGACGCCAGCCGTTCGCGAGCGCCGTCGAGCAGCGCCTGATCTTCGCACTCAGCTCGTAGCCTTCCAGGGCGCGGCCGTGCGCAAGATGGGTTTGGTCATCGTGCGTACGCCTCCCGGCTCAGGATGTGCCGGTACGGTTCGCCGAACCAGATCATGAAGTCGGCTGCGGCATCGGCGGAGTTGTCGCTGGCGTGGACGAGGTTGCGGATGAACCGCCCCTCGGCGGCGGCTTTCTCGGCGCTGTCGTCGCCGTAGTAGCCACGAATCGTGGTGGACGGCGCGCGGGACGGGTCGTAGTGGCCGAGCAGGTCCCGTACGCGCTGCGCGGTGTCGTTCGTGTAGCCGCGGGCGAGTGCCACTGTCACGGTCGAGCCGACATAGTGGTCGATCAGGTCGGCGCGGACGTCGAACGGAAAGCGGTGCTGCAGCTCCAACATGTCGGCGTAGTGCGCGAGGATCTGCTGCGTGGTGACCACCACTTCCCGGATTTGGACGATGGTCACGGTGCCGGCGATCCATTTGAGGATCGGCCTGACGAGCCTGCGATCCGTGGCGTCGGGCTTGCACATGACGACCGTCCAGTAGTCCCGCCCGCGTGGCGGCCTGAGATTCGTACCGTCGGCCGTGCGCGCGCTCATGGCGCCACCTGCGGCATCCGGTTCGGCCAGCACTTAGCCCCGATGCTGTCGTTGTGGGCGCGTGCGATCGCTGAGGAGACGATGCCGGCGCTGACGCAGTGGGCAGCACCTGCCTCAATTGCGCCGAGCTTGTCTCCGGGAGGTACGGCGGGGAGGACGTCGCTGGTCACCAGGGGCCTCGAATCACGGCATGTTGGCGAGGGTGCAAGGGAAGGTGGGAAGCTCTGCGGCGCGAAGTTCGGCGTACCGCTGGGCTATGCGGTGGGCGGCCGTCACGATGTCGCCCGCGTGTGCGTAGGCGTAGATGCGACGATTTCGCCCAGACGTTCGACCAGTCCACCACCAGCACAGGCGCCCGTCAGTCCAGCAAACGAGGTCCTTCCACACGGACAGCAGGGCAATGCCATCTCCGTGGTTGGCATCGGCCGCGATGCGATGAGCCTCGCGAAGCTGTGTCTGAAGTCGGCTGACTGTCGCACTGGCCAGTCCCGCTTCCGAGGAAGAGGGACTGCTGCGGAGACTGGAGATCGTCACGATGCGAGCATGATCGGCTGCTTGACCTGGTAGAAGCCCGTAGTCCGCTGTGGACTGGCCCTATGCCAAAGAGGACTGAACCGGAACGCAACGTGCGGCGTAACCTAGCCTCATGGCGACCCCAGAGCCCTTCCCCCCAAGCTTCTGGGACCAGCCCGCCGTGGCCGCCGCCCTGGCCACCTGCGACATGGCCGGGATACTCCGAGAGATCCTCGCCTACCGCCGGTGGACCCAGGAACAGCTCGCCGACGTGCTGGGATATGGACAAACGTGGGTGTCTCGTGTCCTTCGTGGCCGGGCGCTCAACGTGGACCAGGTCCGCGACATATGCCACAGGGTCGGGGTGCCGATACACCTGATTCGGCTCGGCACTGGAGAAGGTGACGAAACGAACCGCCGAGAGTTCGGGAAGGCGGCCGCTGCCACTGCGGCACTCGCCGTCGTCCCATCCGCACGTCTTCCTCGTCGCATCGAGGCAGACGACACGACCGCTGCGACGCTCACCGCGGTGACCGGCCTGCACCGTCGCTTGGAGGCGACCACGCCGGCACGGGAATTGGCGCCCGGAGCGGTAGCGCACATCGGAGTGACACGATCAGTTCTGGCACGCTCAACCGATGGCTCGAACCGGGCTGAGCTGCTCGGGTCGCTCGCCGAGGCCGCCGGATTCGCCGCCTGGCTGCACGCGGACATGGCCGACACCGGCACCGCCCGCACCTATTACCGCATGGCCATCGATACCGCATGTCGAGCCCAACATGGCCTGCTCACCGCGTACATGACGGGGAGCCTTGCCCAGTTCGAGCTGGATGAGGATCCCCTGCTGGGACTGCGTCTTCTCGCCCGAGCCCGCACGGTCATAGGCGACCGGCCACCGCTAACCGCCCGTGCGTGGCTGTCCTGCCTGGAAGCGCTGGCCCATGCGACCGCCCGCGATGAGCGTTCCTGCCACTCAGCTCTGGCCGAGGCCCATCGCGCCGTAAGAGCCAGCGAACAAGCAGCCGCACCACCGTGGCCTTGGGTGTTTCCCTTCACCATGACCAAACTCGCGGGCTTCCGTGCGCTCTGCGCCGTACGCCTCGCCCGCCCAGCCGAGGCGCTGGAAGCGTTCGCCGAGTCTTTGAACGCCATCCAGCCGGCCCAGAAGCAGCGCGCCACGTTGCTGCTGGAGATCGCCTCGATCCGCCGGATGGAGGCAGAGTTCGACGAGGCGTTCAACCTCGCTTCCATGGCACTCAGCACCGGCGTGATGTACGGCTCCGAGCGGGTCATTCAAGCCGCGCGCCGATTCCGTAAGTCCTATCAGGGACCTCTACTGCCGAGTGTGCAGGCATTCGACCGGCGATTGATGACGGCCACGATCGGCTAAAGGTGACGATCCGACCATGACGCTCCGCATCGCGATATCCGGCCACCGAAACCTCTCCCCCGCCATCGAGCAGCACGTCAACGCCGACATCCGCGCCGCACTCGCCAAGCTCGACGAGCCCGTGGTGGGTTTGTCGTGTTTGGCAGACGGCGCGGATGTGATCGGAGCTCGCGCCGTACTCGACTGCGGCGGGCAACTCGAGGTCGTCGTGCCCGCGACGAAGTACCGGCAAGCGCTGTCGGCCCAGCACTGGCCTACCTACGACGAGCTGTATCGGCGCGCGAGCCGGATCCACGAACTCAACTTCGTCGAATCCACCTCCGAATCGCACCAAACCGCCTCGGAACTCATGCTCGACAACGCCGACACCCTGTGGGCGGTATGGGATGGCCTCCCCGCGAGGGGGTACGGAGGAACCGCCGATGTAGTAGCCGCTGCACGCAAGCGCGGCCTGCCCATCCGGGTGTTCTGGCCTGAAGGCGCAACACGCTGATCGCAAAGGTCACCACCGCATGAACCGAATAGCGATCACGTCCCCGCGGCTGAGCCTACGGGAGTTCGCCTCGGATGATGTGGACCTCGCTCCTGGCCATCTATGGCGATCCGACCGTGACGAAGTAGATGAACTTCGAACCACGAACCCGCGACCTTTGTGGTTCACAACGGGAACATACAGAGATGATCTCGATGGCATTTCCCGAGGCCACTCACCGCAAAGCGTTGCGACCTCAGGCCGGTGGCTGCAACCGCCGGATGCAGTCGAGTAGTGCCTCGCGGACCTGTTGGCGATGGTAGCCGCGGAAGACGACGTTGAACTTGGCGGTGCGGATGACATCTGGAGTGACCCGTTCGAGTTCGTCGGCGGTGCCGTCGAAGGTCTTCTGAATCCGGTCGAACAGCTCGTTCACCGGGTGGCGGTCATAGCCGCGCATGACCACCTCGAACTCATATCTCTGCGACGGTGCCCCGAAGAACTCACCTAGCCCCTGCTCCACCGGTTCTTCCATGAGGCCGAGGCTGCCACGTATCGGCGCACTCCTCAATAGATCACATCGAAGGTGGAGTTGTGCTTCACATCTACACCTTGTGGGCCAACCTATCGAGCCGCTGCGCGCCATCGTGATGACAGGCTCGGCCCAGCAGGGCTCGCCCAGATTCGCATGGGGCGGTTGTAGTGTTTTGCGGCATGGGACGTGGAAGGGCATGAGTCCTGATCTTCTGGCGGACGAGGGGAGAGCGGTGCCGCCCGTCCCCGCATGGCAGGCGCCCACCGACATCGAACGCGGTCTGTACGAAGCCAAGACGCGGGGTGACTGGGCCGCATACTTCGACGTCCTCGCCACCGCGAACCTCTATCACGCGATGTCCCCCGCCCGGGCCGATTCCCGGACCGGCTGGGTCAGCTACACGCCCACGTACTGGGGTCCGCACTCCGGCACCAAGATGCTGGTGTTCCTCACCGACGGGATGCTTCCGGCGCCCGCGCCGGACCCGATCTTCTTCCAGGACGATCTTGGCGAACTCGCCCGGAACTGGCCTCAGGGCGACGAGTGGCTGGCCATCAACCCCGGCAGCCCGTGCGAGGCGTTCTTCCCCGCGACGGCCGCCCATCGAATGGCGTGGCGCCGGCATGCCGATCGGATGACCTTCCCTCGCCGTAACGAACTGCGCACGCTGTGGGCCGGAGGGCCGCTGCACGGCCCGGTCGCGCACGGTCTCGCCTGCGGGGCGCTGCTCTGTGTGAAAAACGCCTCGCTCTGGAACGCGATGGGCTGGCACGGCACCGGCTACGTACGCGAGAGGAAACGCCTCAAGGAGTGGTGGGGCATCAGCAGCCGCGAAGAGTGGCTGAGTGCCATGGAGGCGCTTCTCGACGGCCGGACGAGCAGCCCGTTCTGGGGGCTCGTCCTGGGGATTCGCAGCGTGCTCGCGCGCGACTTCGGTGGCAGGGTCGAGGTGGACCACTGGCGCCAGGTGACCTCGCGAGTCATACGAAACCGCGACACGGAGAACGGCACCGTCCCCGGCGGTGGCACGGCCCCCCATAGCGGCTCCGAGACGGAGGCCCAGGTCGCGGGCGCGCAACGGCTCATCGGACGGATCACACGGTACGAGGCGCGATTCCGTGCGGACGGACTGCTCGCCGAGGGCGGATTCGTTCACGGGGTGGAGGCGTGGGACTACGGGCGCGCTTCGAAGATGGCCCGCTGGGGACTCGGCGCCCGTTACTGCGATCTGGCCGAGGCCGAACAGGCGGTTCTCCGCGCCGGACGGCTCAGCGGGATCAACTACCGTTCATGGGAAGACTTCTCGGCCGCCTACATTCTGGGCCGTTGCCTCCATTTCGACGAGGAGGAGTTCGGTGACTGGTACGGGGAGATGCTCAACGCGCACCGGATCCTGACGACCGATCCGAACAGCCCTTGGCTCAACATCCCCTTCAAGCAGTGAGCCTTCGACTCCCCTGCGGCAGGAAGACATCATCCGAGTGGCTTTGTCGGCGAGGCACCCCTTGAGCGGTTGTTCTGGCGGCTGAGGCAGTCTCGGCTACATGCTCCGTCAGCGGGTCGGGGTCCGGGGGCGGTTCCACCAGAGGGAGAGGGACAGGGCCGCGGTGATGAGGATGGCGCCGCCGGCGGCGAAGGCGGCGGCTGTGTCGACCCGTTGGTGGATGACGGTGAAGCTGCCGGGGAGGGCGTCGAGGGCGCGTTGGAGCTGGTCGGCGTTCTCGGCGCGGTGGTAGGAGCCGCCGGTGGTTCGGGCTATCTGTTTGAGTGCGGGCTCGTCGATGGTGCGGGGGTTGCGGCCGCTGTCGAATCGGCCGCGGCTGCCGAAGCCGCCACCGCCCCAGCCGCCGAAGCCGCGGCCGTCGAACTGTGAGTTGTCGCAGACCATCGGGGCCGGGTTCGTGGTGCCGAAGCCGATGGTGAAGACGCGGACCCGGCGCAGGGCCGCCTCCTGGGCGGCGGCCTGCGGGTCGACGCCCTGGGTGTTGGCACCGTCGGTGAGCACGACGATCGCGGCACCGGCGTAGCCTTCCCCGCCGCCGGGGTTCGCTCCGGTGGGGGCAACCGACGGGTCGACCTCCGCGATCGCGTCGATCGAGGTGAGCATGGCCTGCCCGATCGCGGTGCCGCGGGCCACGGTGAGGCCGTCCAGCGCCTCGATCAACAATGTGGTGTCGTCGGTGGGAGGGACGAGCAGACCCGCGGTGCCCGCGAAGGTGACCAGGCCGATGCGCGGCCCGCCCCGCTGCGACTCGATGAACTCGGCGGCGGCTTTCTTGGCGGCGGTGATGCGGTTGGGGTCGACGTCCGTGGAGCACATGGAGCCGGAGGTGTCGAGCGCGAGCAGGATCGTCGCCGACGTCGTCGGCACCGGCACCGACGCCTGCGGTCGCGCGGCACCGACCGCGAGCAGCGCGAGCCCGGCAGTGAACAGTGCCGCGGGGATCTTCCGCGTCCAGCGCGTACGGCTGGGCAAGGCGCTGCGTACGAGCGCGATCGAGGTGACGCGCACGGCGGCCCGCCGGCGGCGGCGCCGCGCCCACTCGCGGATGGCGAAGAGCAGCGGGATGATCAGGACTGACAGCAGCGCCCACGGCCATGAGAACGACATTCAGATCACCCGTCCAGACCGGAGCACGGTGAGCGCGGCTCCCGCGGTGAGCAGCGCGAGGGCGAGCCCGATCAGCCCGCCGGCCAGGGGCAGCGGCTCGTCGGAGACGGTGAGCCGCAGATCGATCGTGTCGGCGACCCCGTCGAGCCGCGCGGTGTCGGAGGCGGGGTGGTAGGCGCCGCCGGTGGTCTGCGCGATCAAGGTGAGGGTGTCCTCCTCGAGCGAGGTCTGCAGGAGGTAGCCGTCGACCTTCACCGTCGCCCCGGCCGTGGTGCCGACCCCGACGGTGTGGATGTGGACGCCCGCCCGCTGGGCCACGGCGGCGGCCCGTTCGACGTCGCCGCCCTGGTTCTGGCCGTCGGAGAACATCACGATCGTCGCCGACGGCCAGTAGCCGATGTCGGGCGCGGCGCCGTCGCGGCCGACGGCCACCGGCTTGCCGGTGATCGCCGTCAGCGAGGCCGTGATGGCCGTCCCCAGCGAGGTGCCGCCGGTGATCTTCAGCCGGTCGATGGCCGCGAGCGCGATGGAGTGGTCGGCGTCGGGCCGTGCGGTGGTGAGCGCGCCCCGCTCGAACGCGACGACGCCGATGTCGACGCTGTCGGGCTGCGCCGCCACGAACGCGCGGGCCGCCCGCTGCGCTGCCGCCAGCCGGGTGGGCGCGACGTCGTCGGCACCCATGCTGTTGGAGACGTCGATGGCGAGGATGACGGTGCCCGCGGTCCGCGGGACCGGCACCATGGCCGCCGGTCCGGCGGTGGCGATCGCGAGTATCCCCACGCCGGCGATCGTCAGGCCGACTCCGAGGTACGCCCGGCGGCCGCCCGGCACGGCGACGCCGGCCGCGGCGAGCGCGGCCGTCCGGCGGCGCGCCGAGACGACGGCCGCCCAGGCGAGCGCCGCCGTGACGAGCAGTCCGACGGCCAGCAGCAACGGGGAGGACAGGGTCATGAGGCCTCCTTCGCCGGCCTCATGTGTCTATGGATGACCTCGACAAGCTCGGTCATGACGACCGGTCCCGGGTTCGGGCGACGACCTCGACGAGCGCCTCGGCCAGATCGCGGTCGGTGTCGATGCGGTGGACGGGCACCCCGGCCCGGCGCATGCCCGCCGCGAGCCGGGCGTCGCGGGCGTCGACGGCGGCGCGGAAGCGGACCCGCAAGAGCGGGTCGGCGGAGTCGACGACGAGCTGCTCACCGGTCTCGGCGTCCTCGACCACGATCAGCCCGACTTCGGGCAGCACGTCGTCGGCGGTGTCCACGATCCGCAGGGCGACTACCTCGTGCCGCCGGGCCAGGCGCTGGAGCGAGCGCTCCCAGTCGCCGTCGCCGATGAAGTCCGACAGCACGACGATGAGTGCGCGGCGGCGCGCGAGCCGTCCGGCCGCGTCGAGCATCTCCGCCAGGTCGGTGGTGGTGCCGCCGCGCGCCTCGGCGGTGCGTTCCAGCTCGGCGCCGATCCGCAGCGCGTGCCGCCGGGAGGTGCCGGGCGGCACGACGCGCGGCGTCCCGGTGTCGAACAGCAGGGCGCCGACGCGGTTGCCGCCCCGGCCGAACAGCCGAGCGAGGACGAGCGCGAGCTCGGCCAGTACGTCGTGCTTGCCGCGCCCCGGCCGGCCGGCCGCCATCGAGGCCGACCGGTCGAGCACGAGCCACACCGTCAGCTCGCGGTCCTCGGTGAACACGCGCAGGTGCGGCTCGTCCAGCCGTGCGGTCACGTTCCAGTCGATGTGCCGGGCGTCGTCGCCGTCGCTGTAGGCACGCACGCCGGTGAAGTCGATCCCGGAGCCGCGGTGCGCGGTGCGGTGGGCGCCCTGGAGCCGGCCGTCGAGCCTGCGGACGACCTTCCACTCCAGGCGGAGCAGGAGTCTCTCGGGGGCGGTGGTCATGGCTCAGCGGTTCTGCAGGACGACGTCGGGCGCCCGGACGGCCCCGAGCACCCTGGTGATGATCGTGTCGGCGTCGACGTCGTCCGCGAGGGCCTCGTAGGACAGCACGAGGCGGTGGCGCAGCACGTCGAGCGCGAGCTCGGACAGGTCGTGCGGCAGGACGTAGTCGCGGCCGCGCAGGAACGCCAGCGCCCGGGCGCCCGTGACGAGCGCGATGGACGCCCGCGGGCTCGCCCCGTAGGTGACGTACCGTTCCAGCTCGCCGAGCCCGGCCGTCGCGGGGGAACGCGTCACGGCGACCAGCCGTACCGCGTAGTCGACGATCGCCGGGTCGACGTACACCTCCTGGGCGCGGGCCCGCATCGCGATCAGGTCCTCGGCCGTCACCATCGGCTGTGGCGGCTCCGGCGGACGCAGCGCCCGGTCGACGATCGCCTGCTCTTCGGCCTGCGTCGGATAGTCGACGACCACCTTCATCATGAAACGGTCGACCTGCGCTTCGGGCAGCGGGTAGGTGCCCTCCGACTCGATCGGGTTCTCCGTCGCCATGACCAGGAACGGCTCGGGCACCCGGAACGTCTCACGGCCGATCGTCACCTGATGTTCCTGCATCACTTCCAGCAGGGCGCTCTGCACCTTGGCGGGGGCGCGGTTGATCTCGTCGGCCAGCAGCAGGTTCGCGAACACCGGGCCGAGCTCGGTTCGGAACTCCCCGGAGTGCTGGTGGTAGACCCGCGTGCCCACGAGGTCGGCGGGCACCAGGTCGGGGGTGAACTGGACGCGCTGGAAACTCCCGGCGATCGCGGCGGCCAGCGACCTCACCGCGAGCGTCTTGGCCAGGCCCGGCACGCCCTCGACGAGCAGGTGACCGTCGGCGATCAGCGCGACGGCCATGCGCTCCAGCAGGACGTCCTGCCCGACGATCGTGCGTTTGACCTCGAACAGCACCTGTTCGAGCGGATGAGCCGGCTCGGGGGACTTGGTCGAGGTCATGGTCTTCCTTCTCGTGAGGCTTCGATCAGATCTCGGGCCCGTCGCCCGGCGGGCCGTCGCCTTCGCTGCCCAGGGCCGCGCCGATCGGCACCGCGAACGCGATGCCGGCGAACGCCTCGTCGCCTCCCGGGTCGGCGATCGAGACGACGATCCCGATGACCAGGCCGCGAGCGTCCAGCAGTGGACCGCCGGAGCTGCCCGGGTTGACGGAGGCGTCGAACTGGATGAGCCCGCTCAGGTCGCCGTCATCGACGGTCCGGTTCAGGCCCGACACGACGCCGGTGGAGACGCTGTAGGTCAGGCCCAGCGGATTGCCGATCGCCACGACGGGCGCGCCCACGGCCACGGCGCCGCCGAGCGTCGCCGGGACGACGATCTCCGGCAGCTCCGCGGGCTTGAGGGTCGCGACGTCGCGCGTGGGATTCGACGACACGACAGCGGCCTTCGTCTTGGTGCCGTCGGCGAACGTCAGGTTGACGTCCTTCGTGTCTTTGACGGCGCTTTTGACGACGTGGTGCGCCGTCAGAATCGTGCCGTCCTCGGCCGCGATCACCCCGGTTCCGAGCGACCGCCCGGCCTGGATGACCACCACCGACGGCCCGACCCTCTTGAAGACCTCGGCCACCGTGAGCGCCGCACTGGGCGTCGGTGTCGCGCTCGGCCCGGGTGCGGCCCCTTCGCCGTTCCCACCGCTGCTTCCCAGCCAGTACGCCAGCACCGCCACGACGACCAGCGCGCCGCCCCCGACGACGAACCGCCGAGCTCTCCCGGCCACGGCTCCCCGAGCCTCGGCCGCACCAGCCTCCTGCGGCACGCGCTCCATCGCCCCATAGTCATAAATCTCAGCGAAGAGTGCTATAAAGCCCGCCTGAGAACTCCATGAGAACCGAATCCCCGCAGCCCACAGAGCCGGGCGACCATCTCTTGGGGCTCTCGCCTGGGCTCGCGTTGGGCCTGCTCGAACAGCGCTTGCAGCTGGGTCTTGCCGGGCAGCGCCGACGGAGTGCCTGAGCGAGCTTGGGTGAGCGTGCCGAAAGCAGTGTCACGCGAGCGCGTCCCATCCGGCATCGATCTGTGATGCTCCGACGCATCCAACAGAGTGGGACTTATCTGAAGAATCCGGAGAAGACGGGATGAACAGATGCCTCGTCGCGCTCGCCACCGTACTGGCGCTCACTGCCTGTGCTCGACCATCCGCCGATGTGGCGCAGATCGCGGGGGCCCCCGCCACCGATGCCGCCGCGGCGCTCGACCGCGAGTTCGCCCGGCGGTCCACAGTACGCGTGGACGTCGAGCTCACCGTCCGATCAAGTGACACACCCGAGGGAGCGACCTTCCACCAGAGCGGCGTGCTGCGGCTGAGCCCGTCGGGAGTGAACGAGGCGGACCTCGTCCTCGAGTCGCCGCTCGACGTGGGCGGGTCATGGGTTCTGCACACGATCCAGGCTGGAGGCCACGTCTACTCCGACAGTTCCCTCAACGACGACCAGCCGCCTTGGTCACGGGTGCCTCGCATGGCCACCAGCGCTGCCTGCAACGTGCCGTCCTACATCGGCTGCCTCGTGGACGTGCTCCAGCCCGGGGTTGCCAAGGCGCTGCTCGCCGCGTCCGTCTCGGCAGCGCCGGCCGACCCCTCCGCCGGGGCGGGGACCGTACGGCACAGCGGTGTCATCACCAGCGAGCGACTCAACCAGGCCGCCGGCAAGGATCTGCTCGCCCTTCCTCTGACTGTGGTCCCGGCGGCCCTGCGGGACGACCGGGAGAACCCCTGGTCGTTGTGGATCGGCTCCGACGGGCTGCCGCACCGCGTCCAGGCGTCCGGCCCTCTGGTCTCCGTCGAGCCTGAGCCGGTAGACGGTCTGTCCATGGCCGTCGACATCCGCTTCTACGAGTGGGGCGGATCCCAGACGATCACCGCTCCGACCGCCTACACCGTCATCAAGTGATCAGCACGATCGTTGGGGAACCAGACCAGGCAGCCGGGTCGAGGGTGCGTGCGGGCATGCGGGCCCGCACGACCGAAAACCGTTTGCCTCGCGTGACGGGCGTCCGGGAACGTGGTGTCCATGATGCTCTAACGGACAACACCCCCTGATCCGAGATGCCACGGCGCCGGCTCGCGCCGTGATGCCGCCCGTCCACACCCTGTTCAGCGAAGAGAGCGTCTTTGTCTCAGCAACACTCCCTGCCGATGGGTTCGGCCACCGTGACCGTGTTCGCCTCTCCCACAAGCTGGATCGAGTCCGACGCCCTCGCGCAGTGTCACCAGGTGGCCGCCCTCGACGGCATGATGCACGTCGCCGCCATGCCGGACCTGCACCCCGGCAAGGGTGCCCCCATCGGCGCCGCCATGGCGTCGACCACGCTGTACCCGTTCCTGGTGGGCTCCGACATCGGTTGCGGCATCGCCGTGTTCCCCATCAAGCTCAAGCGCGCCGACCCCGCCAAGCTCGCCGCCCGGTTCCCCGATCTCGATCGCGCGCTGGACCCTGAGCGGGACGCCGACGACCCGGCCTGGGCCGTTGTGCAGGGCGACATTCCCGCCGGTCACGTCGAGGGCCTCGGGACGGTCGGCCGGGGCAACCACTTCGTCGAGCTGGCGCGGATCGGGACCGTCTTCGAGCCGGACCACGCGAGCCGTCTCGGGCTGGCCGCCGGCGACCTGGTCCTCATCGTCCACAGCGGTTCCCGCGGGCTGGGCGAACGGATCCTGCGGGCGCACACCGCGGTGCACGGCGCGGGCCCCGCCCCTGATCCCGGCGCCTACCTGGCGATGCACGACGACGCCGTACGGTGGGGGTCGCTCAACCGGCGGCTGATGGCCGCCCGGGTCGCCCACGCTCTGGGGACGGAGCCCGCCGAGCCGGTCGTCGACCAGTGCCACAACCTGGTCGAGGTCCGCGACGGGATCTACCTGCACCGCAAGGGGGCGGCGCCGGGTGACGGCCGTGACGTGCTCATCGCCGGTACGCGAGGCACCCATTCCTACCTCGTGGCCGCCCACGCCGGGCCGGACGCCGGCCATTCCGTGGCGCACGGTGCGGGCCGCAAGATGTCGCGTGCGGACGCCTTGCGCCGGGGCCGGGCCAAGCACACGGTCGAGGAGCTGCGCCGCACCCCGATGGGGTCGCTGGTGGTGTGCGGTGACCGCCAGTTACTCTTCGAGGAGGCGCCGACGGCCTACAAGCACATCGAGCAGGTGATCGCCGACCTCGTCGAGCATGACCTGGCCACGCCCGTGGCCACCACGGTCCCTCTGGTCACCTACAAGACGGCCAACCTCGGGTCCAGGCCCAGAAGGGACCAGCGCCGTAAGAGAGGACGGCCGTGAGCGTGCACCTGCTCCTGTCCGCCGGACGTGGCCCGCAGGAGTGTTCCTGGGCGCTGGCCCGGCTGCTGCACCGCCTGGAAACCGACGCCACCCGGCAGAATCTGCAGACCCATCGCGCCCAGACCGTGCCCGGTGACCGGCCCGGCACCTACCGATCGGTCCTCATCCAGATCGCAGGAGCCGGCGCCGAAGCGTTCGCCGCCTCGTGGACCGGAACTCTGTGCTGGCAGGCCCCCAGCCCATACCGGGCCGACACCGGCCGGAAGAACTGGTACGCCATCGCCCAACCGTGCCAGGTCGACACCTCACTCACCACGTTCGCGGAAGCAGATGTCGACATCGTCGCCTGCCGCACCGGCGGCCCCGGCGGTCAGCACCGGAACAAGGCCAGCACGGCGGTACGGGCGACCCACCGGCCCACGGGCATCGTCGTCGTGGTCGACACCGAGCGGCAGTTCAGCCTCAACCGCCGCATCGCCATGCGGCTGCTGCGAGAGCGCATCGAGCACGACGACGAGGCGGCGGCGCGCGCCGTCACCACCGCCCGCTGGCGCATCCACGATGAGCTCGTACGCGGAGACCCCACCCGTGTCGAACGTCCAGAACCGTCGAAGCAGGAGCAGACTCGCCGGCGGCGACGGAGTCCACGCGTACAGCGCCGTGATCAAGGAACCGGGAAGCCCTGAGATCGTTCGCCATGCACGCGCCGGCGGCGCGCACGCGCTGTCCATGTCCGCACCCTGCGAAGCCCCGCCCAACACCGGCAAGCGCTGAGCCTGCCTTCACGAGGGTGACGATGGCCGTACCAACAGTGCATTGAGCGCTCTACTCGGGACGTTCAAGGCAAGGTTACGATCACCCCGTGAGTCCCCCGCCGAGCCTGCCCACCCACCGGCCGGAGCGCACCCCGGTGATCGAGGAAGTTCTGCCTGGCGTGGTCGGGGTCGAGGCCTTCGCCGACGGCCCTGCCGCCACGCTCTTTCCTGAGGAGGAGGCGCTGCTCACCAGGGCGGTGGACAAACGACGCAGGGAGTTCACCACCGTCCGGGCCTGCGCCCGCATCGCCCTCGGCAAGCTAGGCCTGCCACCAGCCCCCATCCTCCCCGGTCTGCGCGGCGCGCCGATCTGGCCCTCGGGGATCGTGGGCAGCATGACCCACTGCGAGGGGTACCGTGCGTGCGCCGTCGCCCGGAGGAGCGAGGTGCTCGCGCTCGGCATCGACGCCGAGCCCAACAGCGCGCTGCCCGACGGGGTGCTGACCACGGTGTCCGACGCGGCCGAGCGGGTCTGGATCGCCGAGCTGGCGCGGGCCGATCCGCGGGTCTCCTGGGACCGGCTGCTGTTCAGCGCCAAGGAGTCGGTCTACAAGGCCTGGTTCCCGCTCACCCAGCGTTGGCTCGGATTCGAGGACGTCACCCTCACCGTGCAGCCCGACCAGCGCACCTTCAACGCTCGGCTGCTGGTAGCAGGACCGGTGGCCGGCTTCACGGGCCGGTGGACGGTCTCCCATGGGCTGGTCGTGACCGCCATCTGTGTCCTGCCCGGCTGAGGCCCCCTATCCTTTTCCCCGGAGGGGACACCCGACCGGGCCCAAACCTATGATCATCCTATGAGTTCCCCGCCGAGCCTGCTGGCCATCAGCGATCTGCATGTGCGGTATGCCGAGAACCGGCAGCTCGTGGAGGGGTTGCATCCCCGTTCGAGCGGTGACTGGCTGCTGGTGGCCGGAGACGTCGGCGAGTACGTGGCGGACATCGAATGGGCGCTGCGCCTGCTCAGCTCCCGCTTCGCCAAAGTGGTGTGGACGCCGGGCAACCACGAGCTGTGGACTCCGCCAGACGACCCCGTGCAACTACGCGGCCAAGCCCGCTACGAGCACCTGATCACCCTCTGCCGCGGCCTGGGCGTGACAACCCCCGAAGACCCTTACCTGCTCTGGGACGGCCCGGGCGGGCCGGTCACCGTAGCACCGCTCTTCCTGCTGTACGACTACACCTTCCGCCCCGACGGCACCTTCACCAAGGAAGCCGCACTTGCCCGCGCCTACGACGTCGGCGTGGTCTGCTCCGACGAATTCCTCCTCCACCCCGACCCCTACCCCAGCCGGGTTGCCTGGTGTCAGGCCCGGGTCCACCACACCGCCACCCGACTCGCCGCAGTGGCCGACGGCCCACCCACCATCCTGATCAACCACTATCCCTTGCTCCGCGACCCGACCCGTGTGCTGCGCTACCCGGAGTTCGCCCTATGGTGCGGCACCCACCTGACCGCCGACTGGCACCGGCGCTACCACGCCGCCGCCGCCATCTACGGCCACCTCCACATCCCCCGCACCACCATCCACGACGGCGTCCCCTTCGAAGAGGTGTCCGTCGGCTACCCACGCGAATGGCGTCCCCGCGGCACCCAGCCCGGCTACCGCCGAATCCTGCCCACCCACCAGCCGGAGCGCACCCGGTGATCGGAGGACGCTCGGCAAAGCCTGCCGGCCTCCTTCTGCCCGGCTGAGTCACGCCTGGTCAGCCGGTAGCGGCCACACGTGCCAGCCGCCCTCGGTCGATCTTGCGGTTCCGGTTGAGCGGCATGACCTCCACGTGCCGGTATTCCTTGGGCAGCATGCCCGCGGGCAGGACGGTCCGCACCTGGCGAGCCAGCGCTGCGGCGGTGAGCGATGAGTCGCCCGTGTAGAACACCACCAGTTCCAGCCCCCGGGCGGTCTCCCTGGTGACGGTCACCGCTTCCTCCACTCCCTCACAGGCCCGCACCGCGTGATCGACTTCCGCCAGTTCCACCCGCCAGCCCTGGACCTGCACCTGCGAGTCCAGCCGCCCCAGGTACGCCAGGTCGCCGCCGGGCAGGAGGCGCACCCGATCGCCCGTGCGGTACCAGATCCTGCCGTACCGCTCCAGGAAGCGGCCCTTGTCGTCGCCGGGGTCCAGGTAGCCACGGCTCATCTGCGGCCCGGTGATGCACAGCTCCCCCTCGGCCGGGTGCTCCTGCTCCTCGTCGGCCAGCAGGAGCCGGTCGTGTCCGTCGTGGAGCGTACCGATGGGGACGATCCCGTTGACGCCGAGGCGCGGCGAGGTCTCCGGATCCCAGCGATGCCGGCTGATCGTAATGGTGAGCTCGGTAGGTCCGTACAGGTTCTCCACGTGCGAGCCGGGCGCCGCCGCCTGCCAGTCCGCCGCGTCGGAGCACCGCAGCGCCTCTCCGGCGAAGAAGCTCCACCTCAGCCCGGGCATGGTGCCCGGGGCCAGGCCGGACATGCGGCGCACCAGCGTGATCGCGCTGGGCGTCGAGAACCACACCGTGATCCCGGACTCGTTGATGAACTTCGGCAGGTCCTGATAGGCGATCGGTGGCACGGCCAGCGCGCTCGCGCCCGCGCCCCAGGCGCAGAACAGCTCGAACATCGCGCAGTCGAAGTTCAGGTCGAGGATCTGGGAGAACACGTCGTCCGGCGCGAAGTCGTAGCGCTTGTCCATGAGCTGGAAGTAGTGATGGGTGCTGCCGTGGGTGATCGGCACGCCTTTGGGCCGGCCGGTCGACCCGGAGGTGAACAGTATGTAGGCGACGTCGCCCGCGTCCACCGGCTGCGGGGCGTCGAGCGCCACCCCGGCGGCCGGTGACCGGTCGGCGTCAAGCACCGCCAGATCCAGCCCGGCCTCCGCCAGCGCCGCCTTGCCGCGCGCGTCGGCCACCACGATGGAGACCCCGGCGTCCTCGAGCATGCGCCGGGTGCGCAGCGCGGGGAAGTCCGGCTGCAGAGGGACGACCGCCGCGCCGGTGAACAGGGCGGCGAGGATGCCGACGTAGGCGGAGAAACCCCGCTCGGCGAGCACGCAGACCGCCCGCGGCGGCGACGGCGACGCGGCGAGCAGAGCGCCCGCCTGGCGCAGGGCACGCTCGCAGGCTTCTTCGTAGGTGAGCACGTCGGCTCCGACGCGCATCGCGGGCAGCCGCGGGCTGAGGGCGAGACCTCGCAGGAAGCGCTCATACAACGCGTGTTCCGCCGTCTGGGGCATGGTCATCTCTCCTCTACGGCGAGGCTGGATAAGGGTTGTCGGCCGGAAAGGGCGGGGCTACGTTGTCGGCGACCGGGGCGCGGTGGCTCCGGGCCGGCGAGACGAGGGAGCGGCCATGTGGGACGGGCGATTCGAAGGGCTTCTCCGGCAGCATCTGCCCTTCCTGCCGACCGGCGCGGAGATCGCCCCCGACCTCAGCCTGCGCGACTTCGGGCTCGACTCCATCGGCACCGTGGAGCTGCTCGCGGTGCTGGAGGACGCCTACCAGGTCCGTTTCACCAACGAGTCCCTGAGGCTTGAGCACTTCGCGACGCCCGGGGTGCTGTGGGAGACCCTGGGCGACCTGGACCGTGGCCACTGAGGGGCGGCCTGCCCCGATCCGGCCCACCCAACCCTCACACCAGCGCCGACCTGCGGCGCGGCTGAAGCGCGGTCTTCGGTTTGACCGCCACGACCTCGAAGTTCTTCCTCGTGCACGCCACTCGTCCCCACATGGCGTCGGGCCCCGAGACGCAGAGGGTGCGGATGCCCTCCCGGCGCAACGTGTCGACCACCACCGGCCAGCGGACCGGCCGCACGACGGCGTCGAGCACCAGCTCCCGGAGCTGGGCACCGCTGGTCAGAACCGTGCCGTCGTGGTCGGAGACGACCGGGATCACCGGCTCGGCGAAGCTAAGGTCGCCGAAGAGCTCACGTTCGATCGTCTCGCGCAGGCTGCCGAACCGGCTCGAATGCATCGGCGGGCGCATGATGGACAGCGGCAGCCCGCCTTCGGCCCGCATCCGGTCCTGCAGCCACTCCACCTTGCTCTCATGGACGGAGACGAGGTGGAAGTCCGAGTCGACGAAACACGCAGTGCCGTACCACTCCTCGCGTCCCACCAACTCCTCCAGGACGCGCGCCAGGCGCTCCTCGGGAAGCCGCGCCACGGAGACGGTGACGACGTCGCGGTGCTCACGCGTGAAGTACTCCTCCACCACGCGCCCCCACGACGCGGTCAGCGCGACGGCATCGGTGAAGCCGAGCGCGCCGGAATGGACCGCGGCGGGGATGCCACCGAAGCTCGGCCCGGCGACCATCCGCGGCCGGATGCCGAGCGTGTCCCCCGCCCACTGCGCCAGGGCCAGGCAGCTCACCAGGAACGCGACCCTGGCCGCTTCCGAGTAGTCGCCCTCGGCCTCGCGGTAGCGATCCAGCAAGGAATAGCCGAGGACCTCGTCCGCCTCGGCCAGCATGCGACGGGCGACGGGGTCGATCAGCAGGAATCGCGCCGTTTCCCCGAAACGAGCCGGACTGATTCCGGGGAAAATGATTGCGGAGTCCTCTCGGGAGTCGGTCTGCATTTCTCGACGCACTCCTTCCGTGGCGCGCGAATTCCGTGGCGCGCGAATCCCGCTTTCCCGAGGTCAGTCTGTTTGCGGGGCGGCGCGACCAGAACCCCTAATACCCCCTAAATTCGGCGGGCCCAGGCTTGCCCGGCCGAATTCCGGCGTGTTATACGATGAATTCACGCATGCTTGCATCTCTCCCCCGCTCCAGGTCTGGAAGTGCCGGATGGGCAAGGATTTCCCGCGCACGGCCCGCGCCGACGGTTTCGCTGACAACCTCCGCTGGTTCATGCTGGCCACGGCCAGGATCAAGCCCGATCATCCGGCGGTCGTGGAACTCGACGCTGACGGCGAGCTGCGCACCGTCACCTACCGCGAGCTCGAGCGGCTCACCGACGCCTACGCCGCGGAGCTCGCCGACCTGGGGCTGGACGTTGGCGACCGGGTGGTGGTCGCCTCCACGACGTCCGCGTCCTCCATCGCGATGCTGCTGGCCTGCGCCACGCTCGGCCTGCCGTTCATCCCGGTGAGTCCCGAGATACCGGTGGTGCGGGTGCGGGCGGTGATCGACGCGGCACGGCCGGCGCTGTACGTCCACGACCTGCCCGGCCAGGGTGTCGAGACGCCGCCCGAGGTCGGCGTGGCCAGGTTCGCCGCGGGCGCGCTGGCGCTGGAGTCCCCTCCGGAGCCGAGGGTACGGCGCCGCCGCGAGGTGCTCGCCACCGACACGGCCTACATCATCTTCACCTCCGGCACGACGGGCCGGCCCAAGGGCGTGGTGATGAACCACCGCGCGAACATCGCGTTCTACCGCGGAACGCTCCACCAAGGGGTAGTCGCCGACCACGACCGCGTGGGCATCGCCTCGCCGTTCCACTTCGACTTCTGCCTGGGCGGCATCGGCCTCACCCTCGGGCAGGGCGCGACAGTCGTGCCGATTCCGCGAAGCAGGCTGGACTGGCCCCGGCTCTTCCTGGCCCTGCTGCGCGACGCGGAGGTGACGCACGTCCAGGGCGTGCCGTCGATCTGGGGCCCCGTGCTCAGGCACGAGCCGGACCTGCTGGCCGGCCTGGATCGGCTGGAGCGCGTCCTGTTCTCCGGCGAGGACTTCCCGCTCGCGGAGCTGCGCCGGCTCCAGCGCTTGCGGCCGAAGACCCGGCTCATCAACTGCTATGGCGCGACCGAGTCGATGGCGTGCTCCTTCACCGACGTGCCGCGGCCAATGCCAGAGGATCTCGACAGGCTGTCCATCGGCTTCGCCCACCCGGGCGCCGAGATGTTGCTCATCGGCGCGGACGGCGGGCCGGTCGAGGAACCGGGCACGGTCGGCGAGATCTATCTGGACAGTCCAGCCCTGTTCACCGCCTACTGGGACGATCCGGAGGCGACTGGTGCCGCGCTGGTGCCGCACCCGTTCACTCCCCAGTCCGGACGGCGGGTGCTGCGCACCGGCGACCTGGCCCACCGGGGCGTGGACGGCGAACTCTACTTCCGCGGCCGTGGCGACTCGCAGGTGCAGATCCGCGGCAACCGGGTGGAGCTGGGCGAGCTGGAGCGCCGTCTGGCCGAGTTCCCCGGCGTGGCCACCGCCGTCGCGCTGGTCCTGCCGAAGGACGGCGACGAAGCCGAGCTCGCCGCGTGCGTGATCATGAAGCGCGAGGCGCCGCCGCTCAACGCGATGGAGCTGCGCGCCTTCTGTGCCGACGCGCTGCCCGGCTACATGGTGCCGCGGGGTCTGCACGTGGTCGAGGACGTTCCCACGACGGCGAACGGGAAGGTCGACAGGGACGCCCTGGCGGCCCGGCTGAGCCTCTCTTAGGGGTCGCTCAGGGGTGGGGCGGCATTTTCCGCGATGTTACCGTCCCCTCTGGTACGGCCTAGCCCGAGGGAGCCGGCATGACGAAACTGGCGGATGGGCCCGGGAATGCACCGGCGGTGGCGCATCCGAACGACCCTGAGCTGCTCCACAGAGTGCTGACGCCCTACCGGGCGAAGAAATGCGAGTATTTGAAGTCCGCCGCGGTGACGATGAACGGACAACCGCACGAAGGCGGCCGCCTCACCGCCACCTGCACGCTCGAGATCTCGGAATCCTGCTATATCGACGACACCGGTCATTTCAATTCGGTCGAGTTCAACATCTGCTACAACCAGATGGCCTACTACCTGGTCGCCAAGTCGATCAAAGAGAAATTGATCGAGCCGTTCTCGCGGTGGACGATGGACGACTTCTGGACCCGGCAGCTGGGCGAGATCCTCATTACCGACTTCCGCAGCGCGTTCCGCACGGCCATGCGCGGGCGGCACTTCCAGGGCGAGCTCAGCCTGGTCGACGTCGGGGAGTGGGACGGCAACGACATCCGCGACCCCCTCGTGGTGATCCGCACGACGTGCCGCTACTGGGACGAGTTCGGGGGCGACTCGCGGGGCGAGGTCACAGCCGCCATCGTCAACCCGCCGCAGCCCCCGGGCGGGTGGCGATGACCGACCCGGCCGCCGCCTGGCCGCCGGCGGGCGCCGAACCCGTCGACATCGGCGATCTCTACCGCCGCCTCGACGATCGCGGCCTGCGATATGGGCCGGTGTTCCGCGGGCTGCGCGCCGCGTGGCGCGACGGGGACGACATCCTGGCGGAGGTGAGCCTCGACGCGGACGCGCCGGGAATGCCCGGCTTCCACCTGCATCCCGCGCTGCTGGACTCCGCGCTGCACGCCGCGTTGATCCCGCACCTGGAGAAAGGCGACAGCACGCCGCTGCCGTTCACCTGGCGCAACGTACGCGTGCGCACGCCGGGTGCGCGAACCGCGCGCGTGCGCATCACCCCGTCCGGGGACAGCGCGCTGTCCATCCAGGTGCTCGACGGCGACGGGAGGCCGGTGGCCTCGATCGGCTCGCTGGCGCTGCGCCCGCTGACCAACGAGCTCGGCGCCGCCCATCATGCTCGGCTGCTGCGGCTCACCTGGCGCGCCGTCACGACACCAGAGGCGACGCCGTCCGCCGGTCAGTGGGCCCTGCTCGGCACCGACCATCTGGGCCTCACCGGCGCGTTGAAGGCCGCCGGGCGCCCCATCGAGATCCACCAGTCGCTGCACACGTTCGACGCCGAGTTACGGCGCGGCCGGCGGGTGCCCGACGTCGTCGCCGTCTCTTGCACCCTGCCGGGCGCCGACGAGGGCGACGAGGCCGCCGGCGTGCGACGCGCCCTCCAGCGAGCGCTCATCCTGGTGCAGGAATGGCTCGCCGACGAGCGGCTGGCGGACTGCCTGCTCGTGCTGGTCACGCAGGGTGCCGTGGCCGCGCGCCCGGGTGAGGATGTGGCGGATCTGTCCGGCGCGGCGCTGTGGGGGCTGGTCCGCAGCGCCCAGACCGAGCACCCCGGCCGGTTCGTCCTGGTGGACCTGGACGACGCCCAGTCCTCGGGCCGGGCGCTGGTGTCGGCGGTGGCATCGAGCGAGCCGCAGGTGGCGGTGCGGGACTCCCTGTTGTTCCGGCCACGGCTCAGCCGCTGCCCGCCCGTCACGGCGCGTCAGGGCACGGCAGTCCGCTGGAATCCGCGCGGCACGATCCTGGTGACCGGTGGCACGGGCGCGCTCGGCCGGGTGGTGGCCAGGCACCTGGTACGCCGCCATGCCGTACGGCATCTGCTGCTCCTCAGCCGCAGCGGGTCGGCCGCCCCCGGCGCCGCCGAACTGGTCAGCGAACTGGGCGAGCTGGGCGCGGACATCCAGGTGGTGGCCTGTGACGCCGCCGACCGACTGGCGCTGGCGCGGGTGATCGGCGAGATCCCGGACGACCGGCCGTTGACCGCGGTGATCCACGCCGCCGGGATGGTGCAGGACGGGACGATCGCCATGCTCACCCCGCACCGGTTGGAGCGCGTCCTCCGCGCCAAGATCGACTCGGCCCTCAACCTGCACGAGGTCACCCGCGATCGCGACGCCTGCGACTTCGCGCTGTTCTCCTCCGCTTCCGGCGTGGTGGGCGGCTCAGGACAGGCCAACTACGCCGCGGCGAACGCCTTCCTGGACGGGCTCGCACACCGGCGCAAGGTCCTCGGGCTGCCGGCGGTCTCGCTGGCGTGGGGCCCGTGGGAGGGCGACGGCATGATGGACGCGGTCTCGGCCACGGACGTGGCCAGGATGAGACGCTCTGGGCTCGCCCTCATCACCGAAGCGCAGGGGCTGGCTCTCCTCGACGCGGCGCGCGGCAGGGACGAGGCCGTCCTGGTTCCGGTACGCCTCGACGAGGAGGCGCTTCAGGCGAATGGGGCCGGGCTTCACGCGTTGCTGGCCGACCTCGCGCACCCGTCCCCGGCGCAGCAGGGCGGAGGCGTCGGAGGCGGCGGAGGCGGCGCGGCCGGAGACCTGCGTGAGCTGCTGCGCCTGGTCCCCGCGGCCGAGCGTGCGGCCACCGTGGCGGAGTTCGTGCGCGCGCAGGTGGCGATCGTGCTCGGGCACGCCTCGGCCGAGGCCGTGATGCCGGACCGCGATTTCGTCGCCGCCGGCTTCGACTCGCTGTCCACGCTGGAGCTGAAGCGGCGGCTGGCCACCGCGACCGGGCTGCGGCTGCCCGCCACGCTGGCCTTCGACCACCCGACCCCGATCCAACTGGCGACCTACCTGCACCAGCTGCTGATGGCCGAGCCGGATCCCCACGAGGTGAGCGGATGACGGACGTGGTGATCGTGGGGGCCGGAGTCGTCGGTCTGGCCACCGCGTGGCGGTCGCTGACCGCCGGATTGACCGTGGTGATCGTGGATCCCGCGCCGGGGAGCAAAGCCTCGCACGCCTCGGCGGGCATGCTGCCCCCGCTCAACGAGCTGTTGGTCGACGACGAGCCGTTGTTGCGCCTGTGCTTGGCCTCCCGGGAGCGATACCGCTCGTTCGTCGCCGAGCTGGAGGAGGACTCCGGCATGAGCGCGGGATTTCGTGGCGACGGCCTGCTGGACGTCGCGTTCACCGCCGACGACGTCGCCGCGCTCGACGCGCTGGGACGCTTCGCGCGGTCGCGCGAAATCCGGTGCGAGTCGCTGAGCAGCGAGCAGTGCCGTGACCTGGAGCCGGCGCTGGCGCCGTCGGTGGCCGGCGGGCTGCTCGCGCCGGACGACGGGGCCGTGAATCCGCGGCAGCTCAACGCCGCGTTGCTGGCGGCGATCCGGAGGCGCGGCGGCGACGTACGGCAGGCCGAGGTGACCGAGGTGCTCCTCGACAGGCACGCCACCGGGGTACGCCTGCGGGGCGGGGACACCGTGCGCGGGGACCGTGTCGTGCTGGCGGCCGGCTGCTGGACGCATCGCCTCGGCGGCCTACCTCCCGGGACGGTGCCGGAGGTGCGCCCGGTGAAGGGCCAGATCCTGCGTCTGCACGCGCGCCCCCCGCTGCTCGGCATGGCGACACGCGCCACGGTGGGCGGCTCAGCGGTGTATCTGGTGCCGCGGAGCGACGGCGAACTGGTCGTCGGCGCCACCTACGAGGAGGCCGGCTACGACACGACGCCCACCGTGGCGGGGTTGACGGAGCTGCTGGGCAGGGTCCGCCACGTGCTGCCCGGTGCCGGACGGCTCGCCTTCGCCGAGTTCGGCGCCGGACTGCGGCCCGGCTCGCCGGATGACCTGCCGATGATCGGCCACACGGCGGTGCGGGGCCTGCTCCTGGCCACGGGTCACTTCCGCATCGGGGTTCAGCTCGCCCCCATCACCGCCGACACGATGACCGAGATGCTGATCACCGGAGAGACGCCGGAGCTCGTGAAGCCGTTCTCGCCTCTGCGGTTCTCCTGAACAACCGGACCCCTATCCCCACCTTCACATAAGGGGTCGGCGCCGCGGAACACCGGTATCCGCCGACCTGGTCGCGCCCTATCGTGAGGCCACGGCGGCAGGTGCCAGATCAGGTCTGGGCCTAGCTCTCACGTCTAGAGACGGTTCACGACGAGGGAGACTCTCGGCGCTATGACAATCGATCTTGATCGCGCCTCTCACCCGACCGAGCGTCAGGAACCCGTCGCGATCATCGGGATGTCCTGCCGCTTCCCGAAGGCGCCGGATCTCGGCTCCTTCTGGCGGCTGCTCCGTGACGGGGTGAGCGCGATCGCGGAGATCCCCGCCCATCGGCCGGCAGGCGGCGATCATCCGGACGGCGCCGCCCTCCGCCGCGGCGGATTCCTCGACCTCGTCGACGGCTTCGACGCGGCGTTCTTCGGCATCTCCCCGCGCGAGGCCGCGGCCATGGATCCGCAGCAGCGCCTCATGCTCGAGCTGGCGTGGGAGGCGCTGGAACACGGCGGCATCTTTCCCGAGAGCCTCCGCGGCAGCCGTACCGGCGTCTTCGTCGGCGCGATCGCGGATGACTACGCCGCCCTGCTGCGCAAGGCCGGCGGCCCGGCGGTGACCCAGCACACCCTGGCCGGGCTGGAGCGCGGAATCATCGCCAACCGCGTCTCCTACGTTTTCGGACTGCGCGGCCCGAGCATGACCGTGGACGCCGCTCAGGCCTCGTCGCTGGTCGCCGTGCACCTGGCGGCGGAGAGCCTGCGCGGGGGCGAGGCGACGCTCGCGCTTGCCGGCGGCGTGCAGCTGAACATCGACCCCGACGCCGACACCGCCGTCGAGCGGCTCGGCGCGCTCTCGCCGGACGGGCGCTGCTTCACCTTCGACGCCCGGGCCAACGGCTACGTACGCGGCGAGGGCGGCGGCCTCGTCGTACTGAAGCTCCTGTCGCGGGCCGTCGCCGACGGCGACGCCGTGCACGGCGTCATACTCGGTAGCGCGGTCAACAACGACGGCGCGACGGACGGCCTGACGGTGCCCAGCCCGGCCGCGCAGGCCGAGGTGATCCGCCTGGCCTGCGCGCGTGGTGGCGTGGAGCCCGCGCGCGTCCAGTACGTGGAGCTGCACGGGACCGGCACCAAGGTCGGCGACCCCGTCGAGGCGGCCGGGGTGGGGCTGGCCCTGGGGGACGGCCGGGCGGAAGACTCTCCGGTGGCCGTCGGCTCCGTCAAGACCAACATCGGGCACTTGGAAGGCGCGGCCGGCATCGCCGGGGTGCTCAAGGCCGTGCTCAGCATCGGACGCCGCCTGCTGCCCGCGAGCCTGAACTTCGCCACCCCGAACCCGTTGATCGACTTCACCGCGCGGCGCATCAGGGTCCAGCGGGAGCTGGAACCGTGGCCCCGTCCCGAGCTTCCGCTGGTGGCCGGGGTGAGTTCCTTCGGCATGGGCGGGACCAACTGTCACGTGGTGCTCGGCGAGCCGCCCGAAGCCCCCGAGCTCGGCGAGCCGGCGGGTTCCGCGACGGAGGGAGCGCGCACGGAGGAAGTGCGCACGGTGCCGTGGCCGCTCTCGGGACGCACGGCCGCCGCCCTGCGCGACCAGGCCCGCCGGCTCAGCACCCACCTGGAAGAGCACCACGAGGCGACCCCGGCAGGAATCGGCTGGTCACTCGCCACCACGCGGACCGCGTTCGAGCATCGGGCGGTCGCCCTCGGCTCCGACCGCGAGACCCTGCTGGCGTCCCTCCAGGCCCTCATCGACGACGAGAGCGCCCCGGGACTGATCCAGGGCGTCGCCGCCGACCACGGCGCGACCGTGCTGGTCTTCCCCGGCCAGGGGTCGCAGTGGCCGGGGATGGCGCTCGATCTCCTCGACTCCAGCCCGGTCTTCCGCGCGGCGCTGGCCGAGTGCTGCGAGGCCCTGGCCCGGTACGTCGACTGGTCTCCGATCGACGTCCTGCGCGGCACGCCTGGCGCGCCCGAGCTGGACCGCGTCGACGTGGTCCAGCCACTTCTCTTCGCCGTCTCGGTCTCCCTGGCCCGCCTGTGGCAGTCGCTGGGCCTCAAGCCGGACGCGGTCGTCGGCCACTCGCAGGGGGAGATCGCCGCGGCTCACGTCGCGGGCGGC
The DNA here is from genome assembly GCF_040649575.1 of Nonomuraea sp. NPDC048916. Classification (NCBI taxonomy): domain Bacteria; kingdom Bacillati; phylum Actinomycetota; class Actinomycetes; order Streptosporangiales; family Streptosporangiaceae; genus Nonomuraea; species Nonomuraea sp. NPDC048916. The sequence continues at coordinate 41,348 of NZ_JBEZFS010000052.1, forward strand.
CTGCGACTGGATGACGCGGCCCGCATCATCGCGCTGCGCAGCCGCGCCCTGACCGCGCTCTCCGGCACGGGTGCCATGGCCTCGATCGCGCTGCCCGCCGCCCAGGTCGAGGAACGGCTCGCGACGTGGCACGGCCGGCTGATCATCGCCGGTGTCAACAGCCCTTCGGCCACCGTGGTCTCCGGCACTCCGGAGGCGGTGGCCGCCCTCGTCGAATCGTGCCAGGCCCACGGCGTCCGCGCCCGGCGGATCGCGGTCGATTACGCCTCGCACTCGTCCCTGGTCGAGACGATTGAGGGACGCCTGCTCGAAGAGCTCTCCCCCATCACGCCGCGCTCCTGCGACATCGCCTTCTACTCGACGGTGACCGGCACCCGCGTCGACACCGCGACCCTCGACGCCCGATACTGGTTCACCAACCTGCGCAAGCCCGTGCGCTTCGAGGAGACGGTCCGCGCCCTGGCCGCTGACGGGCATCGGACGTTCATCGAGAGCAGCGCCCATCCGGTGCTCACGCTGCCCATCCAGGAGACGCTGGAGGACGTCGCCGCGTCCGGGGTCGTCGTGGGCACCCTCCGCCGGGCCACCCCAGGTATGGAGCAGCTCCTCAAGGCGGTCGCGGAGCTGCACGTGAGCGGCGTGCCGATCTCGTGGAGCAGCGCCTTCCCCGCCGCCCGCCGTACTCGGGAGGCCCTCCCGACCTACGCCTTCCAGCGTCGGCGCCACTGGCTCAGGGCCGCGAGCACGGCCGGCGCCTCCGCACCCAGGCCGGCCGGCCAGGAGGAGCCCGATCCAGCGGCCGACGAAGAGACGCCCTCGTGGCGACGGCGGCTGGCCGCCCTCACCGAGGCGGAACGCCGCCTTGCCGTCTCCGATCTCGTCCGCGCCCATGCCGCCGGCGTTCTGGGTCATGTGACCCCCGAAGCCGTGGACCTCCGGCTCACCTTCCGCGACCTCGGCTTCGACTCCCCCGCCGCGGTCGAACTCCGCAACAGGCTGGCCAGAGCGACCGGCATGCGGCTGCCCGCCACGATCATCTACAACCACCCGACCCCTGCCGCGCTGGCCGACTTCCTGAGCTCCACGATCCTCAGCGACCCCGGTCCCGGACAGGCGCGAAGCACGGTCTCCGGTGAGGAACCCATCGCGATCGTCGGTATGGCCTGCCGCTTCCCCGGCGGTGTCAGCAGCCCCGAGCAACTGTGGGAGCTGGTCGCGGCCGGACGCGACGCCATCGGTGACTTCCCGGCGACGCGCGGGTGGGACCTGACCGCGCTCTACGACCCGGAGCCGGGCGTTGCCGGCAAGACCTATGTCCGGCTCGGCGGGTTCGTCGAGGGCGCCGAGCTGTTCGACGCGGGCTTCTTCGGGATCGGTCCGCGCGAGGCGACCGCGATGGACCCTCAGCAGCGGCTGCTGCTGGAAACCGCGTGGGAGGCCTTCGAGCGGGCCGGGATCGACCCCGGCGGTCTGCGCGGGAGCCGGACGGGCGTGTTCGTCGGAGCGATGTCCCAGGAGTACGGCCCGCGCCTGCACGACGCGCCGGAGGAGGTGGCCGGGTACGTGCTGACCGGCACCACGGCCAGCGTCGGCTCCGGCCGGCTGGCCTACACGTTCGGGCTCGAGGGCCCGGCGATCACGGTCGACACCGCGTGCTCGTCCTCGTTGGTGGCGCTACACCTCGCCACGCAGGCGCTCCACCAGGGGGAGTGCGGCATGGCCCTGGCCGGCGGCGTCACGGTGATGTCGACGCCCGGCCTGTTCGTGGAGTTCAGCCAGCAGCGTGGACTGGCGCCCGACGGCCGGTGCAAGGCGTTCGCCGCCGCGGCCGACGGCACCAGCTGGTCGGAGGGCGCCGGGCTGCTGGTGCTTGAGCGGCTGTCCGACGCACGGGCCAACGGACATCCGGTGCTGGCGATCATCCGCGGGACGGCCATCAACCAGGACGGGGCGAGCAACGGCCTGATGGCTCCCAACGGGCTCGCGCAGGAACGCGTCATCCAGGCGGCGCTGGCGAACGCCGGGATCGTGGCCACGGACGTGGACGCGGTCGAGGCGCACGGCACGGGGACCGCGCTGGGCGACCCGATCGAAGCCGAAACGCTGCTGGCGACCTACGGGCGCGACCGGCCGGAGAATCGCCCGCTGTGGCTGGGGTCGCTGAAGTCCGGCATCGGGCACGCCCAGGCCGCCGCCGGGGTGGGCGGCGTCATCAAGATGGTGCTGGCCATGCGGCATGAGATGCTGCCGCGGACGCTGCACGTGACCGAGCCGACGCCACACGTGGACTGGCGCGGCGGCGCCGTACGGCTGCTCACCGAGCAGGTGGCGTGGCCCGCCGGGGAGCGGACGCGCCGGGCGGGCGTGTCGTCGTTCGGGATCTCCGGCACCAACGCGCATCTCATCCTCGAAGAGCCGCCTTCCACCGAGGATGAGCCGGCCCTGGACGAGGACCTGCCGACCGTGTGGCCGCTGTCGGCGAAGACCGAGACGGCGGTGCGCGAGCAAGCGCGGCAGCTGGCCGACCACCTGACCGCCCGCCCCGAGATCACCGCCGCGCAGGCACACCGCACGCTGGTCCGGCGGGCCACCTTCGGCCACCGCGCCGCCATCGTCGGCGCGAGCCGTACCGACCTGCTGGCCGGGCTCAAGGCACTCGCCGGCGGCGAGTCCAGCCCGCTGCTCCGCTACGGCACCGCCCGCGAAGGCAAGCTCGCCCTGCTGTTCACCGGCCAGGGCGCCCAGCACCCGGGCATGGGCAAGGAGCTCTACGACGCCGTCCCCGCCTTCGCCGCAGCCTTCGACGAGATCGTGGATCACCTCGACGTGCATCTGGACCGGCCGCTGCGCGACGTCATGTGGGGCGAGGACGCCGGGTTGCTGAACCAGACCCGTTATGCGCAGCCTGCGCTGTTCGCCCTGGAAACCGCCCTGTACGACTACCTCGCCTCTCTCGGCGTGCAGGCCGACTACCTCGCCGGTCACTCGCTGGGCGAGCTCGTGGCCGCCCACGTCGCGGGCGTGCTGTCCCTGGCCGACGCCGCCGCCTTGGTCGCGGCCCGCGGCCGGCTGATGGGCGCGCTGCCCGAGGGCGGTGCCATGGTCGCCGTCCAGGCCACGGAGGCGGAGGTGATGCCGCACCTTGGCGGTGAGGTCGCCCTCGCGTCCGTGAACACGCCGGACTCCGTGGTGGTCTCCGGCGCGGAACCCGCCGTCGCCCGCGTCGCCGGGCACTTCGCCGGGCTCGGCCGCAGGACCCGCAGACTGCAGGTCAGCCACGCCTTCCACTCCCCCCTGATGGATCCTGCGCTGGACGGCCTGCGCGCCGTCGCGGAAGGGCTGACGTTCGACCGGCCGCACGTTCCCGTGATCTCCAACGTGACCGGGCGCGCCGCCGACGACCTCGGGTCGCCCGATTACTGGGTACGGCACGCCCGCCAACCCGTCCGCTTCGCCGACACGCTCCAGACGCTCCAGACGCACGGGGTCACGACCTACCTTGAGGTAGGTCCGGACGCCGTCCTGAGCGCGCTCGCGCATCAAGCGGGCGGCGGCGTCACCGCGACCGCGACCATGCGTGCGGGGCAGCCAGAAGCGCAAGCGCTCCTCACCGCACTGGCGGACGTGCACACCACGAGCGCGGACAACTCCATCCGGTGGCGTGACCTCCGGCCACCGCGGAGCGCCACGCTCGCTGTCCTGCCCACCTACCCGTTCCAACGAAGCCGCTACTGGCTCCAGGGGACGGCGTCGACGCGACCGGTCAAGAGCGAGAACCCCTTCCTCGGGACCTGCGTCGAGCTGGTGGACGGCCATAGCCTCGTCCTCACCGGGCAGCTGGCACTCGGCACCCATGCGTGGCTGGACGACCACGTCATCGCGGACGACGTGACGCTCCCGGGCACCGCCTTCGTCGAGCTGGCCCGGTACGCGGGAGAACGCGCCGGCTGCGCGCGCATCGAGGAGCTGACGCTACACAGCCCGCTCCACCTGTCCGCCACAACGGCCGTCGAGGTGCAGGTCAGCGTGGCTGCCCCCGATGAGGCGGGGCGGCGGGCGATCACCGTCCACGCCCGCGGTGACGCTGAGTGGGTACGGCATGCGTCAGGAACGCTCGCCGGCGCCGAGAAGGAGGTCCCTTCCTTCGTGGATCTCCCCGAGGGGGCGGAGCCGGTCGACCTGGATGGCGTGTACGAGTGGCTGGCGGCGGCGGGTTTCGCCTACGGCCCCCGCTTCCAGGGACTGCGTGGGCTGTGGCGAGACGGGGATGAGCTTGTCGCCGAAGTGGTCCTCCCCGAAGGTCTGGACGGCCGCGGTTTCGGTGTACACCCGTCGCTCCTCGACGCCGCTCTGCATGCCGTCCTGGTCACGGGTGACGGCGTGCTCCGGCTGCCGTTCTCCTGGTCGGACGTGTGGGTGAGCGCCTCGTCGGCGACGTCGCTGCGGGTTCGGATCTCGCGTACCGGGGCCGACACGGTGGCCGTGGTCGCAGCCGACGCCGTCACGGGCGAGGTCGTGGCCTGGATCGGCGCGCTGACCATGCTGCCCGTCGACCGGTCCGCGCTCACGGCTGGCGGCTCGCTCCATGAGGTGCGCTGGACACCCGTCGAGCCGGGCCCGGCAGCGCCCGCCAGACGTGCGGTTTTGGGCGCTGAGGCGGCCGGTCTCCCGGGTGACGGATATCCGGACCTGGCGGCGCTCCGGCGTGCGGTGGCATCGGGCGCCGCGGTGCCGGACGAGGTCGTGGTGGCCTTCCCCGGTGATCCTGTCGCATCAGGAGAGGTGCCCGGGCGGGCCCATGACACCGTCGCGCGCGGGCTGGCGCTGCTT
>NZ_JBEZFS010000053.1:0-44742 GCF_040649575.1 Nonomuraea sp. NPDC048916
ACTCATGAATGTCAACCAAAGGAATCCGTCACCAAAATGACGGGGTTGTGCATCATGCACTGGCTTTTAACACACTGTTGAGTTCTCAAGAAACGGACGCGTACACCCTCACAGAAACCCGGAAAACCCAGACCCCGCTCAGAGGCGTTCATTTCACGTTTAAACTTTAACAGGCGCTCCGTCTGTGTCAAATCCGAAGACTTGCGGGAGATGGATCGAACCTGTCTAGAATTGAGCACCCCGTCTCCGGGGCAACCCTCGTAACTTACCGTGCCATCCTGAGCCTGTCGAATCAACCGATTTTCCGGTGACCTGAACGTGCCCGCGACGGCTCGGCCTGAGCGCGATGGAGCGCCTCGACCAAGTGGTTCGCTTCTCAAGGGGCTTGCCCTGGGGCCCGTCCGCCTGTGGCGTCCGGCTCACTCCCGGGGCGAAGTGAAAGATTAGGTCGCGATCCGCCAGTCGTCAAATCGCGGCGGACGCCACCGGCGCCCCGGCCCACGCGGCCATCTCTGAGCGTACCGGTCTACCTGGACAGACACCCGACAAGGCCTCGGCCACTCAGCCGCTACCTCGCGCGCCCGGCTGCCCTCTGGGGAGTCCCGCCACACGACCGATGACCCGCCAGATCGGCCGGCATCCCTCCGCACGACCGACGCCCCATCAGGTGGATCGGCGTCCCGCCGGACGGCCATCAGCCCATCAACGAGTCGATCGCCGACCCCGTCTGTCATCGAGGTCCTCCGCGGGTGTCACCACAGGGGCATCACGAGTGCCGCGTGGAGCGCGGTGACTGTGGATCAGCCGTACCGTTGTCCCTGAAATGCGGGCGATTCGACACCAGGCCCGCCGTACCAGCGTCCGTTGATGACGATCACTACGGGCCGGTGACACGGAGGGGGCGCCATGGCGCGAGCGGTACTGGGGGTTCGTGACCACTGCGGGTGGGCGGTGCTCGTCGGGCTCGGCGGTGAGGTGGCTGCGCCGCGGGTGCTGCTGCGCGAGCGGATCACGCTGCTGGACGACCCCGCGCTGCCCGACCAGCCGTATCACGCCGCCGCGGGGCTCGCGCTGGGTGAGGCGGCGTCGCTGATCGCCCGGGTCGAAGGGTCCGCTCGTGCGGCGGCGCGGGACGCGCTGGCCCGGGCCGCCGGTGAGCTGACCGATCGCGGGCACGAGCCGGTGGGGGTCGCTCTCGATCTCGGGGCCGTGGGGGCCGGGCGGATGGCGTTGCCCGAGGATCTGGGCGCGGTGCTGGGGAAGCATCACTTCCTGCACGGGGCCGAGGGCGAGCTGTACCACGAGGCACTGGTGGACGGGGCGCGGAGTCTCGGGCTCGCTGTGGGGCGCTACGACTTCAAGGTGCTCGGCGACACGGCCGCCCCGGTGCTGGGCCCGGGAGCGGCAGACCTGGTCGGCTCGCTGCGGGCCCAGGTCGGGCCGCCGTGGACGCGCGATCACAAGGACGCCGCCCTGGCCGCCCTCCTTCTCCTCGCGGCAGGACCTCATGGCGGGGCTCTCCCGACGGGCTGAGGTCGTCGACGCCGCGCCGCGTGTCAGCGTCCTGCCGTGAGGGCGCGGACCTGGTCGGCCGAGGTGAACAGCTCCGCCATCATCCCCGTCTCGCGCGCGGCCAGCACGTTGGCCTCGTTGTCGTCGAAGAACAGCACGTCCGAGGGGTGCGTCCCGATCCGCTCGGCGCAGATCTCGTACGCCCGGCGGTCCGGCTTGGCGACCCCGATCCGGCACGAGTACGTGCGCGAGGCGAAGCGTCCCAGCCACGAGCCGTGCCGGGACTCCCAGATGGGCACCAGGTCCTCGATGATGTTCGACAGCAGGCCGAGGGTGCGACCCTGGTCGGCCAGCTCGCACACCAGCGACACCATCTCCTCGTCCACCCGGCACCAGCTGTCGAGGTCGGCCTCGATCAGCGCCGCGACGTCGGCGAACGAGGCGCCCAGGCGCTCCGCCACGGTCGCCCAGTAGGCACCGCTGTCCTGGCCCGCGTCGTAGGCCGGACGGCAGGCCCAGTACGCCTCCCAGAAGCTCTCCCCCGGCACACCGGCGAGATCGACGAGACGCTGTTTGGCCGCGTCCGTCTGGATGCGGGCGATCACTCCGTAAAGATCGAACACGATGACTTCAGCCATGTACTGAAGCTTATGCGCGTATCCTGCCCCGATGATCAACACGGCCACACCGACTCCGTCTGCCCCGCCTGCCTCGTTAGCCGTGCCTTCTCGTCGGCGAAACCCTTGGTGGACGGGGCCGCTGGCGGGGGCGGTGGCGCTCAGCGGGTCGGGCTCGGCCTCACTCAACGGCGACGAGCTGGCGACGCTCAGCGCCGCCGGCCGCTCCCTGTCCGGGCTGTGGGAGCTGGCACGGCACATTGACGGACATTTCCTGCCGTACTACCTGTTCATGCACTTCTGGATGAAGATGGGCACGGCCGAGTTGTGGCTGCGGCTGCCGTCGGCCCTGGCGATCGGCGTGGCCGCGTGGTTCCTGTGCGATCTGGGGCGGCGGCTGCACAGCACCCGGGCGGGGGTGACGGCCGCGCTGCTCCTGGCCCTGCTGCCGTCGGTGTCGTACTACGGGGCCTATGCCCGTTCGTACGCGTTCGCGGCGGCGGCCGTCGTCTTGTCGTTCTGGGCTCTGCACCGGGCGTCGAGGGGGCGCGGGTGGGTGCTGTACGGGGTGTCGGTCGCGCTGGTGTGCTGCACGCATCTGTTCGCGGTGCTGGTGCTGCCCGCGCAGCTGCTGGCCGCCGTGGCCGGGCGCATGCGCCTGGCGCGGATGATTCCGGCGATGGCCCTCGGCGGGCTTCCGGCGCTCGTCCTCGGTTCGGTCGGGTACGGCGAGCGGCACGCGATCAGCTGGATCACGCAGAGGGGGCCGGAGGTGCTGCTGAAGTTCCCCAAGATGGCGGCCGGAGCGGCAGAGGTGGGGGTGCCGCTGTTCGCGGTGGCGCTGGCCGGAGCGGCGCTGCTGCGCGACAGGCCCTGGGCGGGAGCGCTGCTGGGGTGGCTGGTGCTGCCGCCGCTGCTGTTGCTGGCCGTGTCCCACCTCGTCACGCCGGTCTACGTGGACCGCTACCTGTTCGTCGCAGCGCCCGCCCTGGCGTTGCTGGCGGCGATCGCCGTCGCGAGCGTGCCCCGGGCGAGCGTGGCCTCCTGCTGCGTGCTGCTGGTCGGGGCCGGAGCCGCGGGCCTGGCGCAGCAGGTCGAGTCACGTGCCTTCAACGGGCGGTTCGAGGACTTCCCCGGCGCGGTCCGGAGGGTGGACGCGCGGGCCGGGGACGCGATCGTGTTCGGTCAGAGCCCGGTCCGGGCGGGTTTCGACTACTACGCGCCTTCCGGCATGCCGGACGACGTGCTCCGGCTGGGCCGCGAGCCCGACGCCCGGGGTTTCGCCTTCCCGGAGCGGCGGGACATCGGCGAGGCGCTCGCGGACCGTCGCCGGGTCTGGATCGTGTGGCGCGGCACCAGGCAGGCGGGCCTGAAGCTGCCGAGGGTGAAGGCCGTTCAGGAGGCCGGCTTCGCGATGGCCACGTCCTGGCATTCGGCGGAGCTGCCCGGCCTCACGGTGGCGTTGTTCGCCCGGCGGTGACGCGGGCCTCTCCCCTCCGAAGAGACCCGCTCACCCGTCAGCCGACCTCGACGCCGCCGATCGCCTTCTTGCCGCGGCGCAGCACCATGAACCGCCCGTGCAGCAGGTCGCCGGCGGCCGGAACGTAGGACTCATCGGTGATCTTGACGTTGTTGAGGTAGGCGCCGCCCTCCTTGACCGCGCGCCGGGCCGCGGACTTGGACTCCACCAGGCCGCTGTCGGCCATCAGGTCCACGAACGGCGCCCCGAGCGCGGGGACGGCCGCCTTGGGCACCTCGGCCAGCGCCGCCTCCAGCGTCGAGGCGGGCAGCTCCTCCAGCGAGCCCTGCCCGAACAGCGCCTTGGACGCGGCGACCACCGCCGCCAGCTCGTCGGCGCCGTGCACGAGCGTGGTCAGGTCCTCGGCCAGGGCGCGCTGCGCCACCCGGGCGAACGGCCGGTCGGCGACGGCCTTCTCCAGCTCCTCGATCTCCTCGCGGCTCCGGAAGGTGAACACCTTCAGCAGCCGCACCACGTCGCGGTCGTCGGAGTTGAGCCAGTACTGGTAGAACGCGTAGGGCGAGGTCAGCGCCGGGTCGAGCCAGACCGCGCCACCCGCCGTCTTGCCGAACTTGGTGCCGTCGGCCTTGGTGATCAGCTTGCCGGTGAGGGCGTGCACGTGGGCGCCCTCGACGCGGCGGACCAGGTCGACCCCGGCGGTGATGTTGCCCCACTGGTCGCTGCCGCCGACCTGGAGCGTGCACCCGTGGCGCCGGTAGAGCTCGAGGTAGTCGTTGGCCTGCAGGATCTGGTAGCTGAACTCGGTGTAGCTGAGCCCGTCACCGCCGAGGCGGGCGGCGACCGACTCGCGGGCGAGCATGCGGTTGATCGGGAAGTGCTTGCCGATGTCGCGCAGGAAGTCGATGGCCGACATCTCGGCAGTCCAGTCGAGGTTGCTGACCAGTGTCGCGGCGTTGGGCCCCGGGTCGAAGGAGAGGAACCGCTCCACCTGGACCCGGATCTTCGCCACCCATTCGGCCACGACGTCGGAGGTGTTGAGCACCCGCTCGGTGCTGCGCCCGCTGGGGTCGCCGATCAGGCCGGTCGCGCCGCCGACCAGGCCGATCGGCCGGTGGCCGGCGCGCTGGAATCGGGTGAGGATCAGCAGCGTGGCCAGGTTGCCCATGTGCAGCGACGGGGCGGTCGGATCGAAGCCGGCATAGACCGTGATCGGACCCTCCGACAGCGCCCCGCGCAGGGCGTCGACGTCGGTGGTCTGCGCGAGAACGTCGCGCCATTCGAGCTCATCCAGAATGTCGGTCACGGTGCTGGCTTTCCGATAGACGTCAGTGGTTACAGCCTGCCTGATCGCGCCTGATGACCGCTACTTGGATACTCTCGTGCCCCATGTGGAAGGTCCGTCGCGAGCCGGCCGTTTTCAAGATCTTAGGGGCTCTGGCCTGTGCCGGTCTCGCCGTGTACTGGTACGCCGGCGGTGATGTGCGCGGCGTGATCCTCGCCGTCCCCGCGGCCGTCCTGCTGGGCGGAATGGGGCTGCGCGATCTCCTCGTCCCGGTGCGGCTGGCGGCCGACGAGAGCGGCATCACCGTGGTGCACGGCTACGCGGGCAGGCGGCACGTGCCCTGGGAGCGGATCGAGGAGATCACGGTGGACGTGCGCAGGAGGCACGGGCTGCGCAGCGAGATGCTGGAGATCGACACCGGTGACGGCCTGCACATCTTCAGCGCTCACGACCTGGGCGCCTCTCCCACCGAGGTGGCCGCGGAGTTGCGCCGGCGCGGCACGTGAGCGCGATACGGCGACACGGTGGGGTCGCCGTCGATCCAGAACCTCCAGGGTGTGTCCTTGGCGGTCGAGATCCCGGTCCGCGGCCCCGACCTGATCGCGCCGGGCTCGGGCGGGCTGCCTTCGAGCACGACCGCGGCCCCGGCAGGCCGGCCGGACAGACGTCCGGGAGCGCCGGCCGGGCCCCTTCCCACGGCGTCGAGCCCGTTGTGCTCGCGCCCCAGCCCGAGTGCCACCGCCAGCCTGGCCGGGCCCCGGGCGAGATCGCGCTCGGCCACGGGCCTGCCGCCGGACCGGCGGGCGCGGGCGACCTCGGCGCCGGCCACGACCTGCCCGGCTCGTAACAGCACGGCCGCGCCGTGTCCTTCCGGCAGGCACACCAGGTTGGCGCAGAAGTGCATGCCGTAGGTGAAGTACACGTACAGGTGGCCCGGCGGGCCGAACATGACCGCGTTCCTGGGCGTCTTGCCCCGGTAGGTGTGGGCGGCGGGATCCTCGCCGGGCCCGCCGTACGCCTCGACCTCGGTGAGCCGCACCGCGACCGGGCCGTGCACGAGCACGCGCCCGAGCAGGTCGGGCCCCACCTCGGGCGACGGCCGGTCGAAGAACCCGCGCGGCAGCGGCGCGGAGCTCAGGAGCCCGCTGCCCATGCCGCCTGGGCGTCGACCGCCTCGCGCAGCGCCACGAGCTGGTCGCGGACGCGGTCGGGGGCGGTGCCGCCGTGGGCCTTGCGGGCGGCGAGCGCGCCCGGCACGTTGAGCACGTCGCGGACGTCGGGGGTCAGGTGCGGCGACACCTTGACCAGCTCGTCGTCGCTCAGGTCGCCCAGGTCCTTGTCGTTGACCTGGCACCACACCACCAGGTGCCCGACGGCCTCGTGCGCGTCGCGGAACGGCACCCCGCGGCGCACCAGCAGCTCGGCCAGGTCGGTGGCGAGCGCGAACCCGTCGGGGGCCGACTCCTGCAGCCGCGCGGTGTTGACCCGCATGGTCGCGACGAGGCCGGCCATCGCGGGCAGGACGAGCAGCAGCGTGTCGACGGTGTCGAACACGGGCTCCTTGTCCTCCTGCAGGTCACGGTTGTAGGTGAGCGGCAGGCCCTTCAGCGTGGTGAGCAACGCCATGAGGTTGCCGATGAGGCGCCCCGACTTGCCGCGGGCCAGCTCGGCCACGTCGGGGTTCTTCTTCTGCGGCATGATCGACGAGCCGGTGGAGTAGGCGTCGTCCATCTCGATCCAGCGGAACTCCTGCGAGGCCCAGAGCACGATCTCCTCGCCCAGCCTCGACAGGTGCACGCCGACGAGAGCCGCGGCGAACAGGAACTCCGCCGCGAAGTCACGGTCGGCCACGGCGTCCATCGAGTTGGGCGCGGCGCTGTCGAAGCCCAGCTCGGCGGCCACCGCCTGCGGGTCGAGCGGCAGCGACGAACCGGCCAGCGCGCCGGCGCCGAGCGGCGAGACGGCGGCGCGTTTGTCCCAGTCGGTGAGCCGGTCGATGTCACGGGCGAAGGCGTGCACGTGCGCGAGCAACTGGTGGCCGAACGACACCGGCTGCGCGTGCTGCAGGTGCGTCATCCCAGGCGCGGCCGTGTCGGCGTGCTGCTCGGCCTGGGCCATCAGCGCGGTCTCCAGCTCGACCAGCCGCGAGACGATGGTGCGGGCGTGGTCGCGCAGGTAGAGGCGGAGATCGGTGGCGATCTGGTCGTTGCGGCTCCGCCCGGCGCGCAGCTTGCCGCCGAGCGATCCGAGCCGCTCCAGCAGGCCGCGCTCGAGCGCGGTGTGCACGTCCTCGTCGGCGACGGTGGGCCGGAACTCGCCCGCCTTGCAGGCGCGCTCCAGGTCGTCGAGCGCGCCGATCATGCGCTCGAGCTCGTCGTCGCTCAGCAGTCGCGCCTTGTGCAGCACGCGGGCGTGCGCGCGTGACGCCGCCAGATCGTACGGCACCAGCCGCCAGTCGAAGTGCACGCTCACCGACAGCCGCGTCAGCGCGTCGGCCGGGCCCCCCTCGAAACGCCCGCCCCACAGCCTCATCGGCTTGCCATCACTCACCACTGTCTCCTTCACGTCGGCTTTCATGGTCGCGCCCGCTCGGGTGCTCGTCGGCATGGCGCCCGGCTCACTCCTCCGAGCCCCCCGGGCGCGACCTTAGTGCACATCACCCGCGCTTCGCGTCCCGGGCCGCGGCGATCTTGGCCGGCAGGCTGAACAGCTGGACGAAGCCCTTGGCCAGGGACTGGTCGAAAGTGTCGCCGGTGTCGTAGGTGGCCAGGGAGAAGTCGTACAGCGACTCCTCGGAGCGGCGCCCGGTGACCGTGGCCCTGCCGCCGTGCAGCGTCATGCGGATGTCGCCGGAGACGTACTTCTGGGCGTCGGCGATGAGCGCGTCGAGGGCGTTCTTGAGCGGGGAGAACCACAGACCGTCGTAGACGAGCTCGCTCCAACGCTGGTCGACGCCGCGCTTGAACCGGGCCAGGTCACGCTCGACGGTGACGTTCTCCAGCTCCATGTGCGCGGTGATCAGCGCCATCGCGCCGGGCGCCTCGTACACCTCGCGCGACTTGATGCCGACCAGCCGGTCCTCGACCATGTCGATCCGGCCGACGCCCTGCGCGCCGGCCCGCTTGTTCAGCTCCTCGATGATCTGGTACGGCGTGAGCGCCCGCCCGTCGATCTTGACCGGGACGCCCTGCGCGAAGGTGATGACGACCTCGTCGGGCTCGCGCGGCACGGACGGGTCGGCGGTGTAGGCGTAGACGTCCTCGGTGGGACCGTTCCAGATGTCCTCGAGGAAGCCGGTCTCGACGGCCCTGCCCCACAGGTTCTGGTCGATCGAGAACGGGTTCTTCTTCGTCGTCTCGATCGGCAGGCCCTTCTGTTCGGCGAACTCGATGGCCTTGTCGCGGGTCCAGGCGAAGTCACGGGCCGGGGCGATGACCTTCAGGTCGGGCGCGAGCGCCGCCAGGCCGGCCTCGAACCGCACCTGGTCGTTGCCCTTGCCGGTGCAGCCGTGGGAGACGACCGTGCCGCCGAACTGCTTGGCCGCCGTCACCAGATGCTTGACGATGAGCGGCCGCGACAGCGACGACAGCAGCGGGTAGCGGTCCATGTAGAGGGCGTTGGCCCGAAGGGCCGGCACGCAGAAGTCGGCGGCGAACTCCTCCTTGGCGTCGACGACGACGGACTCGACGGCGCCGCAGTCCATCGCGCGCTTCTGGATCTCCTCCATGTCCTCGCCGCCCTGGCCCAGGTCGACCGCCACCGCGATCACCTCGGCGTCCATCTTCTCGGCGAGGAACGGGATGGCGACGGATGTGTCGAGCCCTCCGGAGAAGGCGAGAACCACTCTCTCGGTCATGTCGATGTCTCCATGCTCGGTCTTGTCAACGGCGAGCCCGCCTTCCGGAGGGTTGCCGGCGGGCCGCTGGTGTCTTCGGTCGGTGTGTTCGGTTGGTGTGTCCAGTTGGTTCGGTCGGTGTGTTCAGACGGTCTCTTCGGGGCTCGGCGGCACCGGGCCTCGCTCTCTGCCGCCGGGCTCCTGGGCCGCACGCCGGTCGGCCGCCTTCAGCAGGGACTCGGCGACCGAAGGGCCACCCTGCGGATCACGGCTGATCACGAGGATCGTGTCGTCGCCGGCCACGGTGCCGAGGATCGACTCCCAGTCGGCGTGGTCGATGGCCGAGGCCAGGAACTGGGCGGCTCCCGGCGGGGTCCGGACGATGACGAGGTTGGCCGAGGCGTCCGCCGAGACCAGCAACTCCTCCGCGATGCGGTGCAGCCGCGCGGCCGGCGACTCGCCACCGGTGCCGAGTCTGGCCAGCGGGATCCGGCCGCCGCCCTCTCCGGGCAGCGCGTAGACGAGCGAGCCGTCCTCGGCTCGCAGCTTGAGCGCGCCCAGCTCGTCCAGGTCGCGCGAGAGCGTGGCCTGGGTGACCTCCACGCCGCTCTCGGCGAGCAGTTTGGCCAGCTCCGGCTGCGAGCGCACCGGCTGCCGCTGCAGCAGGTCGGCGATCTTCGCCTGCCGCGCGACCTTGGTCATCGGGATGCTCATGAGGTGGCCACCAGCCAGTGGAGCAGTGCCTTCTGGGCGTGCAGGCGGTTCTCGGCCTGGACCCACACCGCGCTGTGCGGGCCGTCGATCACCTCGGCGGTGATCTCGTAGCCGCGGTAGGCGGGCAGGCAGTGGAGCACGATCGCGTTCTCCGCGGCGTGCCCCATGAGCTCGGAGCACACCTGGTACGGCATCAGCGCCGCCACCCGCTCGTCCTTGCCGCTCTGGCCCATCGACACCCAGGTGTCGGTGGCGACGACGTGCGCGCCGTGGACCGCGGCGACCGGGTCGGACAGCGACACCACCGAGCCGCCGGTGGTCGCGGCGATCTCGGCGGCCCGGACCAGGATGGTCGCGTCGGGCTGGTAGCCGATCGGGGCGCCGATCCGCACGTGCATCCCGGCCGTGGCGCAGCCCAGCAGGTAGGAGTGGGCCATGTTGTTGGCGCCGTCGCCCAGGTAGGTCAGCGTCAGCCCGGCCGTGCCGCCGAACCGTTCGCGCACGGTCTGCAGGTCGGCCAGGATCTGGCAGGGGTGGAACTCGTCGGTCAGCGCGTTGACCACGGGCACGGTGGTCCCGGCCGCCATGGCGTCGACGCGTTCCTGCCCGGAGGTGCGCCAGACGATGGCGGCCACCTGCCGTTCGAGCACCCGGGCGGTGTCCTCGACGAGCTCGCCCCGGCCGAGCTGCGACGATCCGCCGTCAATGACCAGCGGCAGCCCGCCCAGCTCGCCTATGCCGACAGAGAAGGACACCCTGGTCCTGGTGGACGGCTTGTCGAAGAGCACCGCGACGGTCTTCGGCCCCTCGAACGGCCGGTAGCCGTAGCGGTCCTTCTTCATCGCGTCGGCCAAGTCGAGCACCTCGGCCTGCTCGGCGGGCGAGAGGTCGTCGTCGCGCAGGAAGTGTCTGGTGGTCACTTGGCAGCCTCCATGAGGATCGCGGGGAAGGCCGCCACGAGCGCGTCGATCTCGGCGGCCGTGACGACCAGCGGCGGCGCGAGCCGTACGGCGTCCGGTTGCAGGGCGTTGACCAGGAAGCCCGCGTCGGCGGCGGCCCGCTGCACCTCGGCTGAGCGCGGCTCGCTCAGCACGGTGGCCAGCCACAGGCCGCGCCCGCGCACGCCCTTGAGCAGCGGGTGATCGACCGCCTCCAGGCCGGAGCGGAGCCGCTCGCCGGCCGCCTTGACGTGGTCGAGGTCGAGGTTGTCCAGCACGGCCAGCGCGGCGGCGCACGAGACCGGGTTGCCGCCGAACGTCGAGCCGTGGTCGCCCTTGTCGAACAGGGTGCCGGCGTCGCCGAAGCCGATGCACGCCCCGATCGGCAGGCCGCCGCCGAGGCCCTTGGCCAGGGTGAGGATGTCGGGGGTGAAGCCGTCGGCCTGGTGGGCGAACCAGTGGCCGGTGCGGCCGATGGCGGACTGGATCTCGTCGGCGACCAGCAGCGCGCCGGTCGCGTCGCAGATCTCGCGGGCCGCCACGAGGTAGCCGTCGGGCGGCGGGACCACGCCCGCCTCGCCCTGGGTCGGCTCCAGGAAGACCGCGATGCAGTCGCCGGTCACCGCCTCCTTGAGCGCGCCCGCGTCGCCGTACGGGACGAACCGGACATCTACCGGGAACGGCCCGAACTGGTCGCGGATGGACTGCTTGCCGGTCAGCGAGAGCGCGCCGATCGTGCGGCCGTGGAAGCCGTTCTCGGCGGCGACGAAGTAGCTGCGGCCCTCGCGCCTGCCGTACTTGAGCGCGAGCTTGTAGGCGGCCTCGTTGGCCTCGGTGCCGGAGTTGGCGAAGAACACGCGGCCGGGAGCGCTCAGCAGGCCGAGGAGCCGCTCGGCGAGCAGCACCTCGGGCTCGTGCAGGTACAGGTTGCTGGTGTGGGCGATCGTGGCGACCTGCCGGGAGACCGCCTCGACCAGCGCCGGGTGGGCGTGGCCGAGCGAGCTGACGGCGATGCCGCCGACGAAGTCGAGGTACTGACGGCCGTCGACGTCCCACACCCGGGTGCCCTCGCCCCGGGCCAGCGCCAGCGGTGGGATGCCGTAGTTGGGCATGAAGGCCTGTTCGAACCTGTCCTGAAGGCCGCTGTTGTCACTCATTGGGCGTCACCATGGTTCCGATTCCCTCGTTGGTGAAGATCTCCAGCAGCAGCGAGTGGGGCACCCGGCCGTCGATCACGTGCGCCGCCGGGACGCCGCCCTGGACCGCGGTCAGGCACGCCTCCATCTTGGGGACCATGCCGCTGGACAGGGTGGGCATCAACGCGGCCAGCGCGTCGGCGTCGAGATGGTCGATCACGTCGGTGTCGGCGGGCCAGTTGGCGTACAGGCCCTCGACGTCGGTGAGCACGACCAGCTTCTGCGCCTGGAGCGACACGGCGAGCGCGGCGGCCGCGGTGTCGGCGTTGACGTTGTAGATCTCTCCGTCCTCGCCGCGCGCGATGCTGGAGACGACCGGGATGCGGCCGTGCTCGACCAGGGTCTGGACGGTGCTGGGGTCGACCTTGACGATCTCGCCCACCTGGCCGATGTCGACCTGCTCGCCGTCGACCAGCGCGTGCTTGCGCTCGGCGGTGAACAGGTGGGCGTCCTCGCCCGACATGCCGACCGCGAACGGGCCGTGCCGGTTGATCAGGCCGACCACGTCGCGGTTGACTTGGCCGACCAGCACCATCCGGACCACCTGCATGGCCTCGGGCGTGGTGACCCGCAGCCCCGCGGTGAACGTGGACTCGATGCCCAGCCGGTCGAGGTGCTCGTTGATCTGCGGGCCGCCGCCGTGCACGACGACCGGCCTGAGCCCGGCGTAGCGCAGGAAGACGATGTCCTCGGCGAAGCCCTCCTTGAGCGACTCCTCGGTCATCGCGTTGCCGCCGTACTTGATGACGACGGTGGCGCCGTGGAAGCGGGCCAGCCAGGGCAGCGCCTCGATCAGGGTGCCGGCCTTGGTGTGCGCGCTGGAGGCCCTCATGACGAGTACGCCGAGTTCTCGTGGACGTAGTCGGCCGTCAGGTCGGTGGTGTGGACGGTGGCCGAGGCGGCCCCGGCCGACAGGTCGATGGTGATCGTCACGTCGCGGGGACGCATGTCGACCTTGGACCGGTCGTCGCCGACCGCGCCGCCCCGGCAGACCCAGATGCCGTTGATGGCGACGTTGAGCCGGTCTGGCTCGAACTCCGCGTCGGTGGTGCCGACGGCGGACAGCACCCGGCCCCAGTTGGGGTCTTCGCCGTGGATGGCGCATTTGAGCAGGTTGGAGCGGGCGACGGCACGCCCGGCCTTGACCGCGTCGTCCTCCGAGGCGGCGCCGACCACCTCGATCGCGATGGCCTTGGAGGCGCCCTCGGCGTCGACCAGCAGCTGCCTGGCCAGGTCGGCGCAGACCTCGGTGACCTTCTGCTCGAACTCCGCGAGATCGGGCGTCACGCCGGAGGCGCCGCTGGCGAGCAGCAGCACCGTGTCGTTGGTCGACATGCAGCCGTCGGCGTCGAGCCGGTCGAACGTCCTGGACGTCGCGGCGCGCAGCACCGTGTCGAGTTGCCCGGGGGTCAGGTCGGCGTCGGTGGTGATCACGCACAGCATGGTCGCCATGGCCGGCGCGAGCATGCCCGCCCCTTTGGCCATCCCTCCGACCATGTACGCGTCGCCGCGCTTGAAGGAGATCTTGGAGACCGTGTCGGTGGTGCGGATGGCGTCGGCCGCGGCCAGGCCGCCGTCGCGGGCCAGCTGGGAGGCGGCCAGCCGCACACCGGGCAGCAGCGCGTCCATCGGCAGCCGCTCGCCGATCAGGCCGGTGGAGCAGACCGCGATCTCACCCGCCGAGTCGCCGAGCGCCCCGGCCACCTCCTCGGCGGTGGCGTGGGTGTCCTGGAAGCCCTCGGCGCCGGTGCAGGCGTTGGCGCCGCCCGAGTTGAGCACGACCGCCCGGACCCTGCCGCCGCGCAGGACCTGCTGCGACCACAGGACGGGAGCGGCCTTCACGCGATTGGCGGTGAAGACCCCGGCGGCGGCGCGGCTCGGCCCGTCGTTGACGACGAGGGCGAGGTCGCGCGCGTCGCCGGCCTTGATCCCGGCGGCGATGCCCGCGGCCCTGAAGCCGAGGGGGGCGGTAACGCTCATGGAGAAACTCCTGTCAGGGGAAGGCCGAGCTCTTCCGGCAGGCCGAGGGCGAGGTTGGTGCTCTGGACGGCGCCTCCGGCGGTGCCCTTGGTCAGGTTGTCGATGGCGATGACGACGATCAGGCGGCCGGCGCGCTCGTCGAGCGTCACCTGCATGGCGGCGGTGTTGGCGCCGTAGGTCATCGCGGTGGAGGGCCAGACGCCCTCGGGCAGGAGCCGCGTGAACGGCTCCTTGGCCAGCGCGCTCTCGTACGCCTCGCGCACGGCCGCCCTGGTCAGCCCGGGCACGGCGGGGGCGGTGCAGGTGGCGAGGATGCCGCGGCTCATCGGTGCGAGCGTCGGGGTGAACGACACCCGCACCGGCGTGCCTGCCACGGCCGCGAGCCCCTGCTCCATCTCGGGCGTGTGCCGGTGGACCCCGCCGACGCCGTAGGCGCTGACCGAGCCCATGACCTCGCTGCCGAGCAGGTGGGGCTTGAGCGACCTGCCGGCGCCGCTGGTGCCGCTGGCCGCGACGACGACCACGTCGGGCTCGGCCAGGCCGGCGGCGAACGCGGGCAGCAGGGCGAGGATGACGGAGGTCGGGTAGCAGCCGGGCACCGCGATGCGGCGGGCGGTCTTCAGCACCTCACGCTGGCCGGGTAGCTCGGGCAGGCCGTACGGCCAGGTGCCGGCGTGCTCGCCGCCGTAGAACTCCTGCCAGGCGGCGGGGTCGGCGAGCCGGTGGTCGGCACCGCAGTCGACCACGACGACGTCCCGGGAGAGCCCGGCGGCGACGGCGGCGGAGTGGCCGTGCGGCAGGGCCAGGAAGACCACGTCGTGCCCGGACAGCGCCTCGGGGGTGGTCTCCTCGATGACCCGGTCGGCGAGTTGGAGCAGGTGGGGCTGGTGGGCGCCGAGCGGGCTGCCCGCGCTGGAGGCTCCGGTGAGCGCGCCGATCTCGAACTCCGGGTGGCCGAGGAGCAGCCTGAGCAGCTCGCCTCCCGCGTAGCCGCTGGCTCCCGCCACCGCCGCCCTCATCTCCGAACCTCCTGCATGTTCATGCATCAACCCTCATGGGTTTGCTTGTGAAAATGATGCACTCATCAGGATGGATATGCAAGCCGCGGGCATGGTGTGTCCGTATGACTGGACGCGTGAACCATGATCGTATCCGCCCGTCACGGCTCCGGAATGATGCTCTAGCGCGCGTACCGGCCGGTCGGTACTGTGATTTATCCGACAGTCGTCCACTACGGGAGTTGTACGCATGACCGTCACGCATGCCCAGGTCCAAGCCCAGCTCACGGGACCTGGCCAGCTTTTCGAGGTCGAAGAGATCGGCGACACCGGGGTGCGGACCTGGAAGCATGCCCCCGGACACTTCCGCGCCCTGCTCGAGATGAGCCGTTTCCACGGCGACAAGGTCTTCCTCATCTACGAGGACGAGCACATCACCTTCGAGGAGCACTACCGCCGGGCGGCCACGCTGGCCAACCGGCTGGTCGACGAGTACGGCGTCACCAAGGGCGACCGGGTGGCCGTGGCCATGCGCAACTACCCCGAATGGGTCATCTCCTTCTCGGCGGTGCTGGCCGCCGGGGGCATCGCCGTACCTCTCAACGCGTGGTGGACCGAGCCCGAGCTGGCCTACGGCGTCAGCGACTCCGGCGCCAAGGTGCTGATCGCGGACGGCGAGCGGGCCGGCAGGCTGGTGGCGACGGGCGTGCCGCTCATCGTGGCCAGGGGCGAGGCGCCCGAGGGCGCGCGCTCGTTCGAGGAGGTGCTGGGCGAGGTCACCGCCGAGGTGATCCTGCCGGACGTCGAGCTGTCCCCCGAGGACCCGGCCACGATCTTCTACACCTCCGGCACGACCGGGCGGCCCAAGGGCGCGCTGGGCAGCCACCGCAACCTCGGGCAGTCGCCGATGACCGTCGCCTACGGGCTGCTGCGCGCGGTCGCGATGGCGGGCAAGGATCCCGGCGAGGTGGCGGGGGTGCGGCGCGTGACGCTGCTGACCGTGCCGCTGTTCCACGTCACCGGCTGCTTCTCCGGGCTGACCACGACGATGTTCACCGGCGGCGGGCTGGCGCTCATGTACAAGTGGGACCCGGAGCAGGCGCTGCGGTTCATCGAGCGCGAGAAGATCACCACGATGATCGGCGTGCCGACCAACGCCTGGCAGCTCATGTCCCATCCCGACTTCGGCAAGTACGACCTGTCGTCGCTGACCACCCTCGGCTACGGCGGCGCGCCGGCTCCGCCCAAGCTGCTGGAGCGCATCACCCAGAACCTGCCGAACCGGGCGCCGTCCAACGGCTACGGCATGACCGAGACGACCGCGCTGGCCATCGGCAACGGCGGCGCCGACTACCACGCCAGGCCCGACAGCATCGGCCTGCCCTCGGCCGTGGTCGACGTGCGGGTGGTCGACCCCATGGACAGGGAGCTGCCTCCCGGCGAGGTGGGCGAGCTGTGCGTACGCGGGCCCAACGTGATCCTGGGCTACTGGAACAAGCCTGAGGCGACCGCGCAGACGTTCATCGGCGGCTGGCTGCACACCGGCGACCTGGCCAAGATCGACGAGGACGGCTTCGTCTACATCGTCGACCGGGCCAAGGACATGGTGATCCGGGGCGGGGAGAACGTCTACTGCGCCGAGGTCGAGGCCGCGCTGTTCGAGCACCCGGCGGTGGACGACGCGGCGGTGATCGGCGTGCCGCACGACGAGCTCGGCGAGGAGGTGGGGGCCGTGATCCGCCTCGTCCCCGGCGCCTCGGTCACGCTCGGGGAACTCCGGGAGTTCCTGGCCGGCCGGATCGCCAAGTTCAAGATCCCGGCGCACGTCTGGTTCCGGGACGGCGAGCTGCCGCGCAACCCCGGCGGCAAGATCCTCAAGACCCACCTGCGCAGGGAGGTCCTGGGCTCCTGACCCGCTGCCGGGCTCCCGGCTCGACCTCGTCCTGGACTCGCGGCCCGCCCCGGGCTCGACCCCGTCCAGGACGGAACCCCGCATCCCACCGCCCCGGCGTCCCCGGCAGGCCTCGCGCCCGCCGGGGACTCGCCTTTTCCGGGGCTGTTCGCCCAGGTCGAGCCGGACATAGGCGGGCCACTTACCTCGCGCGTAATCGCGCGGGCGACCGGCCGGATGGCACCTTTCCCTTGTCGGAACACCCGTAGAAGGAGTGCCAGAAAGATGACCGCCTCGACCGTCACCACCAGCCGGTCCACGTTCCTGCGCCTCGCGCTCGCCCTCGACGCCGTCGTCACCGGTGTCAACGGTCTTGGCTATCTCGCCGGCGCGGACCTTCTCACCGACCTACTCGGCCCCGGCACGGCTCCGCTGCGCGGGATCGGCGCCTTCCTCGTCGTGTACAGCCTGGCCGTCGGCCTGCTGGCCCGCCGGAAGTCGGTCAACCCGGCGGCCACCATGACGGTGATCGCGCTGAACATCGCCTGGGCGCTCGGCAGCGTCCTGGCCGTGGTGACGGGGTTGATCGGGTTCACCACCGTCGGCGCGCTGTGGGCGGTGGCCCAGGCCCTGGTCGTGGGCCTCTTCGCCGCCCTGCAGATCATCGGCCTGCGCAGGCTGCGCTGACGGGCCCCTCGCCCGGAAAGTCATTTGAAAGGACGAAATATCATGACCGCCAACCTGGTCGAACGCTACGTCGCCGCCTGGAACGAGACCGACGCCGACGCCCGCGCCAAGCTCGTGGCCGAGCTGTGGACCGAGGACACCATTTACGGCCGAGGTCACCGGCCACGCCGGGATCGCCGCCGTCATCGAGGGCGCGCAGGGCATGTTCCCCGGCTTCGTGTTCACCCCGGGCGAGGTGCACGACGCCCACCACCAGATCGCCAGGTTCACCTGGCACCTCGGCCCCGCCGGCGAGGAGCCGGTGGCCGTCGGGTTCGACGTGGTGGAGATGGCCGAGGACGGCCGGATCGCCAGGGTGCTGGGGTTCTTGGACAAGGTCCCCACCGTCTGACCCCGCCCGCGGAGGGCCCCGGGAGCCCGGGGCCTTCCGCCTGTTCGAAAAGCATTTGCCCGGACCATCGGCCCCCCGGACAATGTGAGCTCGTGTCAGAACGACTCAAAGGCCTGATCCGCCGGCTCGTGCCGGATCTGGGGCCGCTGCGTGACTCCCGCGACTACCGGCTGCTGATGGTGTCGGGCGTCGTCACCATGTTCGGCACGTTCATCACCCTGGTGGCCGTTCCCTTCCAGATGAAGGAGCTCACCGGCTCCTACGTCGCGGTCGGCCTCGTGAGCCTGGCCGAGTTCGTGCCGATGGTGGTCTGCGGGCTGTGGGGCGGCGCGATCGCCGACGCGGTCGACCGGCGCAAGGTCATCCTGCTGAGCGAGCTGGGCCTGGCGGCCACCTCGGCGATGCTGATGGTCAACTCGATGCTGCCCGACCCGCAGATCTGGGTGCTGTACGTGGTCGGCGCCCTGTCCACGGGCATCGCCTGCCTGCAACGGCCCAGCCTGGAGGCGATGATCCCGCAGGTGGTGCGGCACGACCAGCTCGCCGCCGCCGCCGTGCTCACCAGCCTGCGCTGGAACTTCGGCGCCATCGTCGCGCCCGCTCTGGGCGGCCTGCTCGTCGTGTCGTTCGGCACGGCCCTGGCCTACGGGCTCGACACGGTGAGCTTCCTGCTGTCGCTGGTGCTGCTCTGGCGGATGAGCTCGCTGCCGCCCGCCGAGGACGCCTCGCCCGCCTCGTTGCGGTCACTCGTCGAAGGCGTGCGCTACGCCGTCGGTCGCCGCGACCTGATGGGCACCTATCTGGTCGACATCGCGGCCATGGTGTTCGCCATGTCGACGGCGCTCTTCCCGTTCCTGGCCGACCAGATGGGCGCCCCGCAGGCGCTCGGGCTGTTCTACTCGGCCGGCGCGGTCGGCTCCCTGCTGGCCTCGCTGACCGGCGGCTGGACCTCGCGCGTGCACCGGCAGGGGCTCGGCGTGATCGTGGCCGCCGCGCTGTGGGGCGTGGCGGTGGCGCTGGCCGCGCTGATGCCCCATGTCTGGGGGGTGTTCGTGTGCCTGGCGCTGGCGGGCGCGGCCGACATGGTGAGCGGCGTCTTCAGGATGACGATGTGGAACCAGACGATCCCCAACGAGCTGCGCGGCAGGCTGGCGGGCATCGAGCTGCTCTCCTACGCCAGCGGCCCGATGCTGGGCAACGCGAGGGCCGGCCTGATGGCACAGGCCGGCGGAGCCAGGTTCTCGCTGGGGGTGGGCGGGCTGCTGTGCGTGGCGGCCGTGGCCGTGCTGGCCGTGGCGCTGCCGGGATTCAGGGCCTACGACGCCCGCACCGATGAGCACGCCCTGGCGGAGCAGGCCCGCCGCGCCGGACGGGCGACCGCCTGAGCTCCCGGCCCACGGCCGTGGCGGGCCGCCGGCTCAGCCCGGCTCGCGCCAGCCCGCGTAGCGCTCGACCAGCTCGTCCACCTCGGGCAGGATCTCCTCGTCGAGCCCCTCGGCCACGACCAGCCACTGCGCGTCGTCGGCGTCGTCCTCGCCCGCCAGCGTCTCCCGCACCACACGCGGCATCCCGAGCGCGGGGAACAACTCGGCCAGCGTCTCCGCGACCTCCTCCGCGTCGTCCCGCTCGGCGAACACGAGTAGCTGCCTCATGCACCCGCATTCTGCCAGCCCCGCCGCCGCACCAAGCACCCGATACGCGCATGCCGGTTCACAGAACGTGAACACGGTAGATTGCTACCGTAGGACCGTGACGGCCGAAGCGGTGAGCCTGGATGAAGCGGTGAGCCAGGATATGGAGCCATCTTCGCTACCCGACTGGGTCCTTCCGCCACCCCAAGGTTTCGCTGCGGAGGACCTCGATCGCATTCCGCAATTGCCTGCGCACACAGAGTTGATTGATGGAAGCTTGGTCTTCGTGAGCCCTCAGGCTTCCTTCCACACGCTCGCGTTGTCGCTGTTCGAGGTTGAGCTGCGCCGCATAGCGCCAACCGATGCGCGCGTGCGGCGGGAGATGAGCGTCATCCTCAACGAAAGCCAGCGCCCGGAGCCCGACATCAGTGTCATCAGCGCCGACGCTGAGCACAGCCGCGAGCAGACCTTCTACCGGGCCAAGGATGTGACGCTCGTCGTCGAGGTCGTCTCGCCCGAATCAAGGACGCGCGACCGTGAGCGGAAGCCGACTCTCTACGCCGAAGCCGGCATCCCCCACTTCTGGCGCGTCGAGAACGTCTCCGGCAGGCCGGTCGTCTACGTCTACGAGCTCGACGCCGTCACCCACACCTACGTGCCCACCGGGATCTTCCACGACCGGCTCAAGGTGACCGTGCCGTTCGACATCGACATCGACCTCACCGAGATCGACCGGCTCTGAGACAAGACCCGACACAACGAAAGGTCCGGTACGACGTACCGGACCTTTCGTGTGTTCAGGCGCCCCGCAGGTGGGCTCCCACCCGGTCGGCGGCCAGCGCCACGGCGGCGTCGCGGGCGGCGGTCGTCTCCTCGGCCGTCAACGTGCGGTCGGCGGCGCGGAAGCGCAGCGTGTAGGCGAGCGACTTGTTGCCCTCGCCCACCTGCTCGCCGGTGTAGACGTCGAACAGCCGGATCGACTCCAGCAGCTCACCGGCGCCGTCGCGCAGCGCCGCCTCCACGTCGGCGACCGGCGTGAAGTCGGGCACGATCAGCGCCACGTCCTGCGTCGCCACCGGGTAGGCCGACACCCTGGGCGCCTCGACCGGACCCGGCAGGACGCGCTCGATCCTCGACAGCTCCAGCTCCATCGCCGAGGTGCGCGGCGGCAGACCGTAGGCCTCGATCACGCGCGGGTGCAGCTCACCGGCGTGGCCGACGAGCGTGTCGCCCGAGTAGAGGGCAGCGCACCTGCCGGGGTGCCACGGCTCGTGCTGGTCGGCGGTGACGGACAGCTCGACGCCCGCCTCGGCGGCCACGAGCTGCGCGGCCCGCACCGCGTCGGCCCAGCACTCCTGGCGCCCCTGGCCCCACCAGCCGGACCGGTCGAACTCGCCCGCGAGCACGACCGCCACGCGATGCGGCTGGTCGGGCAGGGCCGCCTCGACCGACGCCAGCTCGTCGCCGGTGGGCTCGCGCTCGACGCCGAGCACCGGTGCGGTGCGGGGAGCGCCTTCGCGCGGCCGGTAGACGGCTCCCGACTCGAACAGCGCCACGTCGGAGAAACCACGGCCCACGTTGCGGACCAGGGTCTTGAGCAGGCCCGGCAGCAACGTGGTGCGCATCAGCGGCTCGTCCTCGGCCAGCGGGTTGGCCAGCCGCATCGCCCGGCGGCGCGCGTCGTCGGCGGGCAGCTGCAGGCTGTCGAAGTCGGCTTCGCTGATGAACGGGTAGGCGAGCACCTCGACGTAGCCGGCGGCGGCCAGAGCCCGGCCGACCCGCCTGCGCAGCCGCTGCCCCTCGGTCAGCCCGGCCCCGGCCGGAGCCTTGGGCAGGATGGACGGCAGGCTCTCGTAGCCCTCCAGCCGGATGACCTCTTCGGCCAGGTCGTTGGGATCGGTGAGGTCGGGCCGCCAGGACGGCGGCGTCACGGTGATCATGTCGTCACCGGTGACCGCCAGCTTGGCGGCCAGCTCACCGCCCGTCACGACACCGGTCGGGTCGACGCCACCCGTGCGCACGGCCGGGTCGCTCCCGTCGGTCACGGTGCAGCCGACCTGCTCCAGCCGGTGGACGACGGTCTCCTTGGAGTAGGTGACGCCCGCCACGTCGCCGGGGTGGCTCGCCGGGATCGCGATGCGGGCGGGCCGCACGTCGGCCTCGGCATGGGTGACCCCGGGCTGCACGGTCGCGCCGCCCAGCTCGGCCAGCAGCCGCACGGCCCGCCAGGAGGCGGCCAGCGGCAGCTCCCGGTCGACGCCGCGTTCGAACCGCTTGGACGCCTCGGACACCAGGTTGTGCCTGCGCGACTCGCGGGAGATGCCGGTGGCCGAGAAGTGCGCCGCCTCGATGACGATGTCGGTCGAAGCCTCGGAGATCTCGGTCTGGAGCCCGCCCATCGTGCCGGCCATCGAGATCGGGCCCGACTGGTCGGTGATCAGGATGTCGTCGGGATCGAGCTCGCGCACCACGTGGTCGAGCGTCTCGAGGGTCTCGCCCGGCCGGGCCCGGCGCACGACGATCTCGCCGGTCAGCTTGGCGCGGTCGAAGGCGTGCAGCGGCTGGCCGAGCTCCAGCATCAGGTAGTTGGTGATGTCGACGGCCAGCGACACCGGCCGCATCCCGGCCCGGGTCAGTCGTACGCGCATCCACAGCGGGCTCTGCGCGGCCGGATCGAACCCGCGGACCTCGCGCAGCACGAACCTGTCGCAGGCCGTCTGGTCGCCGATCGACGCCGGCCACGACGGCTCGGTCGCCTCGGGCAGCTCGATGCCGGCGGGGTCGTGGAACGGCACGCCGAACGCGGTCGCCGCCTCGCGCGCCACTCCCCTGATCGACAGCGCGTAGCCGATGTCGGGGGTGATCTCCAGCTCGATCACGTCGTCGCGCAGGCCGAGCAGCTCGACCACGTCGGCGCCGATCGGCGTGTCGGCCGGGAGCACCATGATGCCGTGGTGGTCGTCGCTCAGCCCGAGCTCGCGCTCGGAGCAGATCATGCCCTCGGACATGCGACCGTAGGTCTTGCGCGCGCCCACCTCGAACCCGCCGGGCAGCACCCCGCCCGGCAGCACGACCGGCACGCGGTCGCCGGCGGCGAAGTTGGTGGCGCCGCAGACGATCTCGCGCGGCGTCGCCTCGCCGACCTCGACCTTGCAGTGCCTGATCGGCTTCTTGAAGCCGGTGAGCTCCTCGACCTCGAGGACCTCGCCGACCACGACGTTCTTGACGTCGTGGCCGTGCGAGGTGATCGACTCCAGCTTGAGCCCGGCGGCGGTGAGCTTGTCGGCCACCTCGTGCGCGGTGACCGCCGGGAGATCGGCGTACTCCCGCAGCCAGGAGAGCGGGACCCTCATCAGATCTCCATTCCGAACGGGAGCGTGAAGCGCACGTCTCCCTCGACCATGTCGCGCATGTCCTCGGCGTTGTGGCGGAACATCAGTGTCCGCTCGATGCCCATGCCGAAGGCGAAACCCGAATATCTCGACGGGTCGATCCCGCAGGCGATCAGCACGCGCGGGTTGACCATGCCGCAGCCGCCCCACTCGATCCAGCCCTCCGACTTGCAGGTGCGGCAGGGCGGGTTGCCGGGGATCGCCGAGGCGCCGCGGCAGACGAAGCACTTGAGGTCCATCTCGGCGGACGGCTCGGTGAACGGGAAGTAGTTGGGCCGGAAGCGGGTGGAGATGCCCTCGCCGAACATCACCTCGGCGAACCGGTCGAGCGTGCCCTTGAGGTGGGCCATCGTCAGGCCCTCGTCGATGGCCAGCCCCTCGACCTGGTGGAAGACCGGGGTGTGGGTGGCGTCGAGCTCGTCGGTGCGGAACACCTTGCCCGGAGAGATCACGTAGCACGGCACCCTGCGCTGCAGCAGCGCGCGGATCTGCACCGGCGATGTCTGGGTGCGCAGCACCATGCCCGACTCGCCGGACTCGACGAAGAACGTGTCGTGCTCGGAACGGGCGGGATGGTCCGTCGCGATGTTGAGGGCGTCGAAGTTGAACCACTCGCCTTCGAGCTCGGGGCCCTCGGCGACCTCGTAACCCATCGCGACGAACGTGTCGGCGATGCGCTCCTGCATGGTGGTCAGCGGGTGGCGGGCGCCGCGCGGCTGACGGTCCCACGGCAGGGTGACGTCGACGGCCTCCTCCACGAGCACCCGGGCGTCGCGCTCGGCCTCCAGCTCGGCCTGGCGGGCGGCGAGGGCCTCGTTGATCGTCCGGCGGGCGGTGCCGACGCGTTTGCCGGCCTCGGCGCGGGCCGCGGGAGGCAGGGCGCCGATCTCGCGGTTGGACAGCGCGATGGGCGAGCGGTCGCCCGCATGGGCCAGGCGCGCCTGCTTGAGTGCGTCGAGGCTGTCGGCCGCCTTGATCGCCGCCAGGGCGTCGGCCTCCATGCGGGACACCTCGTCGGCATGCAACGGTGTCACCTCGACGGGGTCGTAGTCAGACAAGAGTGAGCTCCGTATCCAGGGCTTGAGCGGTCAAAAGTCTAACGGTGGATGCCCACCGGCCGACTCGGGCTTCAGGCGAAGTCGGGCGTGCCGGTGGGCACGGTAAATCGGAACTCCGCCCCACCCTCGGGCGCCCGCTGCACGGTGATCGTGCCGCCGTGTGCCTCGACCAGGCCCTTCACGATGAACAGGCCAAGCCCGGTGCCGCCGCGCCTGCGGCTGTTGCCGCGCCAGAACTGCCTGAAGACGCGCGGAGCCAGCTCGGGCTCGATGCCCTCACCTTCGTCGCGCACCGACACGGCAGCTCCCCATCCGACGGATTCGATGTCTATCGTCACAGTGCCACGGCCGTGGCGCACCGCGTTTTCCACCAGGTTACCGAGGATCTGATCGACCTTGTCCTGGTCAAGCCACATCTCGGGCAGGTCTGGGTCCGCGACGAGGCGGAAGCGATCTTCCGGCTCTCCGGCCGCCACGCGGCCCGCGATGATCCGGCGGGCTCTGGCGGGCACGTCGACGACCTGACGATGCAGCTCGAGCCTGCCGGACTCGATGCGGGAGACGTCGAGCAACTCGGTGATCAGCCTGGTCACGCGGTCGGCGTCGTTGTTGACGGTCTCGAGCATCACGCGCTTCTGCTCGTCGGTGAAGCGGGGCCACCTGGCCAGCAGCGTGGCGGTGAAGCCCTTGACGCTGGTCAGCGGGGAGCGCAGCTCATGGGCGACCGTGGAGACCAGGTCGGCGCGGCTGCGCTCCAGGCGGGCGCGGGCCCCGCCGTCGCGCAGCGTGATCGCCACCCGGGCGACGTCGCCGCCGCGGGCGGGCTCGCGGATCAGCCTGGCCGCGACGTAGAGCTCCTGCCCGCCCGGCAGGTGGAGCGGCCGCTCCGGCACCCTGCTGCGGGTGCGCAGACCGCCTTCGAGGTCGAGGGCCTTCCACCAGTCGCGGCCGTCGTGGTCGCGGAACGGGAACACCTCGTCCATGTCCTTGCCGACGGCTCGCCCGACGCTCACCTTGGTGAGCCGGACGGCGGCCCGGTTGACGGCGAGCACCCGGCCGAAACCGTCGGTCACGATGAGGCCGTCGGGAAGCTCGTCGATGGGGATCATGCACGCGGAGGCGAGCTCTGGACCATCGTCTGCGCCGTGCACGACCTCGCCTCCTCCGCCTACAGGGCCGACAATAGCGGGTTTCCCACCGCCTAGGGCACTCGCTGAGACCTGGCGGAGGAGTAAAGACACACCGCCGCGGCGGTGGCCAGGTTGAGGCTTTCGGCCTGCCCGTAGATGGGCACCCTGACCACGTCGTCGGCCTCGGCGAGCACCTCCTCCGGCAGACCCCATGCCTCGTTTCCGAAGATCCACGCGGTGGGTCCTGACAGGTCGACGTCGTCGAGCGTGTGCTTGCCCGCGCCGTCGGCCGCCAGCACCCGCAGCCCGCGCTCCCTGAGGTGACGCGCGGCCACCGCCGCGGGTGTACCGATGACGACCGGAAGGTGAAAAAGACTACCGGCGCTGGCGCGCACGCACTTGCCGTTGTACGGATCCACCGAGGCGTCCGTGAAGACCACGGCGTCGGCCCCCGCGGCGTCGGCGGTGCGCATGACGGTGCCGGCGTTGCCCGGGTCGCGCACGTGCGCGAGCACCGCGACCAGACGCGGCGTCGCGGAAACCGCCTCCTCCAGCGGCACGTGCACGAGCCGGCAGACCGCCAGCAGGCCCTGCGGCGTGACGGTCTGGGACAGCTCGGCCATGACCTCGCCGCTGGCCCGGTGGACCGGGACGCCCTGGAGCGTGGCCTCCGTCACGAGCTCGGGGTGGCGCAGCTCGGCCTCCGCGGTGGTGAACAACTCGAGCGTCACACCGCCGAGCCTGAGCGCCTCGCGCACCGCCTGCGGCCCCTCGGCCAGGAACTTGCGGTCCTGGTCGCGGAAGGCGCGCTTGGTGAGCCTCCGGGCCGCCTTGACCCGGGGCGACTTGAGATTGGTCAGCTCGGATCCCGCCATGCTTCCCCCTGGTTCGCGGGTACGGCACGGCGTACCCCTGGTGCTTGCCGTACATACGGCAAAGGGCCCACCGTCAGGTGGGCCCCTCGGCTAGAGCCCTGCCGGGCTCGTCAAGCGCTTCAGCCCGCGGCCGGCGCGTTCACGTTCGCCGGCAGCGCCTTCTTGGCGGCCTCGACGAGCGTGGCGAAGGTCTGGCTGTCGTTCACCGCGAGGTCGGCCAGGATCTTGCGGTCGACCTCGATGTTGGCCAGCCGCAGCCCCTGGATCAGGCGGTTGTAGGTCATGCCGTTCTGACGGGCGGCGGCGTTGATCCGCTGGATCCACAGACGGCGGAATGTACCCTTACGGTCCTTACGGTCCCGATAGGCATAGGTCATCGAGTGGAGCATCTGCTCCTTGGCCTTGCGGTACAGCCGCGACCGCTGGCCTCGGTAACCGGACGCCCTCTCGAGGACGACCCTGCGCTTCTTCTTGGCGTTGAGCGCCCGCTTCACGCGTGCCATGTTCTTCTCCCCGGGGGTTCGCGCTACTTGGCGAGCAGCTTCTTGATCTTCTTGGAATCTGCTTCGGACAGGACGACTTCATTCTTGAGACGGCGCGTCAGCGTGGACGACTTCCACTCGTTGTAGTGCGCGCGATTGGCACGGCGACGCTTGATCTTGCCGGTGCCGGTGAGCCGGAACCGCTTCTTCGCACCGCTGTGCGTCTTCATCTTCGGCATTTCGCCGTCTCTCCTCAATTCGGTCGTGCCGGTGGCCGGGCCGGTGCTGGCCGGCCCGGACGCGGCGTCTTCGTCTGCTCGAGGGCTGTTCGGGGTGCTGTAAGGCTAACCCGAACCGCGGGTCACGCTTCCTGTGCGGAAGGCTCCTCGCCGCCACGCTGCGCCTTGGCGGCCGCCTTCTCAGCCTTCGCCTCGGCCTTCTTCTTGTGCGGACCGATCACCATGATCATGTTACGGCCGTCCTGCTTCGGCTGGGATTCGACGAACCCGAGCTCCTGGACGTCCTCCGCCAGCCGCTGCAGCAGCCGGAAGCCGAGCTCCGGACGGGACTGCTCGCGACCACGGAACATGATCGTGACTTTGACCTTGTCTCCCGCCTTGAGGAACCGCACCACGTGACCCTTCTTGGTCTCGTAGTCGTGCGGGTCGATCTTGGGCCGGAGCTTGATCTCCTTGATGATCGTGTGCGCCTGATTCTTGCGCGCCTCGCGCGCCTTCATCGCGGACTCGTACTTGAACTTGCCGTAGTCCATGAGCTTGCACACGGGCGGTCGAGCCGTCGCCGCGACCTCGACGAGGTCAAGGTCGGCTTCCTGGGCGAGCTTCAGCGCATCGTGAATCGAGACGATGCCTACCTGCTCGCCGTTCGGGCCCACAAGGCGAACCTCGGGGACTCGGATACGCTCGTTGATGCGGGGCTCAGTGCTGATGGGGCCTCCTAGGTTGCGAATCCCTACGTGCTCGTCGTGCCGGGGAGCTCCGCGGAAACGCGAAAGCCCCGCACGTCGCGCATGCGGGGCCACTGAGCTCTTCGGCATCGCGGCCTGAAGCTCCCCGGAGTGAATCCGGCGTGATCCTGGACCCGGCCACCTCTCGGCGACTCAGGTGGGAGGAGACCTCCGCTTGCGCGTCCAGCAAGGCATGCCGGACCGATCAGAGAGCAACATTACCACAACCACGCAGGATCCCCGAATCTTCCCCCGCCCGCCGGGACGGCTCCCCCGAGCTCGTCCCGGCTTCATCCGGGGGCTTCCTCGGAAGCGTCCTTCGAGCCTGCTCACGGGCCTTTTTTCGAGGACGCGCCGTCAGGGCGACCAGGCTTCAGGACTGTCGGGGTGGGTGGCCGGCCCGCCGGAGGAGCTCGGTCTCGCCGGCCGCGCGCATGGCCTCGACCGGCACGTCGGCGCGGCCCGTCATCAGCTCCACCTGCCGCACCGCCTGGTGCAGCAGCATCGCGAAACCGCCCACCACCGTGCCCCCGGCGGCCCGCACCGCCGACGCCGTGAGGGTGGGCCACGGAGCGTAGATCACGTCGAACAGGGCGGGCACTCCGGCCAGCCGCTCCGCGTGGACGTCGGCCGCGCCGCCGGGCAGGGTGGACACGACCAGGTCGACCTGGAGCCGGGCGTCGAGCTTGTCGAACGTCTCCACCGCGAGCGCCACCCCCAGCCGCTCGGCCACCTCGGCGGTCTGCACCGCTCTGGCGGGATCGCGGACGAGCAGGGTGGCCGCGTGCAGGCCCAGATCACGCAGCGCCGCCAGCACCGAGGCGGCCGTGGCGCCGCCGCCGAGCACGGTCGCCGAACGGGGCGCGGGGACCCCGGCCTCGGCCAGCGCCTGCTCGATGCCGTAGACGTCGGTGTTGTGGCCATGGGCGGCGCCGTCGCGGAACACCACCGTGTTGGCCCCGCCCACCTCGACGGCCAGGTCGGAGACCGTGTCCAGGAGAGGCAGCACGGCCCGCTTGAGCGGCATGGTCAGCGACAGGCCCGCCCATGCGCCCTCGTCACCGGAGGTCTCGCCACGCACCGGCCGGAGCCGCCCGAGCATCGCGGGCAGCCCTGCCTCGTCGCATTCGAACGCCTCGTAACTCCACCCGGCCAGGCCCATCGCCTTGTAGGCGGCCCGATGCAGATGGGGCGAGAGGGAATGCCCGATCGGCGACCCCAGCACCGCGGCCCGCATGGTCCCCCCAGCTCTGTCTCGACTGGCAGCACTCTACCCGCCGCCGAATCAGCCGCCGTTGCGGCGGTACTCGTCGAGCAGCGCCTGGAACTCGGCGTCCGTGGAGGCGAACTTCGTGACGTTGCTCTTCGGGTCGGTGGCGACGAACCACAGCCAGTCGCCCTTGGCCGGCTTGAGCGCCGCCTCGATCGCGTCATCGCCGGGGTTGGCGATGGGGCCGGGCGGCAGGCCGTCGTACATGTAGGTGTTGTACTTCGACTTGCTCTCCAGCTGGGCGTGCGTGGCCGCCGTGCCGTAGGTGTTGAGCCCGTACATCACGGTGCTGTCCATCTTCAGCCTCATCGGCGGATTGTGGTTGAGGCGGTTGTAGATGACCCGGGAGATCTTGGGCATGTCCTCGTGCCGGCCCGCCTCGGCCTGGATGATGCTGGCGATCGTGACGATCTCGTGCGGGGTGTGGCCGAGGCTCTTGGCGCCTTCTGCCAGGCCGACCTTGTCCGCCGTCTGGCTGAACCGCTCGACCATCGCCCCCAGCATCTCGGACGGCGTGGTCTTCGGCTGGAAGTCGTAGGTGGCGGGGAAGGCGTAGCCCTCGAGCTTGCCCCTGGCGTAGGACGGCAGGTCCAGGGCGCCGGCCTTCTTGGCGGCGGCGGCGAACTCCTTCTCCTGCTTGCCGGTCTTCTTGGCCAGCTGGGTCAAGGTGTCGGACAGGCGCAGGCCCTCCTCGATGGTCACCCGGACGAGCATCCGGTTGCCCGAGTCGAGCAGCAGCACCGCGTTGGCCGCGGACATGCCCTTGCGCATGGCGTATTGGCCGGGCTGGAGCGAGTCGCTCTTGCCCGCGTTGGAGATCGCGTTGGTGAAGGCCCTGGCGCTCGCGACGACCCCCTGCCGCTCCAGCTCCTGCGCGACGTCGGACGCGCTCTGCCCCTGCTTGATCTCGACGATCACCTCACCCTTGCCCTGACCGGTGAAGTCGTCGGGGACCAGGGCGCCGCTGAGCCACTGGTAGCCGAAGTAACCGCCGCCGCCGATGATGCCGGCGAGGATGATGAAGGCGAGGAGCGGGGCGATGAAGCCGCCCCGGTTGCGGCGTCTGCGCCGCCTGCGGCTTCCGCGTCTGCCGGAACCACGGGTGCGGCGCCGGTCACGACCCTCGTCGTCCTCGGCGCCCAGCAGGAAGTCCATATCGAGCTCGCTCATAGGTGCGGTGGCCAATCTCCCGGTACGGCCCGCCCGGCGTCAAGTCGAAGACCTGCTCCGTTGGGTGTTGCCGAGTGGAATGGGGGGATCCGCCGGACATATACCCACGGCCAGCGGTAATCACTCAGGGTAACCGTACTGAAAGGCGGAAAGAGGACACGTGCCCCGGTGCGGGGGCTCTGCTTGGGGATCTCGGCGATCCCCTGCGGGATGAGGGGTCTCCCGGAGAGCATCAGTCAGTCCCGAGGTATTCGTTCAACTCTTCCCGGTATCTCACGAACTCGCTCTCTTTGTCGGTGAATTTGGTGATTCTATGCGCCGGATCTGTTGTAACAAACCAGTACCAATCTCCCTTCGCCGGGTACAGAGCCGCCATCAGCGCCTTCTCCCCAGGACTCGAGATCGGTCCGGGCGGCAACCCCCTGCGCAGATAGGTGTTGTACGGCGAGCGGATCCTCGTGTCGCTCTCCGAGACCTTCAGGGTCCGCCTGTCCTGGGCGTACAGCACGGTCGTGTCGAGCTGGAGCGGCATGTTCCGCCTGAGCCTGTTGTAGATCACTCTGGCGATCTTCGGGTAGTCGGCGTCCCTGCCACCCTCGGCCTGCACGATGCTCGCCACGATCACGGCCTCCAGCGGGGTCAGGTGCACCCGAGCCGCCCGTGCCTTCAGGCCGATCTGGGCCGCGGCCACACCGAACCGTTCCGCCATCGAGGCCAGCACGTCCACGGCCGTGGCCCCCGGCTCGACCTCGTACGTCGCCGGGAACAGGAAGCCCTCCGGCCCGCGCGCGTACGCGGGCAGCCCGGGGAGGGCCGAGGCGGCCTGGCGCAGCTCCTTCAACGGCAGCCCGGACTGCGCGGCGACACGCTCCAGCGTCTCGTCCACCCGCAAACCCTCGGGCACCATGACGCGCCGGACGATCCGGGAGTCCGGCGCGAGCAGCAGATCCAGCGCCGCGCCCGCGGCCATGCCCTTGCGCATGCGGTAGTGGCCCGGCTTGAGCCGGCCGGTCACCGCACGGGCCTCGGTCTCGTCGACGAACGACCGCACGCTCGCCACCACTCCGGTCTCGGCCAGTTGCGCGCCGATGTCGCTCGCGCTCGCACCGGGCGCGATCCGCACGGTCACCGCGCCCCTGCCGATGCCGTCGAAATCGTCAGGAACGATGTATGGCTTCAGCGCCCCGCAGGCGGCGACCCCCAGCGCCAGAACGGAAACGGTCACCCCGGAGACCAGCATCCCCACCCTGCGCCGGGCCTTTCGCCGCCGCGCGCCTCTGGACGGGGGGTGTCCGGTCAAGCGGCCACCCCCGGCCCGGTCATGCTGTGACGGACGCGGCGCCCGATCATGAGGCGGGTCCGCCGGCCGCCGCGGAGGGCGGATCGACGGGCCTGCCTGGTGGTCTGTCGGTGGCCCGCTCGACGTCGAGCGCGTCCTGCAGCAACACGACCGCGGCCGCCTGGTCGACGACGTCGCGCTGTTTCCTCGCCCGCACGCCGCTGGCTCGCAGCCCCTGCTGGGCCGCGACGGTGGTGAGCCGCTCGTCGAAGAGCCGCACCGGCGTCGGCGCGAGACGCACGGCCAGGGCCGAGGCGAACGTGCGCGCCAGCGCCGCCGCCTGCCCCTCACGGCCGGATAGTGAGGTGGGCAGGCCCACCACGACCTCGATCGCCTCGTGTTCCGCGACGATCACGGCGATGCGGTCGAGGTCGCCCTTGCCCCGCCTGACGGTCTCGACCGGCGTGGCCAGCACCCCCGAGGGGTCGCTGCGGGCCACGCCGATGCGTACGGATCCGACGTCGACCCCGATCCGTGAGCCGAACCGCATGTCAGCCGAGCTGTCCCTCGATGGCCTGCTCGACGAGCCGCAACGCGTCGCCGATCGCCTCCGGCCGGGTGCCGCCCCCCTGCGCGACGTCGTCCTTACCGCCACCGCCACCCCCAAGCGCCTTGGCGGCGACGCCGACCAGTCTCCCGGCCTTGAGCCCACGCTCGCGTCCCGCCTCGTTGACCGCGGCGACGACCACAGGCCGGTCGGCGGGAACACCGGCGATCACGATGATCGCGGGCCGGTCGGCCGGGAATCTGCCACGCACATCGAGCGCGAGCTTACGCAGGTCGTCGGCACCGGTGCCATCAGGCGCGCGGTGGGTCACCACGGAGACGCCCAGCAGGTCACGAGCCTGGGAGGCCAGCTCTCCGGCCACCTGGAGCACCTGCGCGGACCGGAGCCTCTCCAGCTCCTTCTCGGCGGTGCGCAGCCGGCCGACGATGCCCTCGATGCGCTCGGGAAGCTCCTCGCGGCGGGCCTTGAGCTGCTCGGTGAGCTGCGCCACCAGCACGCTCTCCCGCGCCAGGAAGCGGAACGCGTCGATGCCGACGAGCGCCTCGACCCGGCGCACGCCCGCGCCGACCGACTGCTCACCGAGCACCTTGACCAGCCCGAGCTGGCCGGAGCTGTGGACGTGGGTGCCGCCGCAGAGCTCGCGGGAGTAGTCGCCGATCTCGACCACGCGGACCTCGTCGCCGTATTTCTCGCCGAACATCGCCAGCGCGCCCATCGCCCTGGCCTCCGTCTGGGAGGTGTAGAAGGCGTTGACCTTGAGGTCGTTGATGAGCACGGCGTTGACCTCGTCCTCGACGTCGCGCAGCACGCTCGGCGGCACGGCGCCCGCGGCGGTGAAGTCGAAGCGGAAGCGGCCGGGCGAGTTTTCGGAGCCGGCCTGCGCCGCCGACTCGCCCAGCGCGTTCTTGAAGCCGCGGTGGACGAGGTGGGTGGCGCTGTGGCTGCGCGAGATCGCGCGGCGGCGCTCCAGGTCGATCGCCGCCTGGGCCTCGTCGCCGATCTTGAGCTCGCCGCCGCGGACGGTGCCGCGGTGCACGACGAGACCCGCGATCGGCGACTGCACGTCGAGGATCTCGACCTCGGCGCCGCCGGTGCGGATCACGCCCTGGTCGGCGAGCTGGCCGCCGCCCTCGGCGTAGAACGGGGTGCGGGCGAGCACGATCTCGACGGTCGTGCCCGTGCCCGCCGCCGGGACGGGCACCCCGTCGACGAGGATGCCGACCACGGTGGTGTCGGCCTCGGTCTGGTCGTAGCCGAGGAACTCGACCTTGCCGGCCTGCTCCAGCAGCTGCCCGAAGACGGAGATGTCGGCGTTGCCGGTCTTCTTCGCCGCCGCGTCGGCCTTGGCCCGCTGCCGCTGCTCCTTCATCAGGCGCCGGAAGCCCTCCTCGTCGACCTTGAGCCCGTGCTCGGACGCCATCTCGAGCGTGAGGTCGATGGGGAAGCCGTAGGTGTCGTGCAGCTGGAACGCCTGGTCGCCGGAGATGGTCGAGCCGGACTTGCGCTTGGTCTCCTCGACCGCGACGTCGAAGATGGCGGTGCCGGTGCGGAGCGTTCCGAGGAACGAGGCCTCCTCGGCGTCGATGACCCCGTGGATCTGCGGCGCGTCGGCCTTCAGCTCGGGATACTGCTCGCCCATCACGTCGATCGCGACGTCGGTCAGCTCGTGCATGTAGCGCTCGTCGCCCGAACCGAGCAGCCGCAGGTTGCGCACGCTGCGGCGCAGGATGCGGCGCAGGACGTAGCCGCGGCCCTCGTTGCCGGGCATGACGCCGTCGGCGACGAGCATGGTGCCGGTGCGGACGTGGTCGGCGATGACGCGCAGGCTGACGTCGGCGCGCTCGTCGCGGCCGTAGCGGGTCTTGGTGAGCTCGGCCGCCCGGTCGAGGATCTTGTAGGTGGTGTCGATCTCGTAGATGTTGTCGACGCCCTGCAGGATCGCCGCCATGCGCTCCAGGCCCATGCCGGTGTCGATGTTCTTGCTCGGCAGCTCGCCGGCGATGTCGAAGTCGACCTTGCTGCGGACCTCGCTCAGTTGGTACTGCATGAACACGAGGTTCCAGACCTCGAGGTAGCGGTCCTCGTCGGCGACCGGTCCGCCGTCGCGGCCGTACTCGGGGCCCCGGTCGTAGTAGATCTCCGAGCAGGGGCCGCCGGGACCGGGCACGCCCATGTGCCAGTAGTTGTCCTCCAGACCGCGGCGCTGGATGCGCTCCGCGGGCAGCCCGACCTTGTTGTGCCAGATGTCGAACGCCTCGTCGTCCTCGAGGTAGATCGTCGCCCAGAGCCGCTCCTCGGGGAAGCCGAAGCCGCCCTCGGACTCCGGCTTGGTGAGCAGCTCCCAGGCGAACGGGATCACTTCGGCCTTGAAGTAGTCGCCGAAGGAGAAGTTGCCGAGCATCTGGAAGAACGTGGCGTGCCGGGTGGTCTTGCCGACCTCGTCGATGTCGGGGGTGCGGACGCACTTCTGGGCGGTGGCCAGCCGTGACGCCGGAGGCTTGCGCTGCCCCAGGAAGTACGGCTTGAACGGCACCATACCCGCGTTGACCAGGAGAAGCGTCGGGTCCTCAGCGATCAGGCTGGCCGAGGGCACGATCTTGTGCCCACGCTCCTCGAAGAAGCGCAGGAAGCGGCGCGCTATCTCTGCCGACTCCATGGTGGCCATCCTTTGCGTTAGTCGTTGGTTTCAGCGTTGCCGAGCCCGAACCGGGCCCGCAACTCGATTTCGCGGTCGGCGGCCTCGCCGAGCGCGTCGGTAGTAAAGTCTCTCACCTGCGCGAGCATGCCCGCGGCGCCCTTGGCCGTCCGGCGGGCGACGTGCTGGGGGTGCAGGGCCTGCAGCCTGCGCATCATCCACAGCGTCAGGAACGCGCCGAGCGCGATGTAGAACAGCCGCCTGATCATGGCCGCCGCCTGCTCCTGGGCGGCCTGCGGGCCTCAATGGCCCTCCGCACGCCGTAGCCGATCGACGACACCTTGATCAGCGGCCCGGTGAAGACGGTCTGGGTCACCGCGCTCAGCTTGGCCGCGTGACCGCTGACCTGCTTGACGTCCCTGGCGATGGCCTCGACCGTGACGAGTTGCCTGTTGGTCTCGCTGACCGTGACGCTCATGTCGTCGAGCAGCGGCGTCATGCGGCTGGTCAGGTCGGAGACCGCCTTGGCCGTCTCGGTGAGCAGTCTCGCGAGCTTGACGAGCACCATGGTGAGCACGCAGACCAGAACCACCCAGCCCGTGGCCGCGATCAGCGCCGCGACCTCTCCAGCGGTAAGCATCCGCTCATCTCCCTCGTACGCCGCGCCGGAACGGCATGACCCTATCGCGTTCGAGGACCCAGGCTACTGGGCTCGGACACCTTGATCATGCCGCCACGTCGGCCGCGGGTCTTCCCGGGCCCGGCGCGTGTCCCCTCGATCCGCTCCCGCGCGGGGTGGGCGGTGTCGTCGCCGGCCTGTTCGGACCGGCCTGTTCAGAGCGGCAGCCGGGCGAAGGCGCGTACGGGCGCGCGGGCGCTCTCGACGCGCGGGGGGACGGCGCTGAACACCGCGCCGGTCGGCGGCAGCCGCTCGAGGCCGGTCAGCCCCTCGACGACGGGCACGCCCGCGTCGAGCAGCATCCGGCGCGCGGACCGGCGAGCACCGGCAGGCCCGGCGTCGCCGGGCCCGGCCTCATCGCGTCGGCCGGACCCGTCGGTGCCGACCAGGGCCGCGCCGTTCGCGGTGAGCCAGGAGGCCGCCGCGGGCGTGAGCGAGAAGCCGTCGGGCGCTCCGGTGTGCAGGAGCACCGCGGCGCCTCGTACGTCGAAGGCCGCCAGCATGCCCACGTCGATCAGCCGCTGCCCGGCTCCCGCCACGCGTACGACCACGGCGGGCAGGTCGGCGACGCATGTCAGGGGCAGCGCGGAAAGCGACCCGGGCGCCTCGATCAAGGTGCCTTCCAGCGGCACCCCCTCGGAGCGGGCCCCAGGCCCGGAGGCGGGCGATTCCCGGTCGGATTCGGCCACGGGCCCTCGGGCGGGCGACACCCGGTCGAGTTCCACCATGGGGCCGAGCGTGGGTGGGGGGCGGTCGGAGGGGCCGCCCCTGGTGCCCTTGTGCGGCTCGGCGAAGATCCGCACGTTGGCCAGCCTCACCTCGTCGGTCATCAGCAGGCCGAGCGAGGCGACGAACAGCGCGGCGATCTCGCTCTCGCCCGCGTCGGATGATGGGAGGTCGACGCGAAAGCCGTGGACGACCAGGTCTCCGCCGTTGCCGAAGGTGATGGCCGCGTCGAACGAGGCGCGGTGGTCGGTCATCAGGCGTTGTGCTCCCATGTGAGCCGGCAGTGGTTTCGCCCGGGGGCGGCGAGCGTCAGGAGCCCCGGAGGAAGTCGCGGATCCTGGCCCAGCGGTCGGCGACCGGGGCCTCGGCGCCGTGCTTGGTGGGCTGGTAGTAGCGCCGTTCGCGCACCTGCTCGGGCGCGTAGTCCTGACGGACCAGGCCGTGGTCGAAGTCGTGGGGATACTGGTAGCCCTCGCCGTGGCCGAGCTTGGCGGCGCCGGGGTAGTGGGCGTCGCGCAGGTGGCCGGGCACCTGGCCGATGAGGCCGCGCCGCACGTCGCCGATCGCCTCCCCGATCGCCTTGACGACCGCGTTGGACTTGGGCGCCAGCGCGCAGTGGATGACCGCGTGGGCGAGGTTGATCTGCCCCTCGGGCAGCCCGATGAGCTGCACGGCCTGCGCCGCGGCGACGGCGGTCTGCAGGCAGGTGGGGTCGGCCATGCCGACGTCTTCGGAGGCGAAGATGACGATGCGCCGGGCGAGGAAGCGGGGGTCCTCGCCGGCCTCGATCATGCGGGCGAGGTAGTGGAGCGCGGCGTCGGCGTCGGAGCCGCGCATCGACTTGATGAACGCGCTGATCACGTCGTAGTGCTGGTCGCCCTGCCGGTCGTAGCGGACGGCCGCCTTGTCGACGGCCTTCTCCACCACCTCGACGGTGATGGCGCCCGCTCCGGAGGGGGCCGGGCCGTCCGCGGGCGTGGCATCGGTCAGCAGCGCCGCGGCCTCCAGGTAGGTCAGGGAGCGGCGGGCGTCACCGCCGGCCAGCCGTACGAGATGGTCGAGGGCCTGCGGGGCGACGGTGGCACGGCCGGCCAGGCCGCGCTCGTCGGCCGCCGCGCGCTCCAGGACGGCGCGGACGTCGTCGTCGGACAGCGACTCCAGCGTGAGCAGCAGCGAGCGCGACAGCAGCGGAGAGATGACGGAGAAGAACGGGTTTTCGGTGGTGGCGCCGATGAAGGTGACCCAGCGGTTCTCGACGGCGGGCAGCAGCGCGTCCTGCTGGGCCTTGTTGAAGCGGTGCACCTCGTCGACGAACAGCACCGTCTGGCGGCCGGTCATGCCCAGCTCGCGCCGGGCGTTGTCGATGGCGGCCCGCACGTCCTTGACCCCGGCCGAGACGGCGGAGATCTCGACGAAGCGGCGCTTGGTGACATTGGAGACGACGTAGGCCAGCGTGGTCTTGCCGGTGCCGGGCGGCCCCCACAGGAAGAGCGACATCGGCGCCTCGCTCTCGACGAGCCGGCGCAGCGGGGTGCCGGGGCCGAGCAGGTGACGCTGGCCGATCACCTCGTCGAGGGTGCGCGGCCGCATCCGGACCGCGAGGGGCTGGGGTGTGGCCTCCTCAGCAGCGGAATCGAACAAACTCTCCACAACGCGAGATTACACGGCCCACACCGCTCTCGCTCCCGAGTCTCCGGCGCGGAAGACGTAGTAGCCGACGACGGCGGCGATGGCCACCGTCACAGCCGACACGGCGATGGTGGCCGCGCGGCCGAACCTGTCGCCGACCGAGTCCCGCGAGGACGTGGTGCCGTAGACCAGCACCAGCGCGGCGGCCGACAGCCCGGCCACGGACAGCAGCAGCGGGGTCGCGAAGCTCTGGTGGGTCGCGATCCGTTCGCCCAGCACGCCGTCCGCGGTGGCGAAGCGGGCCCGCCGGAGCGCTTCGCCGCTCTCCCTGGCCGCGAAGACAGCCGCGGGCGCGGCCAGGGAGAGCAGCACCACCGCCCACGCCAGCACCGGACGCCGGCGGGGCAGCAGCGCGTACGCGACGGCGACGGCGGCGAGCAGCGGCGTCAGCACGACGGCGAAGTGGATGATCAGCGGATGTGCGGGCAGACCGAAGATCTCGTCGAACATGGCAGATGCTCCTTAGTTCTCATTTCAACTACGTCTGCGCGCACGATATGGTTCGCGGTCCGCCACACACATTCACGGCCCTCCCGCACCACTGACCGGTTTTCGTCACTTACGTCCAGCACATTCAAGGGCCGGTAGCATTCGCGGAGTTGTTTGGTCATGTGTAGGCAAAACTGGAGGACATACCCGTGAGCGCCGACGACCGCCAGAGCGAGCTGGCGCGCGAGCACAAGGAGCGGCAGGCGCAGCGTGCGGCCGAGCAGTCCGCCAAGTCCAGGCGGAACACCTTCATCGGCGCGGGGCTGGCCGTCGTCGTGGTGGCCGGCGGCATCTACGCCGCGACCACGCTGGTCAACAGGGACTCGAGCTCGCCCGTGGCGGCCGAGAGCTCGCCCTCGCCCTCGCCCTCCGCTTCGGCATCGGTCCTGGGAGAGCTGGAACCGTCCGCCACCCCCACCAAGACCGGCCCGGTCAGCTGCACCTACAAGCGGGACACCTCCGATGTCCCGATGAAGTACGTGGGCATGCCGGGTGCGAAGCCCAACATGAGGCTGAAGACGATGACCATCGCCACCAACCACGGCAACATCGTCATCGACGTCGACCCCGCCGTGACGCCGTGCTCGGTCAACTCGATGGCCTTCCTGGCCAAGAAGAACTTCTACAACAACACCAAGTGCCACCGGCTGGTGACGCCCGAAGTGTCGGGGCTGTTCCTGCTGCAGTGCGGCGACCCGAAGGCCAAGGCCGACGGCAAGAACCCGACCGACGGCCAGGGCACCGCGGGCTACGTCTTCCGCGACGAGGCCGTCGGCGCGGTCCCCTACACGCGCGGCGTGGTGTTCCTCACGCAGCCGCAGGACGCGGCCGGCCAGAACAGCAGCCAGTTCGCCATCTCACTGTCGGACGAGAACGCGCAGATCGAGCCGCAGTTCTCGGTGCTCGGCATGGTGCGGTCGGGCCTGGAGATCATCGAGAAGGTGGCCAAGGACGGCGTCATCGTCAACGACGACGACATCACGGGCGACGGCGGCTCCACCGCGCCGAAGAACCCCATCATCATCAAGCAGGTCACGCTCCGCTGACCGCCCGCGCATGACGACGGCCGCCTGCCCGAGGGGAGGCGGCCGTCGTGTCGGCTCCGTGGGGCGGAGGCGGAGGCTAGGCCTCTGCCTTGGGCTGGGCGTCGACGCCCGCCTCCTTGCGCTGCTCGGCCGTGATGGGCGTCGGGGCACCGGTGAGCGGGTCGTAGCCCGAGGCCGTCTTGGGGA
The DNA here is from genome assembly GCF_040649575.1 of Nonomuraea sp. NPDC048916. Lineage (NCBI taxonomy): Bacteria > Bacillati > Actinomycetota > Actinomycetes > Streptosporangiales > Streptosporangiaceae > Nonomuraea > Nonomuraea sp. NPDC048916. The sequence continues at coordinate 38,794 of NZ_JBEZFS010000053.1, forward strand.
AGGCGATCACGTCGCGGATCGACTCGCCGCCGGACAGCAGCATGCAGATGCGGTCCCAGCCGTAGGCGATGCCTCCGTGCGGGGGCGGGCCGTACTTGAACGCCTCCAGCAGGAAGCCGAACTTGCTCTCCGCCTCCTCCTTGGAGATGCCGAGCACGTCGAAGACGCGCTGCTGCATCTCGGCGCGGTGGATCCGGATCGAGCCGCCGCCGATCTCCATGCCGTTGCAGACCATGTCGTAGGCGTAGGCCAGGGCCTCACCCGGGTGATCCTGGAAGGTGTCGGCCCACTCGGGCTTGGGGCCGGTGAACGGGTGGTGCACGGCCGTCCAGCCGCCCTCGCCGTCCTCTTCGAACATGGGCGCGTCGACGATCCACAGGAACGACCACTGGGACTCGTCGATCAGCCCGCGGCGGCGGCCGATCTCCAGCCGGGCGGCTCCCAGCAGCTCGCTGGAGGCCTTGCGGCCCCCCGCGGCGAAGAAGATCGCGTCACCCGGCTTCGCCCGCACGAACTCGGCCAGGCCGGACAGCTCCTCCTCCGACAGGTTCTTGGCGACCGGGCCGCCGAGGGTGCCGTCCTCCTGCACGAGCACGTAGGCCAGGCCCCTGGCGCCGCGCGAGCGCGCCCACTCCTGCCAGCCGTCGAGCTCCTTGCGGGTCTGCGAGGCCCCCTCGGGCATGACGACCGCGCCCACGTAGTCGGCCTGGAACACCCGGAACGAGGTGCCGGCGAAGTAGCCGGTCATCTCGACGAGCTCCTGGCCGAAGCGCAGGTCGGGCTTGTCGGAGCCGTAGCGGGCCATCGCGTCGGCGTAGGTCATGCGCGGCAGCGGCATCGGGATCTCGACGCCGAGGACGTCGCGCCAGAGCCGCTCGATCAGCTTCTCGCCGACCGCGATGACGTCCTCCTGGTCGACGAAGGACATCTCGACGTCGATCTGGGTGAACTCCGGCTGCCGGTCGGCGCGCAGGTCCTCGTCGCGGTAGCACCGGGCCAGCTGGTAGTAGCGCTCGAGGCCGCCCACCTGCAGCAGTTGCTTGAACAGCTGCGGCGACTGCGGCAGGGCGTACCAGCTGCCGGGCTGCAGCCGCACGGGCACCAGGAAGTCACGGGCGCCCTCGGGCGTGGACCGGGTCATCGTCGGCGTGTCGACGTAGACGAAGCCGAGCTCGTTCATCACCTCGTTGGCGAGGTAGGTGGCCTTGGAGCGGATCCGCAGCGACTGGGCGACCTGCTGGCGGCGGATGTCGAGGTAGCGGTATTTGAGCCTGGCCTCCTCGGACACGTCCACGTTGCCCTCGATCGGGAAGGGCAGCGGCGCCGACTCGCTGAGCACCTCGACCGTGTCGGCCACGACCTCGATCGCGCCGGTGGGCAGGTCGGGGTTGGCGTTGCCCTCGGGCCTGACCCTGACCTCGCCGGTCACCTTCACGCAGTATTCGGCGCGCAGGTCGTGGGCGTGGTCCTCCTCGCGGAAGACCACCTGCGCCGAGCCGGAGGCGTCGCGTAGGTCGATGAAGACCACGCCACCGTGATCACGGCGCCGGGCCACCCATCCCGCGAGCGTCACCTGCTGCCCGGCGTGCTCCTCTCGGAGCGACCCTGCCGTATGCGTGCGGATCACTGCACTTTCCCCTTCAGAATGTCGGCGACCTGGGCCAGCGGCACCTCGGTCTGCTCAGCGGTGGTCAGGTCTTTCAGTTGTACGGCCCGCGCGGCCAGATCACGCTCGCCCAGGATCAGCGCGAACCGGGCACCCGAGCGGTCGGCCCCCTTCATGGCGCCCTTCAGGCCCTTGCCGCCGAAGGCCATGTCGGCGCTGATGCCGGCCTGGCGCAGCTCGTTCAGGAGCAGGAACATGCGCCGGCGCGCGTCGTCGCCCAGCGGGACACCGTACACCTGGACACGACGCTCCGCGGAGTCGGTGAGCAGGCCCTCGGCCTCCATGGCGAGGTAGGTGCGGTCGACTCCGAGCGCCCAGCCGACGCTGGGCAGCGGCGGGCCGCCGAGCATCTCGCTCAGCCCGTCGTAGCGGCCGCCGCCGCCGACGGCGGACTGCGAGCCGAGCCCGTCGTGCACGAACTCGAACGTGGTGCGGGTGTAGTAGTCGAGCCCGCGCACCAGCCGGGGATCGTCCTCGAACACGACGCCCGTGGCGGTCAGCAGCGACCGGACCTCCTCCTGGTAGGCCTTGCAGGCCGGGCACAGGTGGTCGACGACCAGGGGCGCGCCGGTCAGCTGGGCCTGCACCTCGGGCCGCTTGTCGTCGAGCACCCGCAACGGGTTGATCTCGACCCGGGCCCTGGTGTCGTCGTCGAGGTCGAGGCCGCGCAGGAAGCCCTGCAGCGCGGCGCGGTAGGCGGGCCGGCACGTCTTGTCGCCGAGCGAGTTGAGCAGCAGCCGGACACCCGTCAGGCCGAGCGAGGAGTAGCCCTGCGCGGCGAGGAGGATCAGCTCGGCGTCGAGCGCCGGGTCCTCGGAGCCCAGCGCCTCGGCTCCGACCTGCCAGAAGTGGCGATAGCGCCCTTTCTGGGCGCGTTCGTAGCGAAACTGACTGCCGGAGTACCACACCTTGACCGGCAGCTGGCCGTTGTGCAGGCCGTGCTGCAGCACCGCGCGCACGACCGAGGCCGTGCCCTCGGGGCGCAGCGTCAGCGAGCGGCCCGCCTTGTCGGGAAAGGTGTACATCTCCTTGGAGACGATGTCGGTCGACTCGCCTACGCCCCTGGCGAACAGCTGGGTGTCCTCGAACACGGGCGTCTCGACATAGCCGTAGCCCGCCAGCCGCGCCGGGGCGGCGAGGGCCTCGCGGACCGCGAGAACCTGCTCGGAGCGAGGGGGCAGCCAGTCGAAGGTGCCCTTGGGTGCTTGGAAACTCATTAGATCCCTCGTGTGGGACCGGCGTGCGGCGCGGCCTCCTTGAGATAAGGGTTGGTGGCGCGCTCGCGGCCGATCGTGGTCTGTGGTCCGTGGCCCGGCAGGACGACCGTATCGTCAGGCAGCGGCAGGCACTTGGAGGCCAGGCTGCGCAGGATCGTCGGATAGTCGCCGCCCGGCAGGTCGGTGCGGCCGATGGAGCCGGCGAACAACAGGTCGCCCGAGAAGAGGATCTCGTCGTCGGGCACCCGGAAGCTCACCGACCCCCTGGTATGGCCGGGTGTGTGGTCGACCACGAACTCGAGGCCCGCCAGCCGCAGGTCGGCCCCGTCGGACAGCTCCCTGACGTCGTCGGGCTCGGTCAGCGTGAGGCCGCCGAACAGCTGCGTGGTGCCCGGCGACAGGCCGGCCGCCGGATCGCTCAGCAGGTGGCGGTCGTCGGGGTGGATCCAGGCGGGCACGTCACGCGCGCCGCAGACCGGCGCCACCGACCAGACGTGGTCGAGGTGACCGTGGGTGAGCAGCACCGCGACCGGCTTCAGCCGGTGCTCGCGCAGCAGCTCGTCGACTCCGTCGACGGCGTCCTGACCAGGGTCGATGATCACGCACTCCTCGCCCGGAGCGGGCGCGACGACGTAACAATTGGTCTGGAAGGCCCCTGCGGGAAAGCCTGCGATGAGCATCTGCCTCAGCTGATCTCGTCAAAAAAGCCAATGGGAATGTAACCGAAGGGTACCGGTGCGGGTCGCCGGGCTGCGAATCATTACCCATTGGCCGATACGATTCGCCCACCTCAGTTGATTGACTATGGGAGGCAAAGCGGTGGCCACGGGGAAGGACCGGCAGAAGCAGCTGGCACGTGAGCACTACGAGCGGCAGATCCAGCGCCGCGTCGAGCGCGAGCAGCGCGCCAAGCGCAACGCGATCATCGGCTCCACCGTGGGAGTCGTGGTCGTGGTGGGCGGGATCGTGACCGCGGTCGCGCTCATGGGCGGCGGCGACACCAAAAGCGAGGCCGCGGCGACGCCCACGCAGCCGGCGCAGGAGACCGCCTCGGCGTCGCCCGCCGCGCAGCCCAAGCCCTACGACGCCGGCACGGGCACCTGCGGCTACGTCGCCGACACGGCGGGCGGCAACGTCAAGGACGTGGGCATGCCGCCGGCGAAGGTGAAGCTCACGCCCGCCACGAAGACCATGACGCTCAAGACCAACCTGGGCGACATCGTGGTCAAGCTCGACAACGCCAAGGCGCCCTGCACGGTCAACTCACTGCAGTTCCTGGCGGGCAAGAAATACTACGACGGCAGCAAGTGCCACCGCCTGGGCAACGACAAGTTCCCGATGCTGCAGTGCGGCGACCCCTCGGCCAAGGCCGACGGCAAGAGCATGGACGGCTCGGGCGGCCCCGGCTACGTCATGGCCGAGGAGAACCTGGAGGGCGCGACCTACAAGCGCGGTGTGATGGCGATGGCCAAGACGCAGGCCCCGGGCACCACCGGCAGCCAGTTCTTCCTGGTGTACGGCGACATCGGTCTCACGCCGGACTACACCCCGGTGGGTACGATCACCAAGGGACTCGACATCCTGGACAAGGTCAACAAGGCGGGCGTCCTAGGCGATGCGGGCGACGGCACCGGAGCACCCAAGGAAACCATCGAAATCAAAGACGTGACAATCGCCGGCAAGAGCTGACGTAATACAAACTAGGGACGAGTAGTCCCGAAGGGTCTGATGGAAAGTGCGGGAGGACACGGTGAGCACCGACCCGTGGGGCCGGGTAGACGACGACGGCACCGTCTACGTGCGTACGGCTGAGGGAGAGCGGGCCGTCGGCTCCTGGCAGGCCGGTGAACCCGAGGAGGCGCTGGCGTACTTCCATCGCAAGTACGACGAGCTGGCCGGCCAGGTCGCGCTGCTCGAACAGCGGGTCAAGGGCACCGACCTGGCTCCGGCACAGGCCGAGGCCAGCATCGCCAAGCTGCGCGAAGCGGTCGCCGACGCCCACGCCATCGGCGACCTCGCCGCGCTGACCGCCCGCCTCGACGGGCTGTCGGAGCTGGTCGCGCACCGCCGCGAGGAGGTCAAGGCGGCCCGCGAGCAGGCTCGCGCCGAGGCCAGGGCGATCAAGGAGCGCATCGTCGCCGAGGCCGAGCGCATCGCCGACGAGACCACCCACTGGAAGTCGGGCGGCGAACGCCTGCGCCAGCTGGTCGAGGAGTGGAAGGCCGCCGACCGCATCGACCGGGTCACCGAGGCCGGGCTGTGGAAGCGGCTCTCGGCCGCCCGCACCGCCTTCGCCAAGCGGCGCAAGGTCTACTTCGCGGGCCTCGACGAGCAGCGCGAGGGCGTGCGCGCGGCCAAGGAGCGCATCGTCGAGGAGGCCGAGGCGATGTCCGGCTCCACCGACTGGGCCGCCACGGCGGCCGTCTACCGCGACCTGATGCAGCGCTGGAAGAGCGCCGGCCGGGCCTCACGCGAGGCGGAGGACGAGCTGTGGGCCCGTTTCAAGGGCGCGCAGGACCAGTTCTTCCAGGCGCGTTCCGCGGTGTTCGCCGAACGTGACGCCTCGCTCGCGGCCAACGCCGAGGTCAAGGAGCAGCTGCTGGCGGAGGCCGAGAAGATCCTGCCGGTCACCGACGTGCGCACCGCCAGGTCGGCGCTCCGCCACCTCGTCGAGCGCTGGGAGGCCGCCGGCCCCGTGCCGCGCGAGCAGCGCGACCGGCTCGAGGGCGGGCTGCGCAAGGTGGACGACGCCGTGCGCAAGGCGGAGGAGAACGAGTGGAAGCGGTCCAACCCCGAGGCTCGCGCCCGCGCCCAGAGCACGGTCGACCAGCTGCGCACCTCCATCGAGCAGCTGGAGAAGCGGCTGGCCAAGGCCGAGGCCGCCGGCCGCGCCAAGGACGTCAAGGAGGCCGAGGAGGCCCTGGCGGCCCGCCGCTCATGGCTTGAGGAGGCCGAGCGCACCCTCGCCGAGTTCAGCTGACCGCGGGCTCCTCAGGCCCGGCCTGCCCGGGGCGCTCCCGGGCGGACGGGGGGGGGGGGGGGGGGGGGGGGGGGGGGGGGGGGGGG
>NZ_JBEZFS010000054.1:0-42651 GCF_040649575.1 Nonomuraea sp. NPDC048916
CAGCCGGTTGCCTTCATCGTCATCGATCTCGCGGACGCGAACCCGTTCAGCCACCACAGCAGTCTGAAACGATCACGCCGACCGAGGTGGGACCTTGATCGGCGTGCCGTTACGAAACAGGGCAAACCCGATCTGCTACGGCACTAGCAGGCCCGGCCGGTGCGCACCCGGGTGAATCGCCCCGGCTTCGGTGGAGACTTGATCTCTTGAGAGGATCGAGTCCATGCCAGGCAAACCCACCTACCCCGCCGAACTGCGCCGGCGAGCGGTTTGTCGACGACACGTGAAGTTTTCACGTGTCGTCGACACGAGCAGGGCGATGGCCTCGCGGATGTGGCGCCCAGGCGGTGGCCACTCCGACGCCGAAGCCGGGCCGCAACTCCGGCGAGCGTTTCGTCCTTGCGCAGGTGGACCAGCACGAGGAGTGCCTGCTGGCCTGGGTTGAGACGCCTTCATGGTGAACGGATCCTCTTGCGGTGCCGGCGGATCAGGTCGGACAGGTAGGACAGCGTCCGAGATGACGATGACAACGCAGCACGGTAGAACAGCAGCTCGAAGCCTCTGGTGGATGGCCGACAACCCTTCCACCAGGGGCTTCTCTACTTGTCGATCAACCTGCCGCCGTCAGCAAGTTTTCGACCTGCCGTTCCAGGATGGAAACCCTCACTGTGCCGGAGGAGGCGAACGCCAAGGTCATAACCACTTCGATGCGAAGCCACTTAACCATGATCTCCATCAGGGCGAATAGGCCCTGTGACCTGCGCCGGAAGTCTTGGAGAGTCCGTGAACGTCCGAGCGTGTTCGCCACGATCGTCACTCAATACGTCACCCAGCGGGATGCCTCATCACGGCGGACAAGGATGCCGTCTGGGAGCCGTCGCCCTGCTCTTGCAGCCCGCTCAGGTGGCCTGCTCAGCCAGCCCAAGAACTGCAACGCCTGCCCTACGACCCGACCAACACCCTCGTCCGCAACGGCACCATCCCGGCCATTCGCGTGGGCAACCGCTGGGTGATCCCCAAGCGCCGGTTCCACACCTGGCTGGACGGAACGCCGGAAAGCGAGGCGAGCTGACATGGGACACATCGTCAAGACCAAGGCGGGAACGTACCGCGCCAACTGGCGCGACCAGACCGACCGCCAGCGCTCAAAGACCTTTCCCACCAAGCGGGAGGCGACGGCATTCCTCGCCGAGATCAACAGCGCGCTCAACCGCGGCTCCTATGTCGATCCGCACGCGGGCAAGACCAAGTTCGGCCCGTACGCGAGCAGTTGGCTCGCGTCCCGCAATCACGAGCTGGCCACCGCCGCGCGCGACCAGTCCATCATGCGCAACCATGTCCAGCCTCGCCGGCAGGACGTACCGCTCGGCAAGGTCGACCACTCAGCCGTTCAGGCATGGGTCACCGACCTCGGCAAGCGCCTCTCCTCCGCCACCGTGATCGAATGCCATCGCCTGCTGTCCGGGGTAATGCGCTCGGCCGTGCGGGATCGGCTGATCGGTGCGAACCCGTGTGAGGGCGTACGCCTGCCGAGGCGCCGCCGCCAGGACGCCGATGACCGCATCATCACGCGGGAGGAGTTCGCCATGCTCCTCCGGCACGTCCCCGACCGGTACCGCGCCGTCGTCGCCCTGGCCGCAGGAGCGGGACTGCGGTGGGGTGGGTGCGCCGGGCTGCGGTGGGATGCCATCGACCTCGATGCCGGTACCGTCCGGGTGCTCCGCGTCGCAGTCGAGATCAATGGGCACATCACGATCAAGCCCTATCCCAAGTCCAAGGCGGGTCGACGGCTGGCCATGACCCGCGCCTTCGCCGAGTCACAACGCCTGCGTGCTCGACTGGCAGCACCCAAGCTGGTGGTTCTGGCCCCACCGCCAGGCCCTCGCCGACACCGCCGGCTGGCCCATCGAGATCTTCCCCAATGGCGACTACTACGTCTTCCTCCTTGAAGACATGACCAACGGCACCTTCGGCCACCCCTGGGAACAGACCCTCTGCATCTTCGGCTCCAGCCTGCTCCCCGAACTTGCCCCGCTGCTCACCTCGTGGCTGCCAGTCAGGCGAGTCCGTCCCTGACACCTCCGCCCACGGCAAGCGGCTCCAACGGGTTGACCTGGTGTGCAGGAGGGGTTGAGAAGATCGTTTCCCGGAAGGGAAGTGATCGCTTCCCAGACGGTAGCTGCGAGAGATGAGAGCATTCCCGCCGCCTTCTCGTTGATGGTGTGCGGGCGGGCTGAACTCCGGCGGTAGCGAGGCAGACCCGGTTTGATCAGAATGTGACTCATGAACGATGTGCGCACGCTTGATGGTTCAGGGCCCGTTGAGGTTGCTGTCGGGGATGAGGGTGATCTCCCCGGAATTGTCGACCTCCTCAACGATGTGGCGGCGAACTCGATCGCGTCTTTCGACACCCGGCCGATCAGGGTGGATGAGCGGCGCGCCTGGTTCGAACGGTTCTCCTCCGCTGGCCCTTACCGACTGCTCGTGGCTCGACGAGACGGTCAGGTGGTGGGCTATGCCTGCAGTCAGCGTTACCGGGATCACGATGCCTTCCGGGAGACGGTTGAGCTCAGCGTCGCGATCGATGCCGGTTGCCGGGGCTTGGGGGTGGGAACGTCGCTGTATCGGGCTCTGTTCGAAAGCATTGCCGACGAGCCGATCCATGTGGCCGTCGTAGGCATCGCCATGCCCAACGATGCATCGGTCGCGTTGCATCGGAAGTTCGGCTTCACAGAGGTCGGCACGTTCCACGAGTACGCCGCCAAGAACGGTCAGTACATCAGTTCGCTGTGGATGGAGCGTCTTCTTTAACGACCGCCCGCAGCGGCATACGCCTGCGTGACCCTGCCGGTCTTGGCGTCCTTTCGCCGGAGATCATCTTGCAGTCTTCAGGGTCAGCGATGCCATCGCCGCCTACAGTGTGGAGTTTAAACTATGCGCTGAGTGATGACGGTGGTTCGGGACTGCCGCGAGGGAGGCGATGGTGACGTCGCTGCTGACAAAGCTGAACCGGGCCGAGGAGGCCGCACGGCAGCAATGCGCCGAGCTGTCCAGGCAGATGGAGGAGCTGCAGGAGCGGATGGCCACCGCACGACGGCGCTTGGAACGACTGTCCATCGCGCGCGAGGAGTTGACCGCGCTGGAGGCGGCCGCCGAGCCGGCCGACGCGGAGCCCGGCGAGGCCGCCGTTGCCCATCCTCATGGTGATGCAGGCCACGTCGCCCCGGAAACCGCCGGGCACGCGGAGGTCCCTCAGAAGCGTCCGGCCCTGCGGGGGTTGCGCAAGGACGCGGTGGTGTTGCTGGCCAGCTCCGACGAGCCGCTACGGGCGCGGGATGTGGTGCGGGCGCTGGGTCAGCAGGATGTCCGCGGTCAGGTGGAGGGGATGCGCGCGCGGCTCAAGCGGCTGGTGGTCGATGGCTGGCTGACCGAGCGCGAGCAGGGCTTGTTCGCGATCGCGTCCGGCGTGAACGGGTTCGCCGGCGAAGGGGCGCCGCCACGAACTGAACAGGGCTTGCCGGTCTGGTGACGGGATCAAAAGAGTGGTGCCGCCGAGTAGCAGCTCGACGGCACCGGGTTGCGTGAGCGCCCAACAGTCCTAACTCTTTGAAGGCCACCAGCAGCCATCACCCTGCGCCCCGGCGACCTCGGCCACCTCGACAAATTCCGCCAGGACCTGCCTTACCTCAGCCCTTCGTGGCGAGGGACGTACTCCACTGCCAGGGCGATGACGGAGGGGCTGAATGGCCGCCTCAAAGGCCACGACCTCGACCTGAGTGATCCGAAGAACCGGCTCGCCCACGGTCGCGTCGCCCAGACCATCCTGGTCGCCCTGCTCGTCGCCGTCGCCAACGACCACTTCCTCGACCAGTGGCGCCATATCCACCAGCCCCCCAACGAGCCCGACACATCTACCGATATCTTCGAGATCCCAGCAGAGCACATCGACCGCACACCGCACACCGCTCGCCGGCCGGAGCAGGCCACCACCCGCCGAATAACCCGCAATTCAGATCACCTTGTCGCAGCACCCAGCTCGGAGCCAGCATCGCCATGCCCAGCGACGCAGATTCCGACCCCTGCCAGCGCCCTGACACCACCCGGGCCTTCCCGGACACCTGCTCCGTGGCTCCCAAACCAGGACGAACCCGATTCGGAAACCCCTGAAACGACAAGATCCCGCCCGATCACGATGATCAGACGGGATCCCGTCAACTTCAGTCCAGCCGTTTCAAGAACGGCCCCCGGGTGGAGATGAGGGGATTCGAACCCCTGACCCTTCGATGCGAAGCCACTTGAACGTGATCACTATCAGGTGCGGACCGACCTCTGACCTGCACCGGGAGTCTCCAGAAGTACGCGAACGTCCGACGGCGTACGCCTCGATCGTCACTCACTTTGTCACCCAGCAACCTGGCCGATCAACCAGCCCAGACCAACTCGTAGATGGTCATCAGCTCAGCCTGTTCATCGACGTGGAAGTGAAGCAGGCCGTAATCACCGAAGGTGGCCTGCCGATAGTCCGTACGTCCGGGATACAGCACCTGCGCATCCCACGGCTCCTCCAGCAGATCGGCGGTCCGCTCAACCAGAGCCGTCAGGGCAGCATCGGGGAAGTCCTTCATCCTCGCCAACGCCGAAGAAGACAGAACAACGCGAAAGCTCACGTACGCCGCACCCGAGCCAGACGCTCCTCCCAGTCGGGAATCGCCTCCTCAAACGCCACACCCTCGCCGACGCCCCGACCCGCCTCCTCAGCACGCTGATCGTAGGTGGGATCGGAGAACGCGATCGAGTTCAGCCACCACAGGTTGAGGACCTCAGGCAGGCGATGGTACTCACCCGGCTCACGCGCCGCCTCCCACGCCTCGTGATACTGGGCCAGGAACACCGGACGCCACTTCTCCGGCAGAGCCCGGAGGATCGCTTCCGGGTCGTACCGAGGATCATGGACAGGCTGCGCGCTCATGCCCCCACGGTACCCGCCAACTCCCCTCACGCCTCAGAATCCGTACCATCTGAGAGATCACTCTCTACTGGGGGCAGACGCCTTGTCGATCAGCTCCAGGGATTCATGAGGAGCAAACTCATTTAAGAAGCGTCGACGCTGCCTGTCAGCGTCCGTGCAGAAGACGCCCTCTAGACCGCCTGATCCCAATTCGTGCCCACAAGATGCGCCGTGCACCTATTCGACGGGGGACAGGAAGGATGCCTCCGCGATCCGGCGGATCGTGTGCCAGGCCAGGTGCGGATCCGTCGCCAGGAGCAGGCGCGTCTCGGCGATGCGGTCAATGGTGTTCGGCTCGGTCTCCGCCTGCAGCGGCGCCAAGGAAACCTGCGAACTCTCGATGAAGATCCTACTCAGGGCCGCCAGGATGAAAAGGTAGGCCTGGGTCTGAACGACCACAAACTCGTCCGCCGCATCGGGTGGCGCGGCGTCGGCGAGATCGTCGAGGGCGGCGACGGTAAGGGGAGCCGCAGCCGCGCATTTGGCCAGCCATTCGGTGATGGCCGGAGCGTGATCGCCGGTGAGCTGCGCGGCCGCGCGAAGCTGGGCTCCGATGACCACGCTGAGGTCCTGCCGGATCAGCCTGGCCGCCAAGGAGACCAGGTCGTGGTCGTCGTGTCGCGCCGCGAGAGTGGAAAGATCGAGTGTGGCACGCAGCAGGTCGCGGGGCAGGCCGCCGGTCAGCGCGTGGCACAGCCAGACGTACGGGATCGGCAGGTTTATCCCGCGGCGGGTCAGCAGAGTACGCGATTCGGCGCTCCGCAGAGGCGGGATGCGGACGATCGTGTCGAAAGCGCTGTCAAAGGTGTTCCTGATGGCGAGGCTCCGGCGCTCAAACCCAGTGAGAGCATCCTCCGACAGGGCCACGAGGAAGTAGCAACCGTGCACCCCGAAAATCACTTTCAGGTCGTTGAGGAAGCGCTCGGCGTCTTCAGCGGTCCCGATCTTGTCCAGTTCGTCGATCCCGATGATGACCTTGCCCTGCAGGCGCTGCCGGTCCAGGGAGATCTGGCCCAGCAGGTCTCGCAGGTCCGCAACCAACTGCGGATAACTCCGCGCCTGCTCGGTTCGCTGTAAGGCAGACTGTCTGCTCAGTTTGCCTCCTCCCGGCAGGCCCACCTCGCCGCTGTGCGTCTGGGTCACCGCCTGCAGATAGCGCAGTGACCGTAGGTGAGCGCGGGCGGTAACCTCCGAGGTGCTGGACCACATGACCTGCGGCCTGCGCCGGCTCGATCGCCACGCCGCGGCCAGACCCATGACGATCAGGATCGCCCCGAGTGCGGCGACGAGCAGTTCCGGTCGCTTGTTCACGTCGACTATCACCGGCTGGATATGAGCCCAGCGCAGCGACCCAGCCAGCATTGCGGTGCCGAGCAATACGGCGATCGGGGGCAGGAGTCTGACGAGGCGGAACTTCAGCCTGCGCGCTGAAGCCTGCTCGCCGGTGTCCCCGGTGACCTCCTCGCAGACCTTGAGGAACAGGTGGGTAAGGAAGTCCTTGGGGTCGTAAGCAGTAGGCGCATGGACCAACAGGCACAGATGCGCCGTCGCCCCGTTCTGGTCACGGCCGCACAAGTGGCGCAGGACCGTACTCTTGCCCGCGCCCCTGGAACCGCTCACCCCGACACTCCCGCTGCCGAGCTTGGCGACGAGGTGCCTCAGATACTTGCTCTGCTCGGTGGCTACGAACTCGTCAATCCTGCTCAGCCCGCCGAGCCTGCTCAGATCGAGCTCGGGCAGGACCGTGCTCATGTCGTCGCGCTCGTCGTGCAGTTCGGCGCGCAGGAGGGGCATGACGCCCTCTCGCACCATGGCGCCGATCCAGTCCTGGTACGCCTGCTCGGCCGCGACACGATACCCGGCCAGGTTCGGAGGTAACCGCAGCCACTCGGCCGGGTCACGGGCAGCGAGGATCGTCCGTATCTGGAAGGAAGGCGCGCTCGACAGCCACAACAAGATCGCTACCAGCCAGGCGCCGTAGGATGCCCACAACAGCAGAGGCGGCTCCGCTGGCTCACGCGCCACCTGGACAAAGCCTGTCGCCTGGTCGAAGAAGGAGCAGACCAGCCCACCGGCCAACAGGAGCGGCAGCGGACGGGTCAGCGCATTGCGCAGCGCCCTACCGTAGGTGCTGCCTTTTCCTTGCTGCTTTCTGTGCGCCATCGCCAGGCTAATCACCGACATGACCACGCACCCCACCAGGGCTGCCGCTAGTACGAGCCTGAACGTCCCCACCGGCAGCCACCACATGCCCGCCGTCCACCCCGCCAGACCTCCCGCTAGCCAGGCCGCCACGCGGTACACCCGTGCGGGACGACTCCAGAACGGCAGCCAGGCAGCGTCGACGAGACGCTCCCGTGCCTGGGTAAAGCGCTCGTACTGCGCTGCAGCCGCCCAATCGACCGCGTCAGCGTTGGCTGCGATCAGCCTTTGGACCAGGCCTTTCACGGCCGCGCGGGAACGGTTCTGGCTGGACTCGTCGATCTTCAACAGCACCTCGCTCAGGACGAGGGTCTCTTCGCAGATCTTCGCCTGGGCCACCTCGTCTATGTTGCTCGTCGGCGGCAGCACGGTGAACTGCGACCTCACCATGAACGGCGGCTGCGCCTTGGGCACGTCGGCGGGCGGCTTATCGCCGGCGGGTGCCGTGACGGGGGCATCGTCGAGCGGGGCCTCAGGCTCGGTGATGTCACGGGCGAGCTGGGTCTCCTCGTCGAGCGTCTCACGCACGGCAGCGGCGGCGGGCTTCGCCAGGCGTGGTCCAGCCAGCAGGTCCCGGAGGAGGTGACGGAACCGGTAGACCGGCCCGACCTGCTGGAGCAGGCCGATGCGGTGCGCGTGCTGAAGGAACGACATCAGCCGGAACGGAACCTTACGCCGGGCCGCGAGGATGACGACCGTCAGAAGATAGGCGAAACCGGGTGTGCCCATCCCGAAGATGAGCCCGGCCACCGAGCCGATCCAGAGAGCTGCCTGGAACCCTGGCGATATCCCCGTGATGAGGCGCTGGACGAGCTCGTATGAGGCGGCGACGGCAAGCCCGGCCACGAACGATTCGGCCAACGCGGCAACCAGAGCGGCACCGAGGGTCGCTCGAGGGGATGCGGACTGACGGCGGATCCTGGAACGAGGACGAAGAGCGATGGAGCGGCGTCGTCCGAAGGACGCTGCCAGGTAGCCGGTCAACCCTCCCATCCCCGCTAGCAGTAGGAGCAGCGGAGCGGTCCCGGCAGAGAAGGCGGACAGGGCGATCGCCACAGTCAGCATGAGGCCGGCGCCGAAGCTAGCGCCGAGACCCTTGTGGAGGACCGGCGAGACGGCGCCCGGCAGCTGCCACCACGCTAAGTCGCTGGTCATCGCCCCCGTCATGTAATGGGCGAGAAAGGACAGCCAACGACGGGTGTCAGTTGGGTGATAGCTCCGCTCGGCGTATGCGGGCAAGGACTGTGAATCGACGAGCCGGTCGAGCAGATGACGTTCTATGGCCTCGGCGTCGGGAAGGCGGATGGTGTCCAAAAGCTCGGAGGGATCGCCGTCGCGGCCGTACGCCTTAAACAACAAGGAAGTTGCCCACGGCATGGTCAGCGCCTGGGCGAGCGGACCCTTGGGACTCGTGACGAGTGCGTCCAGCAGGGCGGCCCAACCCGCACTGGATGACCCCGGAAGGCGAACAGAGAGAGCCTGGACGACGTCGGCAGGATGCAGCGAAAGCAGCTCGATCACTAGGCCACCGGCGAAGAGTCCCGATCCTCGATCATCGAAGAGTTCCCGGAACTCCGAAGTCCGGCTGGTGATGATCAAGGGCTCACCGGGCGCCGACATCGCCTGGAGCGCGCTCACGACAAGCGCCCGCTGGGCGATGGGAACCTCGTCGAGCCCATCCAGGATCGGCAGGATCCGACGCCGGGCAACCAGTGCACGGGCGGTGTCCGGGCCGGACGACATGGCGGCCAGCACGGGATACTCGGCCTGCAGACGGGCCGCCAGCCAGTCATGGAATGGCTGGATCGTGGGATCCCAGCTAGAGAGGCCGAATATGACCGGGACAGGATCATCCTTGGCGCGGTTGTCCAGCAGCTCAAGAAGCACGAGTTTCGCGAGAGTCGTCTTTCCTGATCCTGGTGCGCCGAGGATCAGCAGCCGGCGCACGGGCGACGACATGAATGATCGAACCAGGTTTTCGGCGTTGCCCCTAACCCTCGGGCTGCCGAGGCCGCTCCATCGGAGCGGCAAAGGGGCGGGGTCGAACAGGCCCGCTGTGAGCGCTTCCCATACATATGCGTCTCGTACAAGGGCTGCCAGCCTGACCTCCGCCTCCTCAAGGTGCTCGGAGTCCGGAGGAGATTGTGAGAGTTGCCTCGACGCGTAAGCCAGGAGCAAGCCGCCGCCTACCGCCATCCAGAAAGTCAGAAAAACCCAGCTCCAGTTCACCTTCCCGTCATCGATGACCTGGTTGACCGCCAGACCGATGGCGGCAGCCATCGTGACCGATGCAATGGTCCGCGCCAGCATCCGCGGACGTCGCATCCCAGCCTTAGACGCGACGGCGGCCGGCTGGGAGCCGTTGGCGCGGAATTGCAGCAACAGCGCCGCCACCGCGACCACCAGCCCGCCCGCGCCGATGAACATGCTCACCACGCTGGCCCGCTGATCCAGCACGCCCAGCACGTCCGCCGACAGGTGCAGCGGATCGGCGAAGAAGCCAGCCAGCCCCACCGCCAGCATCGCCGCCATCACCACGACTGCGGCGAGCATCACCCACCGCCATACCTGCGAACGGGGCGCCGGCCCTGAACCCCCTGGCGTCTTCGACATGCCTCCACAGTGCTCCATACCAGCACGAGCGGGACCCATAGTGACGAACGCGTTACCAGCCATCCACCCTCTGCGGATCGGTCGCAGTGTCGGCGCGCAACACGACGTGCGCGGGCGACATCACCTGTGAGATCGTCGTGGCCGGCCGGGTGGTCAGCCCGTACCACGTCGGAGGGAGCGTTCGTGATCGCCTCCTGTGACGGCACCGTCCCGTAGACCGAGCGCTACTCGATAGCGGCATGTGACCGTGCGGACGCATGGCGATACGAAGCCCTGCTTGCGTAGAGGGCGTGCACATCCTCAAGCGATCAGCTACTGCCGCGGCTGCCAGCGCGGCCGGGCTCGGCATGGCCAGCGCCGCCTACCAGACGTGGGGCTTGGCCCGGGACTGGCGCCGCTACCCGCCGCCCGGCCGCATGGTCAATGTCGGCGGTCGGCGTATCCACCTCTGGATCGAGGGAGAGGGCGATCCAGCAGTGGTGCTCATCCCTGCCTGCGGCGAATCCTCCACCGACTTCGCGGCACTGCTGCCCAAGTTGGCTGGAGGGACGACAACCGTCATCTTCGACCGCGGCAAGGCCTGGGTGGGCGTCGATGAACCTCATGCACCGCCGCCGGGTCGGGTCGAACTCCTGGGCGAAATAAGCGCTGGCCGCCCGCAGGATCTCGTTGACCCGCTTGAGCTCGGCGTTCTCTCGGGCAAGCCGCCGGTTCTCCTCCAGCATCGCGGTGGTCGGCAGGTCGTCACGCTCGCCGTGGTCGGCCTGGTCCTGCCGGATCCAGTTCCGCAGCGCCTCACGATGGATGCCCCTGCCCAGTTGCTCGGCCAGGTGCGCGATCACCGGCTTTGGCTCAGCCTGCCGATACAACCTCAGCGCACGCTCGCGTAGCTCCAGTGGGTACTTCCGCTTCCCCATGATCGAGACCTTTCCCATGATCCACAGGCCGTGATCCAAAGCCTCCAGAAAAACGGGGGAAGCTCACTCAGCCACCCGCGACACGCGCGGCGAAGCTCGGCGCTGGAGCGACTTCACCCACGTCGCCGGGCGACGTCTCGCCGATGCCGCCCCGCAGGCCAGGCTCACATGGAGCCCCGACGGACTCACGATCTTCGTGCCCGAAGGCCTGCTGACCATCGACACTGCCGCGCAACTCGAGCAGGCCTTGGACCGAGTGCTGGGCGAGCAGCAGCACCCCGGAGGCGGCTGATGCCCTACTACCGCAAGCTGAAGTCCGGCAAGTGGCAGGCGACCGTGTGGATGCCCAACGGCCGCCGCGTCACCCAGTCGAACAAGCTCAAGTCCGTCGTCAAGGACTGGGCACTCAAGCTCGAGGCCGAGTACAAGAGCGGCCACCGGCGCGACCCCCGCGCCGGCGAGGTCAAGCTCGGCGAATGGCGGGAGCGTCGCCGGCAGGCTTCGGCGCTGGAGTCGCCGACCCAGGCGAAGGTCGACTCGCTCTGGCGCACCCACTGCGAGGGGATGTGGGCGAACTGGCCCATGACGGCAGTGACCCGCATGGAGGCCCAGTCCTGGGTCAACAAGCTGAAGGGCACCAAGCGGGCCCGCCACTGGGGACCTGACGTCGTGGGCGACGACGAGGCAGTGCCGTACCTGTCGGCGGCCACCATCCACGAGATCGTCGCGGTGATGAGCAGCCTGTACACGGCGGCAATGCGGGAGGATCCACCGCTGGTGGCCGCCAACCCGTTCGCCAAGCTGAGGCTGCCCCGCAACGAGGTGCCACCGATCGCGTTCTACGAGCCGTCCGAGGCAGCCGCCCTCTACGACACCGTTGAGCGTATGTTCGGCCTTTCCTGCCGAACCCTGGTCGAGCTGGGCATGGACGTGGGGCTCAGACCCGGCGAGATCTACGGGCTCCACACCAACCGCATCGACTGGCTGCGCGGCCAGGTGCAGGTGCACTACGTCATGACCCGATACGGGCTGCGCGAGCACGGCAAGTCCAAGAAGTCCCGCCGCACCGTGCCGGTGCCGCCAGAGACGCTGGCCACGATGAAGACCCTCATGGACGGCCGCCAGCCGTGGGGCCAGTGCACCTGCCCGCGGTGCTGGCCAACGGCACTCGGCTGCCGAGTCGTGGCCCATGCCCGGGGCTGATGTTCCAGGCGGTCAAGGGCGGCCCGATCGACGACGGCGACTTCCGGACCCGGGTGTGATGCGTTGCAGTGGAGGCGACCCGCACGTGCGGCAAGCGGCCGCCGTCGAAGGAATACTCGCTCGGACTCCGCGCGGCCGGGTCGTGCGGGCTGGAGGTGTGCGACGATCCAGCGCACTTGCTGCCCCGGCACCCGCCGCGGGTGACGCGGCACACGGCGGCGTGCTGGTTGGTTCAGGCCGGCGTCCCGCTCTATCACGTTCAGCATCTGCTGGGCCATGAGCGCTCGTCGACCACGGAGCGCTACGCGCACCTCGCTCCGGACGCCCACGGCGAGATTCTCGGGGTGTGGGCGCGGCGTTCCGGCGGCGACGCTTCCGAACGCTCTGACGCACGTGTGACGCACGAACGGCTAGAGGCCCGCCCCTCGCGATGAGGTGCGGGCCTCTAACCTGCAAAAATGCCAGTGGAGATGAGGGGATTCGAACCCCTGACCCCTTCGATGCGAACGAAGTGCGCTACCGGACTGCGCTACATCCCCATGAACCTCGACCAGATTAGCAAACTCCAGGAGGTTCTCGCGCCACCAATCAGTCGCCCACCGCGCGCCTCGGCGGTTCGGCGTACTGGTCGAAGAGGACGTCCGCCTGCCGGGCCGCGAGGTCGATGATCTCGGCCTCGGCCTGCTCGGCGGCGAGCCGCTCGGCGCGGCGCTGTTCGCGGAGCCGGCGGGCTCGCGCCTGGGCGGCCCGCTGGCGGCGTTCCTGATCGACCTGTACGGCGATGCGCAGGAAGGCCAGGTAGGACAGCATGATGACCACGGCCGGGGCGACTCCCCACCACGGCATCATGTCGACCGAGGCGGTCACCACCGAGGCGATGACGAGCAGTGCGGTGAAGAAGAGGAGGCGGCGGCGCCGGGCCACGATGATGGCGCGTCGCCGGGCTCGAAACTGCCGGGGGTCGATGCGCTCGCTCTCCAGCGGCATGGCGTCGTCGTCGGACTCGGCGCCCTCGCCCGCGTCCATGGAGAGGTGTTCGAGGTCGGGCAGTTGGTGCTCGCCGGTGTAGTGTTCCTCGAGCTCCACCAGCTCGGCGAGGTTGGTCTTGTCCCTGCGCAGCCACATCGGGACAAGCACGCACAACCACATGACGACGATGGCGAGATAGAGGAGGACGCTGCTCACGACCACCTCCGGGCACGACGAAAACGCCCTCGTGTCGTCGGCGTTCTCGATGTGCTCACGTCACGCACCGTAAGACCGCGTGTCACTGATTGACGAGCATTCGGTGCGGTGTGTCGCGAGATCGTCAAACCTCTTCTACTGGAGACCCACCGTGAGCGGCTGCTTCACGCGCACGACGCCACTGCACGAGCAGCCCGCCAGGAACGTCCTCGACGGTCAACGCGTAACAGATGTGATCGCGCCAGGCCCCATCGATGTGGAGTTGACGACGCCGAATGCCTTCTTCCCGGAATCCGAGCTTCTCAACCACTCTGCGGCTGGCTTGGTTCTCGGGGCGGATGTTGGCTTCGAGGCGGTGGAGGCCGGTGGTGAAGAAGCAGTGGTCGACGGCCATGGCGAGGGCCGTGGGGGTGATGCCGCGGCCGGCGACGGCGCCGTCGATCCAGTAGCCGACCTGGGCGGAGCGGGCCGAGCCCCAGACGATGGCGCCGACGGTGAGCTGGCCGGCGAAGCGGCCACCGTAGGTGATCACCCAGGGTAGCGCCATGCCCTGCCTGGCCTCGCGGCGCAGGGTGCCGACCATGGAGATGTAGGGGCCCAGGCCGGTCCTGAACAGCGGCGTCTCCGGGTTGCTGGGCTCCCAGGGGCGCAGCCAGTCGGCGTTGCGCAGCCGGGTCTCGCGCCATGTTCGCACGTCGGCCAGCCGCAACGGCCGGAGGCCGACCGGCCCCTCCGCCAGGGTCGCCGGCCAGCCACGAAGTCGATCCACGTTTCTCATCATCCCCCTATCGGGCACGATGTCGCCACGGATCATCAGTGGTGACCCTGAGCACACCGAATCGTGGGGCGTCAGCGCGGGTGATCGCCGCCGCGCACCTGCTCCACCGCGTGCGGGAGGACAGGAGCGAGTACGGCAACGCCATCGCGTACGCCACCGGAGGATCCGGGCAGATTGACGATGATGGTGTCACCCGCCTGTCCGGCGAGACCACGGGACAGGATGGAAGTGGGCACTTTGTCCCGGTTCGCCTGGCGGATGGCCTCGGCTATGCCGGGAATTTCCCGAGAAATGACTCGGGCGGTCATCTCCGGCGTCAGATCGGTCGGTGTCAGTCCCGTGCCTCCGGTCGTCACGATCACGTCGTATCCGGAGGAAACCCCCTCCCGCAGCGCCGCTTCCACCGGCTCGCCGTCGGGCACCACCACGGGCCCCTCCACCTCGCACCCCGCCTCGGCGAGCAGCGAGACGAGAATCGGCCCCGACTTGTCGTCATAAATCCCGGCAGATGCCCGGTTCGACACGGTCACCACGAGCGCCCGGATCATGGCCGCGTCCAGAGTCCGGTCTTGCCGCCCGTCTTCTCCTCCACCCGCACGTCGGTGACGACCGCGGCGGGATCCACCGCCTTGACCATGTCGATCAGGGCCAGCGCCGCCACCGAGACCGCGGTCAGCGCCTCCATCTCCACGCCGGTGCGGTCGGCGGTCTTCACCCGGGAGGTGATCGCCACTCCCCAGTCTTCGACGTCGAGGGTCACCTTCACCCCGTGCAGCGCGATCGGATGGCAGAGCGGGATCAGGTCGGGCGTCCGTTTCGCCCCCATGATGCCCGCGATCCGCGCGACCCCGAGCGCGTCGCCCTTGGGCACCTCTCCCGACCGCAGCAGCTCCACCACCGCGGGCGACAGCAACACCCGTCCGGTGGCGGTGGCCGTGCGCGCCCCGATGTCCTTGGCCGAGACGTCGACCATGCGCGCCGCGCCCGTCTCGTCGAGATGAGTGAACTCACTCACAGCCGGATCACCTCCACAGCGGCGCCCGAAGGCACCTCGGTCACGTCCTCCGCCACCACGATGAGCGCGTTGGCCGAGGCCAGCGCGGCCAGTTGGTGCGAGCCCTGCCCGCGCACCGGCGACACCGTGCCGTCGGAGGACAGCACGCCGCGCACGAACGAACGCTTCCCCTCGGGTGACCGCAGCGCCCCGACGACGTGCGCGGTCTCGGTCTCGGGCAGGCCGGTGGGCAGCCCGCACATCCTGCGCAGCGCCGGCCGTACGAAGAGCATGAAGGAGACGTACGACGAGACGGGGTTGCCGGGCAGCGCGAAAATCGGCACCTGGTCCTCGCCCACGACGCCGAAGCCCTGCGGCATGCCGGGTTGCATGGCGACCTTCTCGAAGCGGACCGTGCCGAGCGGCGCGAGGGCCTCCTTGACCGGCTCGTAGGCGCCCATCGAGACGCCGCCGCTGGTGATGACCGCGTCGGCGCGCACCAGCTGCGCGTCGAGCTGGTCGAGGAAGGCGGCCGGGTCGTCGCCGACGGTGTCGGCGCGGAAGCCCTCGGCTCCCGCCTGCCGGACGGCGGCGGTCAGTGTGAAGCTGTTGGAATCCCAGATCTGCCCGGGACCCAGCGGCAGGCCCGGCTCGACGAGCTCGGCGCCGGTCGCGAGGACGACGACGCGGGGGCGGGGGCGCGCCCAGACGCGGCGGCGGCCCACCCCGGCGATGATGCCCAGCTGGGCCGGGCCGATCACGGTGCCCGGTTTGAGCACCGTCTCCCCCGCCTGGACGTCCTCGCCGGCCCGGCGGATGGCGTTGCCGGGGCCGGCGGTGCACTCGATCGTGACCGAGGCGGTGCCGCCGTTGGTCCATTCGACCGGGACGACCGTGTCGGCGCCCGCGGGCACCGGGGCACCGGTCATGATCCGTACGGCATGGCCGGGGCCGACGGCCCGCAGCTCGTCGGACCCGGCGGCCACGTCGTCGATCACCGGCAGGGTGACCGGCACCTCGGCGATGTCGGCGGCTCGTACGGCATAGCCGTCCATGGCGGAGTTGTCGAACGGCGGCAGCGGCAGCGGCGAGGTCACCTCCTCGGCCAGCGTCGTGCCCAGGGCGCGCTCCAGCTCGAGCTCCAGCGGCGCGAGCGGGCGTACGGTGGCCAGGATGTCGGCCAGGTGCGCGTCAACCGATTTCATCGAGGAACTCTCGCAGCCAGGGCACGAAGTCGGGCGCCAGGTCGGGCCGGTCCGCCGCGAACTTGACCACTGTGCGCAGGTAGTCGAGCTTGTCACCGGTGTCGTAGCGGCGTCCGCGGAACAGCACGCCGTGCACGGGGCCGCCCTTGTCGCCGGAGTATCCCGCGAGCGTGCGGAGCGCGTCGGTGAGCTGGATCTCGCCGCCGCGGCCGGGTGGGGTGTTCTCCAGCACCTCGAACACCGCGGGGTCGATGACGTAGCGGCCGATGATGGCCCAGTTGGACGGCGCCTCGTCGGCCGGCGGCTTCTCGACCAGGTCGGTGACGCGGACGACGTCGTCCTCGTCGGTCGCCTCGATCGTGGCCACGCCGTACAGCGAGACCTGCTCCCTGGGCACCTCCATCAGCGCGATGACGCTGCCGCCGAACCTGTCGCGCACCTTGATCATGCGTTTGAGCAGCTCGTCGCGATAGTCGATCAGGTCGTCGCCGAGCAGGCAGGCGAACGGGTGGTCGCCGACGTGCTGTTTGGCGCAGAGCACCGCGTGGCCGAGGCCCTTCGGCTCGCCCTGCCGCACGTAGTGCAGGGTCGCGAGGGCGGCCGGCTCACGGACCTGGGACAGCTTGTGCTCGTCGCCCTTGGCTTCGAGCACCTCCTCCAGCTCGAACGCCCGGTCAAAATGATCCTCGATCGACCGTTTGTTCTTGCCCGTGACCATGAGAACGTCGAGGAGCCCGGCGGAGGCCGCTTCCTCAACGACATACTGGATCGCGGGCTTGTCGACGATGGGCAACATCTCCTTGGGTGTCGCCTTGGTCGCCGGAAGGAACCGGGTGCCCAGACCCGCGGCGGGCACCACGGCTTTCGTCACAGGGTCGAAGTCAGCCATGTCTAGACCCTAGTGGAGGTACCTGTGGACAAGTTGAACGTGCGCCGCGAGGTGATGGCGGCGCGTGCCTCCCTCTCCCCCGAGCAGCTCCGGGCCAACTCCTCCAGGATCCGCGAAACGCTGCTCGACCAGCCGTGGGTCCAGATGGCCGGGCTGGTCGCCTGCTACTGGTCCGTCGGCACGGAGCCGGAGACGCACGGGCTGGTGTTCGCGCTGTGGAAGCACGGCGCGACCGTGATGCTGCCCGTTCTGCAGGAGGACGACGACCTCGACTGGGCGGTCTACGACGGCCCCGACACCCTGGCGCCGGGCCGGTTCGGGATGATGGAACCGGTCGACACGCGCCGCGGCGTCGACGCGATCCGCACCGCCGCCCTCGTGATCGTCCCCGCCCTCGCCGTCGACAGGCGGACGGGCGTGCGGCTGGGCCGCGGCGGCGGCTCCTACGACCGGGCCCTGGCCAGGGTCGGCCCCAACGTCCCCACGGTCGCCCTGCTGCACGACGGCGAGTTGATCGACGGCATCCCCACCGAGGAACACGATCAGCGGGTCCGTTGGGTGATCAGCCCTGGGGGACTCATTAGTCTTATGTGACCGACATACGAGAGGGGGCCAGGTGACTCTTGACGTCTGGCTCCTTCTCGGTTCCGTCATCGTCATCGCCGCGATCGGCTCCGTCCGGATCGCGCACCGCAGCGGCCTGCCGAGCCTGCTGCTCTTCCTCGGGTTCGGCCTGGTCCTGGGCGACGCGGGCTTCGGCATCCCGTTCAGCAGCCCGGAGGCGGCCCGGCAGATCGGCATGACCGCGCTGGCGCTGATCCTGGCCGAGGGCGGCCTGACCACCAACTGGAGCCACGTCAAGCGTTCGGTGCCGATGGCGCTGATCCTGGCCACGGTGGGCGTGGCGGTCAGCATCGTGCTCCTGGCCCTGCTCGTACAGGCGCTGCTGGGCATCGAGCCGACGACCGCGCTGATCCTCGCCGCGGTGCTGGCCCCGACCGACGCCGCGGCGGTCTTCTCCGTGTTGCGCCGGCTGCCGCTGCCGCCACGCCTGGCGGGCATCCTGGAGGCGGAGTCCGGGTTCAACGACGCGCCGACCGTGATCGCCGTGGTGCTGCTGAGCACCGCCGTCGCGGATCCGCCGAGCATCGGCCTGTTCATCCTGGACGCGGGGATCGAGCTGATCATCGGTGCCGCCGTCGGCCTCGTCGTGGGTCCCGCCGGCGCCTACGCGCTGCGCCGCGTCGCCCTGCCGGCCTCGGGCCTCTACCCGATAGCGGTGCTGGCGCTGACCTTCGTCTCGTACGCCGGCGCGGTGCTGCTGCACGGTTCGGGCTTCCTGGCCATCTACCTGTCGGCGTTGATCCTGGGCAACTCGCGCCTGCCACACCGGGCGGCGACCCGAGGCTTCGCGGAGGGGGCCGCGTGGCTGGCGCAGATCGGGCTGTTCGTCATGCTCGGCCTGCTCGCAAGCCCCAAGGAGATGCCGTCGGCCGTCATCCCCGGGCTGATCGCGGGCACCCTCCTGGTGCTGGTGGTGCGACCGGCGTCGGTGGCGGTCAGCGCGCTGCTGGCACGTCTCATGCGGCTGACCAGGGTCCGCTGGCGTGAGCAGGCGTTCCTGTCATGGGCGGGGCTGCGCGGCGCGATCCCGGTCGTGCTGGCGACCATCCCGTGGGCGGAGGGTGTCGAGGGCTCGAAGAGCATCTTCAACCAGGTGTTCATCATCGTGATCGTGTTCACACTGCTCCAGGGGCCGACCCTGCCGTTCGTGGCCAGGGTGCTCAAGGTGGCGGCTCCCGGCGAGGCGCACGACCTCGAGGTGGAGTCCGCGCCGCTGGAGGAGCTGCAGGCCGACCTGCTGCAGGTCAAAGTGCCGGTCGGGTCGCGGCTGCACGGCGTGGAGATCTTCGAGCTGCGCTTCCCGGTGGGCGCCGCGGTGACGCTGATCGTGCGCGAGGGCAGATCGTTCGTGCCCTCCAACACCACCCGCATCAGGGCCGACGACCAGCTGCTCGTGGTCACCACCGCCGCCTGCCGTGACCAGGTCGAACGCCGCCTGCGCGCGGTCAGCCGCAGGGGCAAGCTCGCCGGATGGTACGGAGAGCGGGGAGTGGAATAGGTGTTTGACCGAATCGGTTACCATTAGCAGTCGCATCGCTCGAGTGCCAAACCTTTGAAGGAGGAGCGCGTGCCGACCTACCAGTACGCCTGCAACGACTGCGGTGAGCAGCTCGAGGCCGTTCAGAAGTTCACCGACGATGCGCTGACCGTGTGTCCCGCGTGCGAGGGCAACCTGCGCAAGGTGTTCTCCGCGGTGGGCATCGTGTTCAAGGGCTCAGGGTTCTACCGCACCGACAACCGTTCGTCCTCGACCTCCCCGAGCACGGCCGCCAACGGGAGCAAGCCCGCCGAGTCGACCCCGTCTTCGTCGTCGTCCTCCTCGTCGTCCTCGTCGTCCTCGTCTTCCACGTCGCCGCCCGCCACCGCCCCCGCCGCGGCGTCCAGCTAGCCCCGGCTGACCGGCCGATCGGCGATCGCGCCCAGCAATTCGGGCGTCAGCTCGTCGAGGAGCTGCTCCAGTTGCGGATGCGGCCCCCAGTCGGCCACGAGCCTGCTCAGGCCCTCACGTGACGAGCGCAGCAGCCGTAGTGCCGACTCCTGACCTCGCGGGGTCAGCCGCAGGTGCTCACCGTCGGCCGACCGCTCGACCAGCCCGGCTTCGATCAGCTGGTCGGCGTACGGTCTGCCGCGCGCTCTGCTGACGTTGGCCCGTCTGGCCAGGGCTTCGGCCTTGACCCAGTCTTCGCCGCCGAGCCGGGCGACGATCCAGACACCTTCCGGCGGGATGCCCTTCAGCCCGGCCAGCGAGCCGATCCGGTCGTAGTAACCCCTGCGCAGATCGGCGTCGGCGAGCCGTACGAGACCTCGCTCGACCTCCGCCAGCGACGAGCGTTCGGCCGACGTGGCGCCGAGCCCCTCGCCCAGATCCGCGATCCTGGTGGTCTCCCTGAGCCGCAGCTGCGGGATGAACCAGGTGAGCACGAACGCCAGCCCCACGACCGCCATGATCACCAGCACCTGCATGGTCATGCCCAGGCCCACGCCGAACACGAGCAGATAGAGACCCGTCGTCAGCATGCCGCTGTGCTCGTCGAGCGTCGACAGCAGGAACAGGCCCGCCGTGGCGAACGCGGTGCCGGCGATGGGCAGGAACCGATATCTTCCGGTCCTGCTGATGATCTGCCCGGAGACGATCGACAGCGTCAGTGTGCCGGCCATCATCGGCAGCAGGTAGAAGCCTGACAAGGTGGGGCCGACCCCGTAGACCACCTGCAGGAACAACGGCAGGTAGGTCAGCGCGCCGAACATCCCGAACCCCACCACGAACCCGACGACCGACGTCACCACGAACGCCCTGACCCTGAACAGCCCGAGCGGCAGCACCGGCTCGGCGGCCCGCCGCTCCACCCGCACCCATCCGGCCAGCAGGGCCGGCGCGGCGAGCGCCAGCCCGATGATGACCGGGTCGGTCCACGGGTAGATGGTGCCGCCCCAGGTGGTGATCAGGACCAGGCAGGACGTCGCGCCGCCGAGCAGCACCACGCCCGCGTAGTCGATCGTGTGCTTGGTCAGGGTCGCGTCGCCGGGGAGCACGGCGACGATCACGAACAGCGCGACCGCGCCGATCGGCAGGTTGACGTAGAAGACCCAGTGCCAGGACAGATGGTCGACGAACAGCCCGCCGAGCAGGGGCCCGACGATGCTGGAGACGGCGAAGACGCCGCCGAACCAGCCCTGGTATCTCCCCCGCTCGCGGGCCGAGACGACGTCGCCGACGATGGCCTGCGCCAGCACCATCAGCCCGCCGCCGCCGAGGCCCTGGATCGAGCGGTAGGCGATCAGCTGGCCCATGCTCTGGCTGAGCCCGCACAGCGCGGACCCGGCGAGGAAGATGACGATGGCGGCGACGAAGAGCCTCTTGCGGCCGAACTGGTCGCCGAGCTTGCCCCACAGCGGGGTCGAGACCGTCGAGGCGAGCATGTAGCCGGTCACGACCCACGAGAGCTGCTCCAGGCCGCCCAGATCGCTCACGATCGTCGGCAGGGCGGTCGCCACGATGGTCTGGTCGAGGGCCGCGAGCAGCATGCCGAGCATCAGCGCGCTGATGACGAGCCCAAGGCGCCTGCGCCGCATACGCCGATCCTACTCATCGCGATGATCCGGCTACGTGGCGCGATCGGTTATCCACAGAGCCACGTTCGGGCCCTCCTCACCCTCCCCTCATGCCACTACTCTCGGCGCCATGGTCAATCGCGCAGATATCGGCGTCATCGGAGGTTCGGGGTTCTACTCCCTGCTCGACGACGCCGAGGAGACAGTGCTCACCACCCCCTACGGGCCGCCGAGCGACGTGGTCACGGTCGGCCGCATCGGTTCGCGTTCGGTCGCCTTCATCCCCAGGCACGGGCGTGATCACCGGTTCCCGCCGCACGACATCCCCTACCGTGCCAACCTCTGGGCGCTGCGCTCGCTCGGCGTGCGGCAGGTGCTGGCGCCCAGCGCCGTGGGCTCGCTGCGAGCCGAGCACGGCCCCGGCACGATCGTGATCCCCGATCAGCTGGTCGACCGCACGTCGGGGCGTGTGCAGACCTATTACGACAAGGGCGGGGCGGTCCATGTGTCGTTCGCCGATCCCTACTGCCCGTCCGGGCGGGCGGTGGCCGTGGCGGCGGGCCGTTCCGGGGGCTGGGAGACGGTCGACGGGGGCACGCTCGTGGTCATCGAGGGGCCGAGGTTCTCCACCCGGGCGGAGTCGCAGTGGTTCGCGTCCAACGGGTGGACGATCGTCGGCATGACCGGGTTCCCCGAGGCCGTGCTCGCCCGGGAGCTGGCGCTCTGCTACACCACGCTGTCGCTGGTGACCGACCACGACGCGGGGATCGAGACGGGTGAGGGCGTGACGCACGAGGAGGTGCTGGAGTTCTTCGCCCAGAACGTGACGCGCATGCGCACCCTGGTGTCCGACGCGGTGCAGGCGCTGCCCGCCGATCGCACCTGCCCCTGCGGGTCCACGCTCGACGGTCTCAAGCTGCCCATCGAGCTGCCGTGATCCGGGCCTGGCCACGGCGGCTCGGGCGCCGCCGCCGGGTGGTGGCGGCCGTGGTGACAGGCTTCGCCGTTTTGCTCGGATATTTCGCCATACGCCCTGCTTCGGGGCCTCTCGTGCTGGTGGCGGCGCGCGACCTGTCGCCGGGCGTGCTCCGGCCCGGCGACCTGCGTGCCGTCGCCCTGGCGCACCCACCCGACGGGGCGCTGCGCGCGGGAGCCACCGGGCGCGTGCTGGCCGGCCCGATGCGCCGGGGCGAGCCGCTCACCGACGTCCGGTTGCTGCACTCGCTCCGGCTGCCCGCCGGCACCGTGGCCGCGCCGGTGCGCATCGCCGACGCCGACGTGGCCGGCCTCATCTCGCCCGGCTCCACCATCGGCGTGCTCGCCGCCTGGGAGGGCCAACCGGCCGAGCTGGTCGCCGACGACGTCACCGTGATCACCATCCCCGAGGCCGACGACGACCACGGCGCCCTGGTCGTGCTGGCCACCACCCCCGACCAGGCGGCCCGCCTGGCCGCCGCCCAGACCGGCGGCCACCTCTCGATCACCATCAACCCTGGATGATCGTCCGCCCTAGAGAATAGAGTCGATCTTCGGGTCATACTCCCAGTGCCACGGCTCGAACGGGCTGCTGTAGGCCCAGTCGGGATGGAACCAGCCATACCTCTTGGCGTTCTGCTCCATCCAGACGAACTCCACCGACCTGAACCTCTCCACCCCACCGCACAGGTCGACGGCCAGCCCGAGGCCATGGTTGCTGCGCCCCGGCACGGCCGCGAACCCGGGGCGCCGGTAGTAGACCGACTGCTGCGCGGCCAGGCTCCGGTAAGCGTCGGTGACGCAGATCTGCCTGCCGAAGCGCCGCCGGTAGGCCTCGTTGAGGCTGACGAACGCGATGGCGGCGTCGGCCCGCAGGCTGTGCCCCCTCTGCTGCAGCGGGCAGAGCATGCTGCTCGGGATCAGCCCGTTCGGGTAGCTGTTGGCCGTCGCGATGCGCAGCGGATTGCACTTGAGCGCCGCCGTGCCCACCTTGTCGATCTTGATGCCCAGCTTCACCAGAGCCGCGGTCAACGACTTCACGACCTTGTCGGACCGCCGCCTGAGCGTGTCGATCTCGGCCGACATCTGCGCCTCGGCCAGCAGGTTGTCGGCCCGGAGCTCCTGCGCCTCACTCGCCAGCCGCTGCGTGTCGCGGGCGAGGGTGGCGGTCTGCTCGACGGCGTACTGCCTATCCCGGACGATCTGGGTGACGTTCGCCATCGACCGCAAGGTGTCCTGGTTGGCATCGCCGGCGAGGAACGACGCGACCCCGTCGGCGCCCACCGGCTGCTGGTAGAGCAGCTCGGCCATCTCCGACACCGGCTGGCGCATCTGCTGCAGCCGCAACTCGGCCTGATGAAGGCCGTCGAGCTTCGTCTTCAGCTCCTTCTCGGAGGTGGCGATGCTCGCCCGGCGCTTCTCCAGCGCCCTGGTCGCCTCCTCGAGCTCCTTGGCCGACTTCTCGGCCTCCTTGCGCAGCTCGGTCAGGTTGGACGGATCCTTGCTGTGGGCGCCGGCGGCCCTCGCGGGGAGCGCGACCAGGGAAGTCACCGCCATGACAACCGCGATCAGACCCGCTGATCGTGGGGATGGCACGTCTGACTCCTCCGTTTGCGGGCTCATTACCTGGGTCCGGCACGCACGTTACTACAGCCCTCCGAGTGTCCGGACCGAACTCCAGCGAGCCGTTATGACACGAAAGAACGATTTGTACGAAGGAGTCGAGTCATCTGAGACTCGACCGATCATCCTGCCCATCTGTTGGTACGCCGCGGACGCGCCCGCGGTTCGATCACCGCCCGGGGCCACGGCCCACGAAGACCGGCGACCGCCTACCCGCCGGACGAGATGTCCAGCAATCCGGGCAGCGACCCGCTCGCGGTGGCCTTCTGCGCCGGCGACCGCTCGCGATCCCTGCAGACCTCCCACAACCAGGTGTCCGCCCACTCCCCCGGACACGTCTCCCGCACCTCCACAGGCGCCGCAGTAGGCCGCCGCGTGGGAGCCGGCATCGTGGGCGACGCCCTGACCACGGGAGTCGGCGTGGGGCCGGGCGAGGGCACAGGCGAGGGCGCGGGCGCGGGCGACACGAACGCCGGGACCATGCCCTCGTAGCGCCGATCGGGGCGCGCGGGGGCAGGCATGAGCACCGGCTCGAGCGCCAACCGCCCGCCGGCCCCGGTGTTCATCTCCCGGTGCACCCCGGGCTGCGGGAAACGGCCGAGCTCACCGGCCAGCAACCCACCGGCGAAGATCGCCGGCGCCAGCAACGCCGCGAACAACACCACCGGCCTCCGATGCACTTCCTGCCGCCGCCTTCTGGTCACCCGGCCGACGGTAGCCACGCTCCACGCCCTGCGTGGTGATCGGTTGGCAGGTCTTTACCGCAGCTCAGAGCAGCCATGACTCGGTGAGGCGAAGTTGCCTCGGGTGGGTGGTCCACGCAGTGCCCGACTTTCGCTAGGCTTACGGGAGTCCGCCTCCGTAGCTCAGGGGATAGAGCACCGCTCTCCTAAAGCGGGTGCCGCAGGTTCGAATCCTGCCGGGGGCACTCATCTCCACCAGGCTTTTCGTGCGCTGACCTGCGGTTTCTTGGCCGCAGGTCTTTTAATTGTCAGGCCCCTCGTAGGTCGCCGAGGGCACCCGTGTGCAGCCGTAGGACCTTGATCACGGGATATATACGGGATGATCTTGAAGGCGTTTCCGGAGGTCAGCACGGGGTTCGCGGGACATCCTGTTGCAGCCAGGATGCTCGCGCCTAGGGTGTCCTCCTGCAGCGCCTCGCCCTCTTTGACCTCGACAAGACGCTCATCGACCTCGACCAGGCCGATCACGTCGTTAGCGATGCCCTGCAAGGCATCGCCCTCGTACGCGGAGCCGGCCACAGCAGTTCCCGTTGCGGATCGGACTTCTGAAGCCAGGACCGCCCCGCGCACGTTCGCTCAAACGCCTGGGCCGGGGCGACCGGATTGAGTGTTGTCTGATGCTCGCGCACTCCGTGGAGGCGTCGTCCCGGGGATGACGTCGATGTCCAGGTGCTGCTTGATGAGGTGTTTGAGCTCAGCGCCGTTGATCAGAGTGATCCGGTTCCGCTGGGCGAATTGCTCGCTGGCACGCCCGAACCACGAGGTGGTGACCAGGACACCTGTGGTGGCGTTGTGATCGGCCATGACGCCGGTGAGCGCGTGGACGGCATCCAGTCCGACCAGCCCCGCCCATCGTTTCGCCTGGATGAGGCACACACCGCCAAAGAAGAGGTTCCTGCTGGTCGCCACAGCGTCCACGCCGCCGTCCTTCGAGGGGATGGTGGTCCAGGCTTCCGCTCCCATAGCAATGAACAGCTCCCTGACGAGGTGCTCGAACTCCGTGGGAGACAGCTTGAGGAGGTCACGACGCGAATCCAGCCCCGCGACGACATCCATGTCCTCGGAGAACCGGAACCGCTTGAGGTCGAAGGCGATGAACGGCTCGATAGCCTCCAGGTCGTACGGATTGGGCGAAACCAGAGCGTTAAGGCGCTTCAGGCAGGCCACAGGGTTGACGTCAGCTAGGACGAGCTCCTCGAATGCGGCACGTTCCGCCTGCACGCTCAGTAGGTGGGGGCGCACCTTCTTGCCGGTTGCCTGATCAATGGTGTTGAGGCGCCCGTTGAACACGATCGCCTCAACGAGATTCCCGGGAGTGGCGGTGAAGATCTCGTACAGCGTGCGCAGCGCCACACTGGCAAGGAGTTTGGCGTATCTCTGCTTGACCTCAGCCTGCGGTCGTGGCACCGGATCTATGGAATCTCTCGCCTTGACGTACTTGTAGCCGCGGACATCGGGGATGGCGCTCTGCGGGGGCAACTCGAACTCAACGACGAGGTCATGGTTCTCCGGCCGGTACGCAACCTGGTAGAGACGGGGAAAACCCTTCGGGTAGACCGATCTCTCCAGGACTCTGGCGGTGAACCACTCCACGGCTTCTGGCTGGCCGTTGTCGAACTCCGCGCGCAAGCGATCCAACTGGGCGTTGTCTGCAGCGACCTTGTCGTTGATCGTGGCCATTTGCCGATCATGTGCCGTTCGAGCCGCGCTCAAGTCCCGAAGTCGCTGCTCTTCACGTTTCTGATGGTGAGCTACTGCGCTTTCGAACCGCCCGCGCGCTTCTTGTAGGCCGCGCTCATAACGGGCCTGGCCGCCGAAGATCTTGCTGACGGTGGATGGTGGAGCCGGCGCATACTGCGCCCAGTCGGGCGGTCGTTCGGCAACGCCCAGACGGCCGGGATCGAACGGCTTGGTGGTGGCGACAGCCCTCATCTGATCGAAGGCCAGAGGACGCACGCGGAGGGCGTTGCCCAATATCTGATCAAGATCCTCGATGCGTTTTGCGACCTTTGCGGTCTTTAGCTCGGTTGCTGCCTGCTGTTTTTCTAGATACAGCCGCTGGCGTTCGCGCTCATTCTCCTTGGCCAGCCTCGCCGCCTCGCGTGCTTGTCGCTCAGCTTCTCTACGTTGAGCCGCCTGACGCCTTTCCCACTCGCTACGGCCACCTGCCACCGCGATCGGCCCTCCGTTCTCTTCCGATAGGCAAGGCCCGAGTGGTCAAACCATCGACGGACCAGAAGCCATTGTGACGTTTAGTCAAGAGTAGATCAGCAGAGGGTATCCGTCATGGTCCAGATTGGACGGGGAACGGAAGCGTGCGAGCTGTACTCGACGGTCGGGACGCAGCCGTTCGGCGAATCGCCGGCATCGCGGGGAGGAGGCCCACCCAGCCTCTTGAGCTCATACCAGTTCAGAAATTTCTCTCGACGCGGTTCAACACGCCCCTTATCGTCACATTGATCCCAGGGATAGCCGTCTCAAGATCCGAAGGATCCCGGACGATGGCGACACAGGAACAGATCAAGGCCGCTCGATACGCGATCGAGCGATTACGCGACCAGCACGCCAACGACGTGCGCAAGCTCATCGGTCTACTCGAAAGCGGCGCGATGAAAGGCAAGGCCGCGGACAAGCTCATCGAGGACTGCAAGGGCTGGCAGGCGGCCTACAACAACGTCTTCAACCGGGCACTCGCACTGGTCGACTCCACAGCCGTCAGCGCTGCGCCCGGCGCATCGACCCCGGACCCGCTCGCGCTATCCCAGTCTCGCGTTCCCGGGGTGCCTTACTGATGAGCCCGCCACCGACCCGAATCGGCATCGATCCCACGCTGATGAACCAGTTGATCGGCGAGATAAAGCGCCTGGGTGCCTCCTGGCCCGAGCTCGATGGGCAGATCAGCAGCGCTTTGCGGTCGATCGGCACGAGCATGTCCGGCCCCGGCTTGCTGAGGGACGTCGCCTTCCAGATCGCCGAGCACGTCCCCGACCTTCAGCGGCGCCTGGACCTCATCATCGCGACCCAGAAGATCGGACTCGACAAGGGCATGGTCTGGGCGGACGAGTCCCTCTGGGTGTCCAAATCGCCGGCGAGCGGCGCGGCGGTGGCCAAGTCCATAGCCGACCAGCTTCGACAAGCGTGGAAAGAGCGCGACTTCAGGGACAAGGCCACCACCACCAAGATGCTCGACCTGCTGGAGAAGCACCAGCGCGACCCCTACTTCGCCGTTGCATTCGCCAAGGAGATGCGCCCCAAGGAGCTCAAAGCACTCCTGGCCGACCTCTCCACGCTGCCCGGTAATCCCATTCGCCGCAGCTGGAACGACCCACAGCCCCCTGCACTGGACCGGCTGGTGACGACACTGAGCGTGACCTTGGGAACAGCATCGCGCGGAGTCAGCGACATGAAGCTGCCCAAGGGCTACACCGATGAGCTGATCGCTTCTCAAGACGAGCCGCTGACTGACTTCGTGGTCAACAGGCTGCTGAGGTACGGCATCTTCGATGACGCCTTCCTACGTGACCTGACCAACAAGGTCTACGACAACACGCAGAAGCCGCCGGGCGAGCGACAGCAGATGATGGGGTTCGGCCCAGGCATCGCAGCCGCCCTGGCCAACAATCCCAGGGTCGCGCAGGACTTCTTCACCGACCCCGCACGCAAGCCACTGGCCTTCCTGATGCAACAGAACAGATGGGCCGGCGGCAACCAGGAGCTCGGCCGCGCCATCGAGGCCGCGACCACGACCTACCGCGACCACGGCCAGCCTCCAGGCAGCTCACGCGGATACAAGTCAGCCTTGATCGCTTCCTGGGCCGTCCACTTCTGGGCTGATCCCAAAGCACAGCGGACCCTACCGGATACTCGGCAGAGCGCCGCTCGCGTCTTCGCCTCTTACATAGGCGACGTTCATCGAATCGCCGATGATGAGGTCAAGGAGACAAT
Organism: Nonomuraea sp. NPDC048916; assembly: GCF_040649575.1. Classification (NCBI taxonomy): domain Bacteria; kingdom Bacillati; phylum Actinomycetota; class Actinomycetes; order Streptosporangiales; family Streptosporangiaceae; genus Nonomuraea; species Nonomuraea sp. NPDC048916. The sequence continues at coordinate 28,457 of NZ_JBEZFS010000054.1, forward strand.
GGGTGTGACGCTTCGGCCGGACACCGACCCAAACATCGCCGGAAAACAGCCCTACGGCGCGATGTTCGAAGGGCATTCCGTCAAGGCGGCGATGACCTGGGCATTCGATGACGATAAAGCATTCAAGGCCGTCGTCGAAGCACACGGTGAGTACAGCCAGAAAGTGCTAGATGCCCAGGCTGCTCAGATAGAGGAAGCCGTTCGAACTGATTTCTCCGCCTGGCAAGAGAAGCACCCGAATGCATCCGACGATGAAATCAACGCTCAGGGACAGAAGTTATTAGAAGATCGCATGACCGGCAGCAGTGCGCAACAGTTCAACGCAAGGGTTTTCGATCTAAGCAATTCTCTATACCTGGTAGCCGACGCAGGGAATATTGCAGACATTACCAAAGCAGATCAGAGCGACAAAACCAACCAAGCATTCAAGGATGCGATATCCAGAACACTCAAACTCACACTGACCCCGGCCGGGGAATGGGCCGCTCCAACGTACGAGTTCATCGAAGCCTTCGCCAATGACAAGATCAAATTCGATGAAGGCGAGAAGGCACGCCGCGAGGCGGCGAACACCGTCGACTTAACACAGAACATGTTCAGAGATATCACAGCAGGGGCGATGATGCGACATGGACTCTTCGGGGATGGATCGGTACCTGCCATCACTCATCCTTACGCACACGAGAACTACGCCAAAGGATCTCCTGGCGACTTCATAAAGGACGGCGAGATCATCCCGCGTAGCGACATGACCGCCGTACAAGAATATGCATACATTGAATGGCTTAAGCATTCACCCGCGTCGCGCGTCTTCCACGGCACCGACCTATCGTTCCAGGCGGGTTTCCGACTGAACACACCGACACCACCAGAGGCCGAGTAATGAGGGCACGAGCGTGGGTGTCCTTGCTGCTGAGCATGACTCTTATCCTCGGCGCCGGCTGCTCGTCACCTACCCCGCCTCCGGATCGGCGACCGTTGGGGAAGATCACAGCGACGCACGGCGAATGCGGCCTGCTCTCAGGTGAAGCCATTTCCCGTGTGACCGGCCTGACCACCTTTTATGCGAACGGTACTAACTCTGTAGAACACTTCGCGTATTGCGTGGTAACAAAGTCGCCGAACATGGAAGAGCGGGTAAGGATGTCGATTGAACTACACGATCCTCTCCCTTTCTCATTGGAGAGCCTTGAGCACACGAAAACCGTTGACAGGGGAGTCTCCCTACCAGACGGGTTAGGCCCTGGCTACAGCGCCCTCCTAAAGGACGCAGATGGGAAGCCCTCGGGGGCGTACGTGTCCACTTGGACCCAGGACGGCGCCAAGATGCTCTCCATCAGGCTCTACCAGGGTGCGCCGGGCCGGGATCACCAGGCGGACGTCATAGAGTTCGCTCGACAGCTCCGCCCTCTTCTCTTGACTGCCAAGCCATGACCTTCCCAACGACGCCGCCTGTGGAGACGGGGCCAAGGGTGGCGTAACGCGACGCCGACCGATGGAACGGTTCGGCATGGCGAGGAGCGTGGAACGAAACGACCCCGGTCTGGCCGGGGTCGAAGGTGGATTGAACGTGGCTATGTGTCCAAAGCGTCGTTGATCTTGCCGTTGATCTGCTCTTGCTGACCGTCCATACACTTCGCGTAGACCCGCAGCAGGACGTCAACACTGTGACCGGCCCGTTTGGCGACCTCTGGGGCCGGGACGCCCGCGTTGAGCCAGAGCGAGACGGCGGCGTGGCGGAGGTCGTACGGGCGAGCAGCCAACGACGAGGCGACCTGTGCCGGCGAGAGGGCGAGCTTGCGAGCTTCCTGCCAGACGTAGGAGTGCGCCGAGCTGGAGTAGGTCCCGCCAGTGCCCGTGCGGAAGATCCGGCCGTCCTTGGCCGTGCCGTACTCGGCGACGTGCTCGCGGAGCATCACGACGAGGACGGGCGGGATCGGGATCTCTCGCGTCTCCTTGTCCGCGCGGTGCTTCAAGCTGCGGGACTCGTGGGTCTCACCGGAGTTGGTCCAGCGCTTCGTTCCTTGAGGCCGGGCTCGCTCCAGGACGATCAGGCCCCAGCCCGACTCAGGCAGAGTGCAGTTCTTCAGCCGCAGGTCGGCCGCCTCCTCTGGCCGGAGCGCCGCATAGTAGATGCAGCCGAACAGCGCCCTCAGCCGCGGACCGCGCTTACGGCCCACCTTGGGTACGGCATCGAGAAGTTGGCGAGCCTGGGCCGGGTTGACCACGGTTCGAGGGTCGACGGCCGTCACGGCCTTGGGCGCCGTCCACTTGATCCCGTCCAGCGGGTTGCTGCTGAACACCTTCTGCTCAACCGCGTGCTCCAGGAGGTGATGGAGGATGGCACGCTTGCGCCGCACCGTGTTCGCCCCCGCCGGAGCACCGGCGAAGGTAACCGAGATCGCGTCGAGGGCCGTACGAAGAACGTGCGCTTCTCCCAGGGCCGACAGCGGGAGGGATGCTCTCTCCAGCCAGCCCAAAGCCGCGGCTTGTGCTGTGGTCAGGTCGGCCCGCCGCTTCTCCGGAAGCAGCGCGTGAATCCGGAGAACCTCCCGCAGATCCTCGGCGGAGGGCCGACGTGGCGCGTCGGCCACCAGGACGGGGATCAGGGTCAGGAGCGCGTACGCGTCCGTCTCCCGGGTGCGGGCCGCTGAGGTGTTCCAGCGGCGAAGGACGTACGCCTGCGCGAACTCCAGGAACGACGGGCCGGAAGACCGCTGCGCGAGCATCGACACTGGCAGGCCGGAGCTGATGTCGAACTCCTCCCCCGCCTTGGTCGCCTGTCGCAGGTCGGACATGAACGCGTTGGCCAGGCCCTTGGTGCGGAAGCTCTTGGACCTCTCCTTGCCGGCCACTCTCCAGCGAGCGATGTAGGTGACCGTGCCGCCGTTCGAGCGCTGCTGAATCTGGGCCAGCTTCACGTCATAGGTGGTGTTCACGCCGCCTCCCGTCGCGAGTCCAGCCAGGCCATGAGGTCGCTCCGCCAGACGCGGAGTTCGAGGTTGGGCAGTTGGATGCAGACCGGCGCACGGCCGAGCTCGCGCCAGCGGTAGAAGGTGCGTCGAGAGACTCCGCCGAGTTCGGCGAGGACCTCAGGGACGGTCAGCAGTTCGTCACGCCTGCTCATCGAGCACCACCCCCAGCGGCGGCAAGGGGCGTTCCGGTGATGGCTGCAGCGAGTAGTTGGTCTCCGAGCGAGAGGCCCTGTCCGGCGTATTGCCAGTGGGCGGTGATCAGGACGGTGTCTTCGTCGAAGAGTGGGAGGCGGCCGGTGGTGATCTGTTCGGTGCGTTGGTGTTCTTGGCGTGCGGCGCGTAGGGCGCCGAGGGTGGTGGAGTAGCGGCGGCTCTTGGTGGAGAAGTGGCCGCGGAAGCCGAGCATGTGGGCCCATTGGATGAGCCGGAGGTCGGCCAGGTCGTCGAGGGCGCCCAGGCGCATGCACTCGGCGATCAGCCGCCGGGCGTGTGGCCGGATCGGGAGTGCGTCAAGGTTGTCGAGGGGTTGAATGCGCCGATCCAGGGTGCCGACGCATTCGGCGGCTTTGGTGGCGTACTTGGCGATGTACGCCGCCACCGCCTGCTCGGTCAGCTCACCGTCCATGGTGATGCGGCGGACGTCGAGCTGAGTGCCCCACCGGAAGGTACGGCCCAGCGGCTTGATCTCGGCCGACACCGCGCCCGCAGCATGCTGGACGGCGTCAGCGAGGGCGTCGGCCGTGGCCCAGGCCGGAGGCGGTGAGGCAGGGCCGTCGGGTCCGTCGAGGCGGATCACGGCGTGGAAGTGGACGACCCCGCGTCGCTGATATTCGGCGACCTTGGCGAAGGAGATGACGGCCTGCTCACGCAGCGCCTTCAACGTGAGGCCGGAGAGTTTGGCGAAGCGCCGGCGGAGGGCTTCGGTGAAGCGCCGCCACAGTTCCGGGCTGATCGCGTTGAACAGCACCGAACCCTCGTAGTCGTAGCAGTCGGCGCACAGCGGCTCCCCCAGCCGCGGATCGTCGGCGGTGTGCCGGTCGGTGCAGGACATGACCTGTCCGTGCGGGCAGGTGGTGGCGTCGCGGCGGGCATGGCAGGGCAGGACCTTGCCGTTCTTCTCCCGCCGGACGTGCACGGTCCCGAAGGAGGGTGCGGTGAGGGTGACGAACAGGCACGGGTGCGCGCTGACCGTCTCCGGGACGCCTTTGCCGCCGACCAGGCCCGCGCGGACGAGTTGGTAGGTGTCGGCCCGGTAGGTCTCGGCACAGGCCGGGCAGCGGGAGGCACGGCGGGTCTTGCAGGGGCACGCGCAGGATGCCGTCAGGCTCTCGGGTGGTGCTGTAGCGGTGCAGGAGCTGGCCGGTGGCCTGGTCATAGTGCTCGACTCGGCCGCGCAGGTGGATGGGCTGTCGACAGCCGCCGGAGCGCTTGATCTGCGCGGCCCAGCGGTCATAGTTCGGATCGTTGAGCCGGGTGATGAGTCCGGCGAGGGCGTGTGGGTGGGCAAGGCAGGGCAAGATGGGACCGTCCTATCCAGTCATCTGGTGTGGGATGGCCCCCGGCCTGGCGGACGTCTTGGCGGATGTGTGGCCAGGCGGGGGGCGCTACAGCGGTTCAGGCGCCGTGGTTGTCGATGCCGCTGCCGTGGCAGTCGGCGCAGGTCTGGTCGTCGGACAGGCCGGTGCCGTTGCACGTGCAGCAGCGGTAGTGCACGGTCGGGGCGTCCATGGGTTAGGTGTCCTTGCGCGGGATGATGCGGACGTAGACGCGGTAGGTGTGCGGGCGGGAGCGGTCGGGGTAGGCGCGTGACATCGCGGTGACGGTGAACACTTCGCGCAGGTGGATCATGCCGAGGGTGATCTCGGCGCGGTTTCCTTCGAGGCGGATGCGCATGGTCGGTCTCCTCAGCTCAGTTCAGTGGGTGTCGGGTGTGACGCAGCCGCGGTAGCTGTCGTGGGCTGCGTAGCTGGCGCGGGCGGCGGACAGGATGGCGACGGCGCGGTATTCGACGGGGCCGAAGGTCAGCGAGGTGGTCAGGTGGCCGCCGTCGCTGTCGACCGGCGTGCCAAGCAGGGCCGCGAGGCGTTCGAGCTCGGCGCGCATGTCGGTGTCGTCGGCTCGCGGGATGAAGTGGTGGACGATGACCCGGTCGGGGGTGGGGATGTCGGGGCGTGCCTCCAGGAATCCGGCCAGGGCGTGCAGGCCGACGATGAGGTGAAGGCGCGGGTGGGCGACGGGCATGGTGTTCCTCTTTCAGTGGCTGGGTGTGGTTGTCAGGGTGCGGAGCAGGTCTGCGGCGAGTTGGGTGGAGACGCCCAGGCGGGTGCGGAGTTGGTCGGGGGTGATGGTCTTGCCGTGGGCGGTGTGGTGTTCGTCGGCGACGCGGCGGGCGTAGTCGACGAGCGCCGGGTCAGGCGTCGGACCGTCGCCGGGGTGACCGTCCTGGTCGTCCTCGTGGGCGGGGACGAGCGCGGGACGGTCCGTCGGCGGGACGGCTTGGGGACGCCCCGGGACGGACGGGGACGCCGCCGTCCAGGACGGGGACGTCTGCGAGACGTCCGAGGCCGATTCGGGACGGGTCTTGCTAGCGCTGGCGCGGCGCTCCAGCATCGAGACCGCGAGGAGGAAGGCAGCGGCCGGAGTCGCGGCAGTGATCCGGCCCCACACGGTCGGGTCAGCCTGTTGCAGATTGGCGGCCAGAGATAGGACGATGCCGCCGGTCAGGACGAGAACGGGCCAGGAGATCGGGCCGCGCCGTACGCGGCTGGTCTTCTTGTCGCGTTGGTGTTCGCGGGCGGCCATGACGCAGGTCAGGTCGATACACACCGCGATGGCCCAGGCCATCCAGCCGGTCTGGCCGTGCTCGGTGGCGGTGTCGCGGATGTGAGTGAACGAGCCCGCTCCGGCAATCAAGGCCAGGACCAGGACGGGGCCGGTGTCCAGCAGCCAGGCGGCGAAGTGGCGCATCAGGAATCTCCTCCTCTCTCTGTTCCGGTCAGGCGTTCTGTGAGTCGGGTGCCTCGTATGGCTGGGCGGCCATCACGTCGGCCCAGGCCGGGGCAAGGTCGGCGGAGGTGTGGGCGGCGTGTTCGGCCGCTTGCTCGCTGACGTAGAAGGACCGGGCCCGGTACCACTGGCCGTCCTGGGAGGCGACGATCGCGACGCCGGGTGTCTCGGCGGCGATGGCCCGGGCGGAATCCAGCGCGGCCGGGTCGAGGTCACCGAGCGTCATGGTCGCGGTCTCCGGATCGTTGACCCGGTGACAGATCCGCCCCGAGCACTGCGCCCGCAGGGCGGTCACACCGGGGCCGAGGTCGGAACCGATCCGCTGGCCGCAGCAGAACAGGTAGATGCCGAACGCCCGCCCAAGCTGCGCCACCCGCAGCAGCGCGGTCGAGGTTTTGGCGATCTCGTCCTTCTCGGACTTGTCGGCCATCAGGTAGAGCTCGGCCAGCTCGTCGACCAGGACCACTACGGGCACGGGTCGCAGGGTGGGCGGGAGTTGCCAGATGTTGCGGGCGCCGGTCATCCGGCACACGCCCATCCGGTCGGTCATCAGCGTCACCAGGTCATCCAGCAGCCCGCCGCACTCGGCCCGGGTGGTGGCCAGAGCCGACAGCCGCGGCGCGTACGGGGTGAACTCGACCCCGCCTTTGAGGTCGAACCCGACCAGCGCCACCGGTTGCGGGGCCAGGCCGACGATGAGGGCGTTGGCCAGGTTGGACTTGCCCGACTGCGTGGCTCCGGCATTCAGCCAGTGCGGCACCGTGCGGAAGTCGACGACCCACGGGCGGCCGGTCTCGAGCCGTCCCACGGTGACCTTGAGCAGCTCGGTCGAGGGCGGGAGCTGGTCGACCTTGACGAGTGGGTCGCGGATGGTGGCGGCCAGGCGTACCCGGCCGGGTTTGTCGGAGGTGACGCGGACGGCGTGCACGCCCCAGGAGTGCGCCAGCCGTTCGGCCACGTCGGCGTAGTCGGCCGGGATCTGGCCTTCCAGGGTGTGCAGGGTGACGCGCCAGCCGTGCCGGGTGGGCATGGGCAGCCACATGAACGGCTTGGTATCCACGGCGATGCGCTGCCACTTGCGGCGCACCCGCACGACGCCGGTCGAGGCGACCAGGCCGGGCACGGTGGTGAACCAGAAGCGCTGCCGCTTCTTCGTGAGCCCGCAGCCGAGGGCGACCTTGCGCCAGGACGCCCGCACGCTGATCGCCGTGATGGGGAAGCCGATCACGAGCCAGAACGACGGGTGGTGCCAGCGGTGCCAGGCCCAGAGCCCGGCCGCGACAGCGGCCAGGACTCCGAGCACCCAGGTGGGCAGGTCAGACATCGGCGGCCTCCCGCAGCGGGAGCAGCGCGGTGGCGCGGTAGGAGATGCCCCAGCGGCCGGCCATCTCCCAGACGTAGCCGAGCATGCCGACCGCGTTGACCGGGTCTCCGGCGGTGATGGGCGGCTCGCCGGTGATGCCGATCTTGACGAGTTCGATCCGGCCGAACTCGTCCTCGACCGAGACGGTCACCTCGTAGACGGTGTTGCCGTTCTTGTCGGTCTTGATCTCACCGGTGTCGCGGTTGAGCACGCGCGGGCGCGGGGCCTTGACGCAGGTGATGGTGAGCTTGTTGGTGTCCACAGGGATGGGGACGGTACGCATGGTTGGTTCCTTTGAGTAGTTGAGTCGTAACTCTATGAATACATAGAACGCTTAGGATTCTAAGTTGTCAAGGGCTTCCACGCAGACTTGGTTGGCATGTCAGGTGGGCTGTGCTGAACTGAAGGGGCAGACACCCTCGCGGAAGGCTTCGCATGGTCGAGAAGACCGGTCGGCCCGGCTATCTCCAGATAGCCGACGACCTGCGCACGCAGATCAGGACGGGCTCACTCGCGCCCGGCGCTGCATTGCCCTCCACCGCCCAGCTCTGCCAGCGCTACGACGTGTCCGCCAGCGTGGTCAAAGCCGCCATCAGCGTGCTGCGTACCGAGAACCTGATCGTGGGCCAGCAGGGCAAGGGCGTGTTCGTCCGCGAGGACGCCGCCACGGTCGCGGCCGCCGCCGAGGCGAGAGCCGGCGATGAGGGAGCCGGCTCTTCGGCGGTCATGGAGCAGCTCGCTCAGATGCGGCACACGATGGCGGTTCTCGGCGACCGGATCGCCGATCTGGAGAAGGCCGTGTTCCCAGGGCCGAAGCGATCTCGCTGACCCGGAAGGCCAACTCCTCCATTTCAGACCGGATGGCCTGAAGCTCGTCCAAAATCCGCTCGTTTGTGGTCACTCCCGGCACCCCTTTTCTGGTCGGTCGTTATCCCGGCGGGGATGCCGTAAGTTCATCGCGCATTCGCGCCGTTGAGTATCACAGAGCGTTAGCTAAGCTTCTGCATTGCTGCCTGCACGGCGGTTACACATGCACTTACACGCGCCCGCCCCCTCAAAGCGCACAAAAGGATGCGATGAAGACAATTCACCGCCCCGGATGGCAACCCATGATCCTGCGCCAGCACCGCGAAGCGCACGGCCTCACCCTCGAAGCCGCAGGTGACCAGCTCCGCCAGGTCGCCCACCGACACGGCCTGACCGCGCCGGCCGCCAACTTCCAGACACTCTGGGCACACGAACAGGGATCGGTATATCCAGGACCTCACTACCGGCGCGCCTATTGCCTCCTATACCAGGCAACCGAGCCGGCGCTTGGTTTCCGCCTGCCGCTTCCCGGCGAAATACCCGAAGTGGAAAATTCCATCTCGGATTTGCCTCAGCCATCTGACCCTGCCGCCGACAACGCTGCTGCCCAGGTCATCGAACAGACCCTCGTGAAAGTCTCCGGCACCCCATCCAACGGCGAGCAGAACGCCCTACTCAATCGCGTCGTGGACGCGTGGCGACGCCGACACGGCCAGGGCAGCCCCAAACCGATCCTGGCGCTCGTGGGCGGCTATGCCGGATCGGGCAAGACGGAGTTCTCCCGCTTCCTGTCCGACATCACGGGGTGGGCGTTCCTGGACAAGGACTCGCTGACCCGCGCCATGGTCGAACGGCTGCTCGTCTCCCTCGGCGGCGATCCGCATGACCGGCACACGGAGTTGTACCTACGCGAGGTCCGGCCCCTGGAGTACCGGTGCCTGATGGAGACCGCGTTCGACAACCTGAAGGTGGGGACATCAGCCATCCTGTCCGCGCCGTTCATCGCCGAACTGGCCGATCCCGACTGGGTGTCGCGGCTGACGAATCGGTGCGCGGCCAAGGGCATCGATGTGGCGGTGGTGTGGGTGCGCTGCGATGTCGCGTCCATGCGCGAGTACATCGAGTTCCGCGGAGCCCCTCGTGACGCGTGGAAGCTCAAGAACTGGGAGACGTACGTCAGCGGCATCAACACAGACACCAGCCCGGTGACCGCGCACATCACCGTAGACAACCGTCTGGGGGCCGCGATCAGCCTCGCCGACCAGACCCGCGAGACGCTGAAACGGATCTTGGCGTGAAGGGCATCGTGCTGTACGGCCCGCCCGCCAGCGGCAAGAGCACCGTTACTGCCGCCCTGAACGCACTCGATCCACGCTTCGCCCTACTGCGCAAGCTCAAGGCCGGCAACCGGCGCGGCAGCGAGTACGACTTCGTCACCATCGAGCAGTTGGGAGAGCTGCGGGCCGCCGGACGGCTGCTGGTCGAGACCTACCGCTACGGCAACACCTATGCCGTCGACCGCCACAGGGTCGAGGAACTGAGCCAGGCCGGACAGGTGCCCATCGTCCACATGGGCAACGTCCCCGACATCCGGTGCCTCATGGAATCCCACCCATGGTGGGTCACCCTGCTGTGGATGCCTCGCGATATCTGCGAACAGCGGTCCCGCCAACGAGGCGACCACAACACGGGCGAACGCCTGCGAGCCTGGGATGAAACGCTGTCCGACCTCCAGGCCCACGACGGTGACATCTTCCCGCTGCGCATCCGCACCGACCAGACGACACCCCACGAGGCGGCACGGCGCATCGCCAGCGGCTTCTTCACCTGGCAAGCGCTGGCGCCGAGTCATCGCGCCTGACCAGCCAAGATCTGCGACCACAGGTCTTGGACGGCCTTGGCGGACATCCAGGTGCTTTCGACGACCTCTGAGGGACGTCCGCCTGAAATCCGCCGGACGAACCACAACCCGCCCGCCGTACACAGCTCGAAGAGAGGACGCCGACAGATACAGGTGTGCTCCCGGATCCGCACTCGCCCGGCACGTGGCAGGCTCCGCTCCCACTCGACCGGCTTAGCCTCCGCTTGCGGAGCAGCCGCGTGCAGACCGTGATAGTCCGTCACGAATTTCGGCGCGGGCACAACATCACCCCCGGGCCCGCTGCTCTTGCAGCAGCGCGACGAACGTGGCCACGTCATCGGCGCTCACCGTCTGCTGGAGGCCCGCGTCAATCTCCGCGTTGCGCAGCCGTACCCCGCGCCTGGTCGCGTAGAACACGCCCGCGTCGCTGCGGAAGAACGACCAGTCAGGGAACGTGACGCGTAGCGCGTCGAGGTCATAGATGGGCGTCGACATGACATCAGGCTAGAAGCGAAGAGAGAAGCCTGTCTACCCCTAGGGATCCCATTAGATCAGAGGAGATAACGAGGGATTCCGATAGATACCAGGAGGCGAGTGAAGGCCCGTGGTGCCCCCTTTCTACCCTTAGACACGTGATGGACTTCGAGCCAGACCGGCCCCGCTGGCAGCAGATCGCCGACGTGCTCCGCACGCGCATCACCAGTGGTGAGTATCAGCCCAAGTACCTCGTGTCCGAGGTCCGGCTCGTCCAGGAGTTCGGCGTAGCCCGCGACACCATCCGCAAGGCCATCCGCCAGCTCCGAGACGAAGGCCTGCTCTACACCGTGCCCAACCTCGGTAGCTTCGTCAGCCCAGCCGACCCCACGGACTCCTGAGGCCCTACCGGGGTAAGCTCGCGCTCATGGCCGGCAGGATCGACTTCTACGACGACCCCCATGCACCAGCCGCGAACAGCCTCGTGCCCTCCGTCAACGTCATGGTCACCAATACCTCCGGTGACGTCCTATTGATTCGCCGCTCGGACAACGGCAACTGGGCTCTGCCCGGCGGAGCCATCGACCTCGGCGAGTCGATCCCAGCCGCGGCCATCAGGGAAACCCTCGAAGAGACCGGCGTCAGCTGCGAGATCACCGGATTCGTTGGCACATACAGCGACCCCAAGCACGTCATCCTCTACACCAGCAACGGCGAGGTCCGGCAAGAGTTCTCCATCGTCCTCACAGCCCGAGTCGTCAGCGGCGAACCGACACCTAGCCAGGAGTCCCGCGAGGTCCGATGGGTGCCAAGAGGTGAAGTAACGCAGTACCGGATGGACCGGTCAATGCGCCTACGGATCGCCCACTACCTCGACGGGCACGGGCCACACATCGGCTGAAGCGCAAGACCAGCACGCCGACTCCGAGCGCCAACGCCAACGCCAACGCCAACGCCAACGCCAAGCATCACCCGATACTGACTCCGGAGAGCATCGCCACAAAAATCCAGGTCAGAGGCTATGTAGTTCGAGTGGATGAGGACTTTCTCTACGTCTTCAAGGGCGTGCCACCTGCGGCGGCCCGCCGCGCGTGGGCGGTCGCCAGCCGCGCTGCGGCTCTTCGGCCGGTCGCGGCCGCGCCGCCCATGCGCCGACGTCCACTGAGCAGACACCTAGAACTGGGAGCGAGTCCTCGATCTGGGATCTCCGTCAAAGCGAGTCAACCGCATAGGGCTGTTACGGGCAGGCCAGAAGTCAACCCGATTCCGGCCAGTGTACGGGTCCCGATCTCTCACCCCATGGCTGCTCCAGCCCAAAGCCGCTCCACTCGATCCGACGCCAGGCAGTCGACTGCGGACCGGATGCTCCTACCTTCGTTGTCAGTCCGACGTCCTCCGTTGTCAGTCCGACGTGCGATGATTCTCGCCATGCCTGGAAACGCCGCTACTCCTCATGCTCTCTCCGTTGCTGGCCTCTTCGCAGGCATCGGTGGAGTCGAACGCGGCCTTCAGGCGGCTGGCATGCACACTCAACTGCTGTGTGAGTGGTGGGAGCCAGCGAAGGCGGTGCTGCAGCATCACTTCCCAGACGTCGAACTGCACGATGACATCCAGACACTCGAAGCGCTACCCGCAGTGGACATCGTGACAGCGGGCTTTCCATGCACAGATCTGTCCCAGGCTGGCCGCACAGCTGGTATCCACGGCGCAGCATCAGGCATGATCAAGCATCTCTTCAAGCTCCTCGAGGAAGCCTCACCTCGCTGGGTGGTCATAGAGAATGTCCGTAACATGCTGGTTCTCGACCGCGGAACAGCAATGGAGTACCTCGTCTCCCAGTTTGAGCGTTTGGGGTACACCTGGGCCTATCGCTTGGTGGACTCAAGGTTTACAGGCGTCCCGCAGCGGCGCCAGAGAGTGATCCTCGTGGCCTCACGAAGAGATGATCCGCGCAGCGTCCTACTGGCAGATGACGCTGGGGATCTCCCAGAAGATCACTATCGAGAAGACGCGCATGGCTTCTATTGGACTGAGGGCAACACAGGCCTGGGCTGGGCTCAAGATGCAGTTCCGACGCTGAAGGGTGGATCCGGGCTTGGCATCCCGTCGTCACCGGCCATATGGATCCGTGATGCCGCCCCTGGCCGGGCCATCGTGACACCCACGATTGAGGACGCGGAGGCTCTGCAGGGGTTCCCCCGCGGGTGGACCGAACCGGCACAGCGACAAGCGCGGGGGAGTCTCCGCTGGAAGCTCGTCGGCAATGCTGTAACCGTAGGGGTTGCAGAGTGGCTTGGGCGCCGCCTCTCTCAACCGGGTATTCCGCTCGCAGCGCAGTCATCCCCTTTGCCTCAAGGAACACGCTGGCCAAACGCAGCATGGGGCAAGACTGGCGAACGTTGGACCGTTGACCTCAGCCTCTGGCCAGAGAAGAACACCTATCAGCACCTACTCGACCTCGTGAACGCTGACGCTGCGGTACCGCTCAGCCTCAGAGCGACAACGGGCTTTTACAATCGCCTCATGAAGAGCCGGCTTCGCCACCCGGAACCGTTTGCGCTGGCGCTCAAGTCGCATATCGAACACATGGCGGATTCAGTGTCCTCTTCGACACCTACAGCCGCGACCGCCAGGTAGCATTAGCCATCCTCGGGACTGTCGGCAGCTGATCACGACCGCTAGTCTGACGCCTGTGACTGTCGAGGAACGCCTGCAGCAACTCAGCCACATCCTTGAGCCAGTGAGGCATTCTACTCCCAGCGTTAGCAAATACCGCGAGCTGGAGCAGCTCCTCGCAGAACTCACCGAGCTTGACGCTGAGCACGTCTACCCCACTTACGCTAGCAAGGCTGGCAACATCAGCGTCCGGAGCGGTCAGTCCGAACGCGCGATGAACGCTGCCCTCATGGTCTTTGTCGTAAAGCGCACCGACCAGCGTGAGGCCATGCAGAGAGCTGCGGGTGAGTTCGCGTCGAAGCAACGGAAGCCCGTTCTTCTTGTCCAGCGTGCTGCCAGCGTTCCCTCATGGGCTCCTAGCTACGGGCTGGTCCCAGCAGGCGATCGAGCCGCGCTGATCCTGGTTAACCGTCTTCGCGAAGCGTTCGGCCCTTTCGAAGTGGTTCGGCTTGCTCGGTCCAATGTTGGCTCGACAGCCCGCCAAGTCCGCGTCCCGTTCGTTGCGCTGCCCAGCCGCCAGCGACCTTCACAACGCGGCGATGAAGAGCTCATCCTCGTACCGGATTCTTGGGACGACTATGGGTTCAAGACACTCTTCGACCTATATTACCGAGATAGGGCACAAAACCTGCATGAGGTCGGACAAGTAAAAATTGGCACCGAGAGCTTAGCCAGCGCACGCCCACCAGTTCCAACTGGCTTTGTTCAGTTGGGTGACGAATTCTTCTCTTTAGGACAGGATGACACCTACTATGAAAAGCTCGCGAAGCTCGAAATTCGAGAGTATGTACTAACTGCACTCAGAGATATAGCGCTTGATGAACAGATTTTCGCTAGCGCAATCAGCCACGAAGTCACAACCGTGTCACTGTTTCGCAGCGTCCCTCAGTGAACGTTTTCCAACCTCCTGGACGCGTGCCCTGATCACAGCATGATCGCGATGCTGATGTTCGGCAGGTGGCGCAAAGAAGCTCCTGGTAGACGGGTTGATCACCACAACCATCACCGTCGCAACCAGGAGCTTCAGGTGCTG
>NZ_JBEZFS010000055.1:0-64924 GCF_040649575.1 Nonomuraea sp. NPDC048916
GCAGCCAGCAGTTCCTCACGGCTGGGGTCCCGGGGGTCGGACACGAGCTCAAACTACGATCCTTGCCTGACAACATCCACAATCACTGCGAAACCGGCGCGTCTACCCCAAACCAGACACGATCAACAACGAGCCTGAATGGATACACTGGATGATCTCGGTGTAGCTGGCGACGGCGATGCGCTCGGCGACCAGGTCCTCCTTGATCATGTCGATCAGGCCGAGGCTCCCGTCGTAGTGGGAGTGGGCCCGGCTGGTCAGCGTGTCGGGATTGAAGTCGGGCTCCCCGCCGAGCTGGACGATCCGGGCGGCCAGCTTGTCGGCGTGTTGCTGCTCCTCGCCGGCGTGCTCCAGGAACTCCTGGGCGACGGACTCCGACTGGATCCCGGAGGCGGTGTAGTAGTGCCGCTTGTAGCGCAGGACACAGACGAGTTCGGTGGCCAGGGCCTCGTTGCAGACCTGGATGACGCGTGCCAGGTCGGCGCCGTAGGCGTCGGTGATAGGACCCTTGTCGATCTCGGCGCGGGCCCGCTCGCGGATGGTCGTGATGTCGGTCAGGAACTCAGCCATGTCGGCCTCCTGCCCACTCGCCGGGCGAAGACGCTCTCCGCGCGACAAAAGTGCCGTCACTTCCCGCCTCGGGTAAACCTCCGCGACCGCTCCCGAGGGCCTCTACTTGCCGGTAAATGGCCGTGTTTAATGTTCAACCAAAGTCGGCATCCCTTGCCCGCGCGGCCATCCAGAACGAACGCGGCGCCGAAGGCCGTTTTTCGTGCCGTTCGTATGGACCACGTCGAAGATTGTTTACAGGCCATTTACCGCTAATACGCAACCAGCCTTTCTTCCTGGGGCCGCCGGTCAAGTCTCATTTAATCGGGCCGATTAGTAGTGATTTGTATCGATATGGGTGCTAGCGTCCCTTTTGGAAAGATCCTCATCACTGGAGGAGGAGAGATGGCTCGCAACGGATTCCAGACCGGATGGTGGAGGCGCGGAGGCTGCTGCCGCCGTCGCCGCTGGTGCGGAGGCGGCTGTGGCTGCGGATGGCGCCGGCGGTGGTGGTGGTAGCCAGAACACGTGAGAGCCGGCGGGTCACCCGCCGGCTCTCGTTCTCGCTGTCCGGCAGGGGAGACCGTTCGACGCTCGCGCCGGCGGTCACCCTGCGCCGGACCTTCCGGGAGTTCTGGCCCGGGACCCGCGGTCTGCGCCTGCTGTTCGCGGCAGGCGCGGTCCTCGCGGTCCTGGCCGCACTCTGTGAGGTCGCCGCGATCGGCCTGTTCGGTCACATCACCGACGAGGTGCTCACCACCAGGAACCTGGCGGCGTTCTGGGCTCCCGCGTCCGCGTGGCTGGGCCTGGCCGCCGTCGCCGGACTCACCTCCTTCGGGGGCACGTACACGACGGCCCTCGGCGCCGAACGCTTCCTGCTGTCCCTGCGCGATCGCGTGTTCGCCCACGTCCAGACACTGACACCCGACTACTTCGAGAACCGGCGGCTCGGCGACCTGATGGCCAGGCTCACCGACGACATCGAGGCCATCGAGGAACTGGTGGGCTCCGGACTGGTCAAACTGGTCACCACGGTCGCCAGCGTCGTCTTCTTCGCCGGCGCCGCCTTCTTCGTCCGGTGGGACCTCGCCCTGATCACCATGGCGCTGGTCCCGGCGTTCCTCGTGGTCTCCAAACTCTTCGCCGCCCGGTTCAGGACGGCCGCCGCGTACGAACGCCGCAGCAACGGCGCGATGAACAGCGTCATCGAGGAGAGCCTGGCCAACCAGCCGCTGGTGCAGGCCTACAACCGCGAGGAGAACGAGTCCGGCCGCCTGCACCGCGAGGGCCACGGCTGGCTGCGGGCCAACATGTCACAGGCCTGGCTGTCCGGCATGTACGGGCCTCTGGTGCAGGTCATCGAGACCGTCTGCCTGATCGTCGTCCTCGGCTTCGGCGCCTGGGAGATCGCCGAGGGCCGCCTCACTCTGGGCGGCCTGCTCGCCTTCGCCGCCTACCTGGCGATGCTCTACCCGGCCGTGCAGAGCCTGGGGCAGATCGCGCTCACCGTGTCGGAGGCGGCGGCGGGCTCCGACCGGGTCCTGGAGATCCTCGACGCCCGGCCGACCGTCACCGACCGTCCCGTCGCCGCGCCCCTCGTCGCCCGGAGCCGCGGCCGGATCGAGTTCGACGACGTCGGCTTCACCTATCCGAACCGCAGGCGGCCGACCCTGGACCACCTGTCGTTCACCGCCGACCCCGGCGAGCTCATCGTCTGCACCGGGCCGAGCGGGGCGGGCAAGTCCACGCTGACCAAGCTGCTGCTCAGGTTCTACGACCCGAGCACGGGACGCATCCTGCTGGACGGCGTCGACATCCGGGAGGTGACCCGGGCCTCCCTGCGGGAGAACGTCACCATCCTGCACCAGGAGAGCCTGCTGTTCTCGGGCAGCGTGCGCGAGAACATCGCCTACGGTCGCCCCGCCGCCTCGCTCGACGACGTGATCCAGGCGGCGGAGCTGGCCGGGGTGCACGACTTCGTCTCCACGCTGCCGCGCGGGTACGAGACGCCGCTCGGTCAGCGGGGGCGGCTCGTCTCCGGCGGCCAGCGGCAACGCATCGCCATCGCCAGGGCGCTGCTGCGCGACGCGCCCGTCCTCGTTCTCGACGAGCCGATGACCGGGCTGGACGAGGCCACGGCCGCGCGCGTCATGGCTCCGCTGCGCCGGCTCATGGCGGGCCGGACGACGATCCTCATCACACACGACCTGCGTCACGTGCCGCCGGAGGCCCGCACGATCGTGCTGGAGCCGGCCAAGCGCGTGGACCGGATCCGGATCAGACGCCTCGGCGTGCCCGTCTGAGAACAGCCGTCTGAGTACGGTCCGCTGAGAACGGTCGGCTGAGAACGGTCGGCTGAGAACGGTTGGCTGAGAACGGTTGGCTGAGAACCGCCCGTGTCCCCGGGCGGTTCTCAGCAGCCGCCGGACGGCTATGTGATGGGTCACAAGAATGGCCGCCGCGATTTACCGCGCCGCCCAATTCACGGACGGCAGGCGGCGGCGGATGGTGTGGGGGAACTCCACTGATCACGGGAGATTCCCATGGAGCGACGCACCTTCCTCATCGCCATGTCCGCCGCCGCCTTCTCCGGCTCGCTCTGGCAGGCGGCGGCGCCCGCCTGGGCCGGGGCGAGCCCGTACGGACCGCTCGGCCCGCCCGACGCCAACGGCATGGCCCTGCCCGCCGGTTTCACCAGCCGGGTCGTGGCCCGGTCGGGCCGGTCGGTGGGCGGCATCCTGTGGCATCCCGCCCCCGACGGCGGCGCCTGCTTCGCCAACGGCACCGGCTGGATCTACGTGTCCAACTCCGAGGTGCCGCTGGTCGGCGGGGCCTCGGCGCTGAGGTTCCGGGCCGACGGCTCGATCGAGCGGGCGTACCGGATCCTCGACGGCACCAACCTCAACTGCGCGGGCGGCGCGACCCCCTGGAACACCTGGCTGTCGTGTGAGGAGATCTTCCGCGGCAGGGTCTACGAGACCGACCCGTACGGCGCCCGCTCCGCCCAGGCGCGCTCGGCGATGGGCCGGTTCAAGCATGAGGCCGCGGCCTGCGACGCCGACCACCAGGTCATCTACCTCACCGAGGACGAGAACGACGGCTGCCTCTACCGGTTCCGGCCGAACACCTGGGGTGACCTGTCGAGCGGCCGGCTCGACGTGCTGTGCGAGGGCGTCGTGTGGCGCCAGGTCCCCGACCCGTCGCCCGGCGTGTTCGAGCGGCAGACCCGGCACCAGGTGAGCTCCGCCCTGCACTTCGACGGCGGCGAAGGCTGCCACTACGCCGGCGGCGTCTGCTACTTCACGGCCAAGGGCGACCGCAAGGTGTGGGCGTACGACGCGGTCGCCGGCACGCTCTCCTCGATCTACGACGGCGGAGGCACCCTCGACGGGGTCGACAACATCACCGGCACCCGCGGGGGCGACCTCTACGTGGCCGAGGACGGCGGCAACATGGAGATCAACATCATCACTCCGGATCGGATCGTCGCGCCGGTCATGCGGCTCGACGGTCACGGCAGCTCCGAGATCACCGGTCCCGCGTTCTCCCCTGACGGCTCCCGCCTGTACTTCTCCTCGCAGCGCGGCACCAGCGGCGAGACGGCGGGCACGGGCGGCGTCACCTACGAAGTCACCGGCCCCTTCCGACGTTAGGGAGTCACCATGTTCCGCCGATTAGTCCTCCTCGCCACCGCCCTCCTGCTTCCCCTCGGCCTCACGCCCATGGCGCACGCCGCCGCCGAGTCGTACGTCGCGCTCGGCGACTCGGCCGCCGCCGGGCCGCTCATCCCCAACCAGATCCTGCCCGAGCTGGGCTGCTTCCGCTCCGACCACAACTACGCCCACCTGACCTCGCAGAACCTCGGCGGCTCCCTGAAGGACGTCACCTGCTCGGGGGCCAAGACCAAGGACATGTACCAGTCGCAGGAGACCGACCTCGGCTCGATGCCGCCCCAGCTCAACGCGCTGTCGTCGAGCACTACGCTGGTGACCGTGCAGATCGGCGCCAACGACGTCGGCCTGACCGGCTTCATCGAGGACTGTCTCAACCTGCTGCTGCCCGGCGACCCCTGCAACGACGACTACCAGCAGAACGGGCGCGACTCCTGGCGCGACGCCACCGACGCGCTCCGGCCGAAGCTGGACCAGCTGATCCGCGACATCCGCCAGCGCGCCCCGCAGGCCAGGGTGTTCGTGGTCGGCTACGCCACCTACGCGCCGGTCGACGGCTGCTGGCCGAGGGTGCCGGTGTTCAGGGCCGACGCCAACTACATCCGCGCCACCATCGCCTACTTCAACCTCGCGCTCGCCCAGCAGGCCGCCGCCCAGGGCGTGGGCTTCATCGACCTGCAGACGCCCAGCGAGGGCCACGACCCGTGCAAGTCGTCCGGCGTCCGCTGGATCGAGCCGTACATCCCCACGACCGCGGCGACTCCGTTCCATCCCAACGCGCTCGGCATGCGCAACTTCGCGGCCATCGTCACCCAGGCCGTGCGCGCGGCCGTCTAGGAGCGTGTAGGAGCGTTCAGGAGCGCGGAGGAGCTCACCGTCCTCTGGCGCGGCGCGCGGTCAGCGCCGCGCCGATGGACTGCAGGTCCGCCGGGTCGACCGGGTCCAGCCCGGTGAGGCTCACGGCCCGGCGGAGCCGGTAGTCGACCGTGTTGGGGTGGACGTGCAGGAGTTCGGCCGTGCGCCTGCGGTCGAGCCCGGTCTCCAGGTAGACGGTGAGCGTCCGCAGCAGGTCGGGGTTGCCGGTCAGCGGGTCGAGCAGCCCGGCCAGGCCCTCCGTCGCCTGGCTCGGCCGGGTCAGCTGATACTCCAGCAGTACGTCGGCCAGCCGGTACAGCCCCGGCGGGTGCTGGAAGAGCTGGACGAGGTCGAGGATCTCCTGGGTCAGCCGGGCGGCGGCCGCCACCCCCTCCGGGGCGGCCACCTCGCCCGCGGCCCGCACCTCCACCCCGGCCGCGTCGCCCATCCCGGCCACCAGCGCCTCGGCCGTGCACCAGTCGAGGTCGGGCACGAGGATCAGCCCGCCGCCGGGGTCCAGCAGTGACAGCACGGGCTCGGCGGCGAACTTCTGCAACGAGTCGCCGATCCTGCGCAGCTTGCGCCGCCCCGCCACCGAGGACGACCGCTCGTCGGGGTGGAAGCCGAACGTCACGTTCAGCACCAGGTAGCGGGCGGCGAACCGGATCCCCGCCGTGGCCAGGGGCTCGCCGCTGAGCAGCGCCGAGACGGCCGCGTGCCGGGCGTGCTGGTCCTGGCTGACCAGGCTCTCGCGTTCGCTCTGGTAGGCGCCGCACACCGCGGCCGTCACGGACTCGATGTAACGCAGCATCAGCCGGCCGGCGTCCAGCGCGTCGGGCAGGTCCTCCTCGCGGGCGCCGGCGAACACGTGGTCCCAGATCCTGGCCGCCCCCAGGTGGTAGGCGGCCAGGATCGCCTCGATCGGCACGCCCTCCTGCGCCCTGCGCGCCGCCGACGTCCGCAGCGGCTCCAGCTCCGCCGAGGTGGGCGCCCTGCGGTCGCGGAACATCCTGGCCACCAGCCTCAGGTTGTGCACGGTGATCCGCTCGATGTCGCCCGCGATCTCCTCCGCGGGCAGTTGCCGGTAGACGGGGATCTCCTCGACGAACTCGCGGACGAGCTCGCGGGCCAGGCGCACCGCCCTCCTGTCCAGGAGTTCGTGTACGGCCCGCCCGGCCAGGGTGAGCGGTTCGGCCATCGTCGCTCCCGAGTAGTCGTGAGACCTACGCCCATCCAGTAAGGCAGAACCACGACTCCCCGTCACGACCCAGGTAAGACCGGGACGAAGGCCAAAAGCCCGATATGTCCGGCAAGCGGCACCGATGGCTACCCCCTCGTCCTGTCCACCCGGATGTGGGACTGATCGCGCCCTCAGGGGCGTGACTCGCGGTGCCGCGCGAGCATGTCCTCACCGACGGCGACGTAGCTCTCGAACAGGCCGACGACGCTGTCCAGCCGTTCGCGCGTCGCCGGAGTTTGGGCCAGCTCGCGGCCCTGTCGCAGGGTGCCGATGAGGGTGCGGGCCCGGGCGTGGCCGGCCTCCAGGAGCGACTCGATCCCGCCGGCGGCCTCCACGACCAGGCGCCGGCTGCCGGGCCGCGGGATGGTGCGGGCCAGGCCCCACGACACGAGCTGGCGCACGGCGGTGCTGACCGCGCCCTTGCTGAGGCGCAACTCGTCGCCGATGGCGTCCAGCGAGAGGGGCTCGTCCGTGACGAGCAGCAGCCCGTACGTGCGGCCGGTCGCGTGCGGCAGGTTCCACGACGCGAGGAGGTCGCCCACGGCGGTCACGAAGCTGTCCGTTTCGGTCATGATTCGAGCCCCGTACGGAGAAACGCCAGAATCGCCGAATTTAGCATGTACTAAATATAGTGAATAGGTCGTGAGGCGTACGCTGAGAAAGTCACAGCAGGTCACAGGGCTGACAGCGAGGTGGGCAGGGTGGAAGAGAGCGTACGGGTGCACGTGGCCGACGCTGTCCTGGAGGCCGATCTGGCCGTGCCCGCCGAGCCCAAGGGGGTGGTGCTCTTCGCCCACGGGAGCGGCAGCAGCCGCCACAGCCCGCGCAACCGCCACGTCGCCGCGCGCCTCCAGGACGCCGGTCTGGCCACGGTCCTCGCCGACCTGCTCACCGTGGCGGAGGACCGGCGCGACTCCCTGACCGGCGAATTCCGCTTCGACATCGACCTGCTCGCCGGCCGGATGACCTGCCTGACCAACTGGGCCATGGCCGATCCCCGCCTCGCCGGCCTCGGCATCGGCCTCTTCGGCGCCAGCACCGGCGCCGCCGCCGCGCTCGTGGCCGCCGCGCACCGTCCCGACACCGTGCGCGCCGTCGTCTCCAGGGGCGGGCGGCCCGACCTGGCCGGAGACTCCCTCGTCCGGATCGAGTGCCCCACCCTGCTCATCGTCGGCGGAGACGACCCGATCGTCATCGACCTCAACCTCCAGGCCCAGCGCCGGATGCCCGGCGCGACCCGGCTCGAGATCGTGCCCGGCGCCACGCACCTGTTCGAGGAGCCCGGCACGCTCGACCAGGTCGCCGACCTGGCCGCCGACTGGTTCGTCACCTATCTCCCGCCGTCCCCCTGAGCCCGCGAAGTTCGGCCAGGGCGCCGCCGGTGTGGTCAGATGGACCGGGAAGGAATCCGGCGATGTGGAACGAACTGCTGATCAGCGGCATCCCCCTGACTGAGAAGGCCATCCGCACCGTGCTGGTGTACCTCAGCCTCGTGGTCCTGCTGCGGCTGGTCGGGAAACGGGACATCGCGCAGCTCAACACCTTCGACCTGGTGGTCATGCTGCTGCTGTCCAACGTCGTGCAGAACGCGATCATCGGCCCCGACAACTCGGTCGGCGGGGCGGTCTTCGGCGCGTTCGTGCTGCTCGTGGCCAACGCCGCGGTGGTGCACGCCGCGGCCCGGTGGGGCCGGCTGGCCGGCCTGCTGGAGGGCAGGCCGGCCGTGATCGCCCATGACGGCGCCTACGACATCGAGACGGTCAGGCGGCTGGGCCTGCGGCTCGCCGACCTCGACGTGGCGATCAAGCGGCAGGGCGGCGACCGCGTCGCGGACATCTCGCGGGTGACGCTGGAGCCGGGCGGCTCGCTGCTGGTCGAGTTGCGTCCCGAGGAGGAGGGCGCCACCAAAGAGGACATCACCGCGCTCAACGCCCGGCTGGACCGGATCGAGAGGTTGCTCGCCGCCCGGAGTGACCCGTGACGGGGGTCTAGGCGTCGCCGAAGATCTCCCAGGCCTCCAGCAACTGCCTGCTGACCGGGTCGTACGCGACCTTGGCCAGGACCGGATACTCGGCCCGCTTCAGCGCCCGGGTGAAGGACGCCGTGTCGCACGCCCGGGTGCCGAGCCCGTCGCGGTCGGCGTCGGTGTGATTGGCCAGCCAGCGGTCGCCGCACTTCCTGGTGACCCGGTGGAAGTCGGCCAGGGTGTAGTGGAGCCGCGTCGAGGTCCGGCCCTTCGTGAAGATCACCGTGGTGTCGTTCACGCGCTTGATCGTGCCGTAGGCGGCGCGCGGCTTCCTGGGCGTCGGGAGGAACTCGTGGACCACCGTCGTCGCGCCCAGCGAGATCCGCACCGGCGCCGGCCCGAGCTTCAGCACGAAGGCGAGGTCGGCGGCGTCGCACCTGGTCGTGCCCAGGCCCTTGCGGTCGAGCCGGACGACGCCCTCGGTCTCCTTCAGATCGCAGGCGGCGGTGATCCTGCGGAACCTGGCGCCGGAGTAGACGACCCGCCGCTCCTTCGCGCCCGGGATGGGCGTGAGCCGGTAACGCCGGATCCCGTACTCCTTGACCATGGTCGCCTTCGCCGGCGTGATCCGCAGGGCGTTCCTGCCGTCGGCCCAGGCGTAGCCGTACAGGACCTCCGTCGTGGCGGCGGCGGGGGAAGCCGGGCTGGGGGAAGAGGGAGCGGCGATGGCGGGCAGGGTGGTCAGGGCGGTGACGCCGACCGCGAGTGCGGTGGCGGCGGCGAGCTGGCGCAACATGGCGGATCCCCGTTTCGTGATGTTCTCCACGAGTGAGACTCCACGAGGCGGCCAGGAGTTCACACGGGTGTGGACGGAAGCGGCCGGCGCGAGGATCACCGGGGTGATGCCGTTCTGCTGGGTGAGCCCGAGATGGAGCCGGTCGATCCGGAGAGCGGTGGCCTTGTGGCTAAAGTCCGGTTCGCTGGTCACCTTCGGGTTCCCGCTCGGGCGCGGGACGGTCGAAGACCGGGGGCTCACCGGCCGGGAGGGGAGTGCGGAAGGCGCTGAGCGACAGGACGAGGGTGTCGTAGTAGCCGACGAGGATGACGAGCTCGTACAGCATGGGCTCGCCGAGGTCGGTCACGGCGCGGGCGTAGAGGGCGTCGTCGAGGGAGCGGTCGGTGAGAAGCGCCCGGCAGACCGCCCGGAGGGTGCGCTCGGCCTCGTCGAAGGTGACGGCGTCGGCCCCTGTGGAGAGGGCGGCCAGCTCTTCCTCGGTGAGCCCGACGCCGCGGCCGACCCGTTCGTGCGCGTACCACTCGAAGTCGCAGCGGCGCACCGCGGAGACCTCGAGGATGGCGATCTCCCGCGAGCGGTCCGGCAGGGAGGTGGCGTACCTGATGGCGGCGCCGAGCCGCTGGAGGGGGCCGCCGACGCCCGGGGCGGTGAGCATCGCGTTGAACGGCCCTTCGAGCCGCCCGGCCGGGTCGGTCAGCCGGAAGGGCCCGCCGGCGCGTGGTCCGGCCACGATCTCGTCATAGACCGCGCGCTGCTCCGGAGTCAGGGTCGTGTGGGCGTACCAGGGGATGCGTCCGTGCATGTGGCCTCTCCAGCGCACAAAGCAAACATTTGCCGTACAGACCATGAAGTTAGCAGGCGACTGGAACCCGGACGCGGACGCCGTCGCCGTCGCCGCGACCGCCGCAGTGGCCCTGACCGTCACCCAGGTGACCGGCGTGGATCGGCCGCCGTCTCCCGTGCGTGGCCGAGGTGCGAAATGTCCCTGAGAGCCCACGTATGCGATTGTCTGTCATGAGATTCGTTACCTGTGAGGTTATCGCGCCGTGTGGGGCGTATCGGGAAGGATGTGATCCCGCCGCAGGTTTCCGATCAGGAGGTACACCCCATGTCCACCCGCCAGGTCGTCGAAGAACTGCTGCGTCGGATCGGCGACGGCGACTCCGCGCGCATCGCCGAGATGTACGCCGAGCACAGCGACTGGAAACTGGACTGGCCGGAAGCCGAGCACGGGCGCGCCGCCACACCGTGGATCCGGCACCGCGCCACCCGCGCCGACGCCGGCGCCCACTTCCGGCAGATCGCCGAGCACCACGTGCCCGAAGAGGCGGGCACCGTGATCGAACGCGTCCTCGTGGACGGCGACGACGCGGTCGTCCTCGGCGAGATCCGCCAGACCGCCCGCTCCACCGGACGCGCCTACCGGTCCAGGTTCGCCCTGCACCTCACGGTCGAGGACGGCCTCGTCACCCGGCACCACATCTACGAGGACAGCCTCGCCGTCGCCCAGGCCTTCGCCGCGCCCGCGTGACGGCGGGCCGATCACCACGCATCCTGGTCCTCACCAGCCGTCGAGGCGCCCGGGGAGGATCGGCATGGCCGTCAAGAGGATGGGCCGCAAACCGTACGAGAAAGAGCTGCTTCGCCTGCAGGCGGAGCTGGTCAAAGTGCAGGAGTGGGTGCGCGCCGAGGGGCGGCGGCTGGTCGTGATCTTCGAGGGCCGCGACGCCGCCGGCAAGGGCGGCACGATCAAGCGGGTCGCCGAATACCTCAACCCCCGGATCACCCAGATCGTCGCCCTGCCCGCGCCGACCGAGCGGGAGCGGACGCAGTGGTACTTCCAGCGGTACGTGGAGCACCTGCCGGCCGCCGGCAACATCGTGCTGTTCGACCGGAGCTGGTACAACCGGGCGGGCGTCGAGCGGGTCATGGAATTCTGCACGCAGGAGGAATACGTCAGGTTCCTGCACCAGTGCCCGATCTTCGAGCGGCTGCTGGTGGAGGACGGGATCCTGCTGCGGAAGTACTGGTTCTCGGTGAGCGACGCCGAGCAGGAACGCCGCTTCCGCGCCAGGCTGGACGACCCGATGCGCCACTGGAAGCTGTCGCAGATGGACCTGGAGTCGATCACCCGCTGGGAGGACTACTCCCGGGCCAAGGACGAGATGCTGATCCACACCCACATCCCCGAGGCGCCCTGGTACGACGTGGAGAGCGAGGACAAGCGCCGGGCCAGGATCAATATGATCACCCACCTGCTGTCGACGATCCCGTACGAAGAGGTCGAACGGCCTTCGCTGGAGATCCCCGAGCGCCCGCCCAGCACCGGCTACCGGCGCCCGCCGAGAAGGCTCGACACCTTCGTCCCGGACGTGACGGCCGGGCTGTGACGCAGGCCGCCCGTTCACTCCCATTACGGATGTTTCATGCCCGCCGCGAGGCGGATCGAATGTGGAACCGACGTTCATTTACACCGGCACGCGGCAGTCGCCATGCAGAACGCGCATAGACCGCATCGCCGTTTCAGGGTAGTCGTCGATGCGGCCTATACGTGATTCAGGTCACAAAGAAAGAGCTTTGTCGCTTAAATGGCGATGAGGGGAATCATGCGTACTGCCAGGAAAAGCCCCCCGATAAATTCCCCGGACCCCAGCTAGGTGGCCATGGCGGAAACACGGCACACGGCGGAGACGTCACCGCAGATGCTCGCCGCTGTTGCTTCCCAGGAGTATGGGGCCGTGGTGAGATTGGCGCGACGGCGTCTGGGGCTCACGCAGGAGCAGCTTGGAGCGCGTACCGGATATTCCGCTGCGACGATCTCTCGCTTCGAAACCGGGCAGCAACTGCTTCACGACATCGGTACGCTGCGGATTCTGGTCCGGGAGCTTCGGATTCCACCCGCGTGGCTCGGCCTGTCACCTCTCGAACCGGGCCTTGGGGTGGCCGAAGGCAGGAGTGTTTCTCTCATTGCCGCGAAGTCGGCCGCTATGGTTGAGCGCGACCAAGCGGGGGAGGACGAGTCTGTGCAGAGACGCCAGTTTCTCCTCGGGGTTACCGGTCTAACAGGAGCTGCCCTGATTGCCGGGCAGGGCGAGCCGGCCGACGCGACCACAATGGTTCGCAGGCTGGAGAGACTTCTGACTTCGGACGTGCACGAGGCTGAGGTTTCGGGATTCGAGCTAGCCCGTGCTCTGGCCACCGCGCAGAGGAGATTCGCGGCCTGTCAATATAACGAGGTCTCCGCGAGCCTGCCGAGCCTTGTTTCCGCCGCCAAGGCCGCTGCTGTGGAGAGCAACGGGAGTCGAGCCCGGGAGGATGCGCTTGTTCGCCTGGCTGATTCCTATCTGCTCATGTCAGAGCTGGCGGTGAAGATCAACCAGGATGACATGGGATGGGTGGCGGCTGACCGGGCGCTTGAGGCTGCGAAGGCTTCAGGGCAGCCCATCGCCGTGGCTCGGGCTTCTCGTGCGATCGCGATTGCGATGCGGCGTCAGGGCCGTCACGAAAGCGCGGTGAATGTGCTCACCCGCGCCGCCCTGAACCTCGAGATCGAAGCCGCGCCTCCCACCGCGGCGAGGTTGTCGACGTACAGCGCACTGCTGTGTACCGCGTCCTACGCGTGCGCGCAGGGCAACAAGCGTCATGACGCTCTCGACCTGATCGAGGAAGCTCAGCGCACCGCAGGCCGCGTGCCGCACGACGCGCAGTCGGAAGGCACACCTGCCGCGATAAACGTGAGCATTTATCGCATCGGCATACACAATGCGCTCGGTGAGCCGGGGACAGCTCTCGAGCATGCCCGCGCCGTCAACCCTCGGCTGCTGCCAACATCCGAAAGGCATGCGCGGTTCTGCATCGACACCGCTCGTGCATGGGAGCAATTCGGCGACCGTGACCGAGCCGTGCAGGCTCTGCTCGTAGCCGAACGCGCAGCGCCCCAGGAGATCCGCCGTCCCTCGATCGCGAGCAAGCATGCTCTATGCGGTCGGCCCTGTGCCGGCAGGGCTGCGAGCACTGGCGGCTCGTGGCGGCATCACGTAGCTCGTATGTAGCTGTCCACGTGGCTGCCGAACGGGTCCAGGTCTACGTCCCTCACCAGCGCCGGACGGTCAAGTTCGAGACGCCCCAGATCCGCGCCCAGCTCTCGACAGATCGGCAAATTTCCCCAGAAGTTATCACCGGTCACTAGCATGCCCACGTGTCCTCTGAGCAACACCACCAGACAGCCGTCTTCGTCGACCAGAGCGGCCGCCGGAGACGGCTGTTCATGGCCGGCTCGATCGCTTCGAGCGTGCTGGTCCTCGCGCTGCTCGCGGTCGTGATCGGCGGCCTGTTCTCCGACACGACACTCTCGGTGAACGGCTGGCCGGGCGATCGCCCGGCCGTGGTGGACGGTACGGCCTCGCCCGGTCCTTCGGCGACGCCCCGGACGAGCCTGTCAAAGCGGCCGACCCCGTCGGCGACACGTACGCCGACGCGCCCGACCCCCAGCACCACCAGATCCACCGCGCCGTCGGAGCAGCCGACGCCCGAGCGGACCACGTCCCAGCGGCCGTCGTCGACCCGCGAGCCGACCACACAGCCCGAGCCGAGCGCCGAGCCCACCGCTGAGCCCACGGCTGAGCCCACGGAGACCAGCAACCTGCCGCCCGGCCTGGACAAGACGCCGCCGGGACACGACCCGGACCGGGTGAAGGGGCCGAAGCAGTGAGCGGCCTCTCCGACCAGGGCAGGCAGGTCTGGCCGCCCCCGCCCGTTCCGGCCTGGCAGGACCCCGGTTCGGTGCGGCAGAGGGACGAAACGAGCAGAACGCCGCCGGCCTCCGCGCCCCCACCGGCCCCACCGGCCCCACCGGCCCCGCCGGTCCAGCGGTTTCGTGCGAAGCAGGCCGATCCCAGCGGCCACTGGTTCCTGCTGGCCGTCGGCTTGCTGCTGGCCGCCTGCGCGCTGGTGCTCAACGGGTACGTGACCAACGTGGTCGGCGAGACGCGCGCGGCTCCGCCCGCCACCGACCGCCCTTCGCCCGAGCTGGAGAAGGTACGGGCAGGCGGTCCCGTCCTCAACCTCACCGGAAACGAACCCGCCAGCGCTCGCCTGCCGGGCCGCACGGTCGCCCTGACCTTCGACGACGGCCCGGACCCCGCCTGGACCCCACAGGTGCTCGACGCGCTGAGGAAGCACGGCGCCACGGCGACGTTCTTCACCGTCGGCTCCAAGGTCGCGAAGTACCCCGAGCTGGCGCGGCGGATCGTCAACGAAGGTCACGAGCTGGGCAACCACACCTATGCGCACGCCGAGTTGGCGGCGGTTCCCGGCTGGCGGCTCAGGCTGGAGTTGTCGCTGACGCAGAAGGCGTTGGCCGGAGCGACAGGACTGCACACGACGCTGGCCCGGCCGCCCTACTCCTCCACCCCCGCCGCGATCACCGGCCCGGAGTGGGAGAGCATGAAGGCGCTGGCGGCCGAGGGGTACCTCATCACGCTGACGGACCTCGACACCAAGGACTGGGGCAACCCCGGTACGCGGAAGATCGTGACGTCGTCGCTGCCGGACAAGGGTCGTGGTGCGATCGTCATGATGCACGACTCGGGCGGCGACAGGAGGCAGACCGTCGAGGCCGTCGATCTCGTCCTGAAGGAGGTCGCGGACAGGGGCTACCGGGCGGTCACGGTGACCAAGGCGCTCGGTATGCCGTCGGCGCATCGTCAGTCCGACGAGCTGGACCAGTTCGTCGGCTCCACGCTGAACGTGGCCCAGCGCGCCTCGGGGCTGTTCACCGACGTGCTGTCGTGGGTGCTGTTCGCCGCAGGGGCGCTCACTCTGGCCCGGCTCGTCTTCTTCGCCGTGCTCGCGTGGCTGCATGCCCGCCGTACCAGGGGTGGAAAGCGGCGAAAGGGGCGCGCGCCCGCCTGGCCCGAGCCCCCGCCGGTGACCGTGATCGTGCCCGCGTACAACGAGGAGGCCGGGATCCAGGCGACGGTGCGCTCGCTGGTCGACACCACCTATCCGGGCGAGCTCGAGGTCCTGGTCGTCGACGACGGCTCAACCGACAGGACCGCCGAGCTGGCCGCGGCGCTGGGGTTCGCCAACGTACGGGTGATCCGTCAGCGCAACGGTGGCAAGCCGGCCGCGCTCAACACCGGCATCGCGCAGGCCAGGCACGAACTGCTCGTCATGGTGGACGGCGACACCGTCTTCGAGCCTGTCACGATCGGCCAGCTGATCCGCCAGCTCGCCGACCCCTCGGTCGGGGCGGTCAGCGGGAACACCAAGGTCGGCAACCGGCGCGGCATGATCGGGCGCTGGCAGCACATGGAGTACGTCATCGGGTTCAACCTCGACCGGCGCGCCTTCGAGTTGCTCGACTGCATGGCGACCGTGCCCGGCGCGATCGGGGCGTTCCGGCGTTCGGCGCTGGTGGCGCTGGGCGGCGTCAGCGTCGACACGCTGGCCGAGGACACCGATCTCACGATGGCGCTGTGCCGGGCCGGATGGCGCGTGGTCTACGAGGAGAAGGCACTGGCCTGGACCGAGGCGCCGACCTCGCTCGGCCAGCTGTGGAAGCAGCGCTACCGCTGGTGTTACGGCACGCTGCAGGCGATGTGGAAGCATCGGCGCGCGGTGCTCGAGCGGGGCCCGTTCGGCCGCCGCTGCCTCGGCTACCTGACGCTCTTCCAGGTGCTGCTGCCACTCCTGGCGCCCGTCGTCGACCTCATGGCGATCTACAGTACGGCCCTGGGTGACCCGCTGCCCGTCGTGGCGGTTTGGGCCGGGTTCGTCGCGGCACAGGCGTTGACCGGCTGGTACGCGCTGCGCCTGGACGGTGAGCGCGTCTCGGCGCTGTGGGTGCTGCCGCTGCAGCAGTTCGTCTACCGTCAGCTCATGTACCTCGTGGTGATCCAGTCGGTGGCGACCGCGGTGCTGGGAGTACGGCTGCGCTGGCACACCGTACGCCGGGAGGGCACGTTCGGCGGGCCTGACCAGCGGGGCGAGCCGGCGCGAGAACACCGGCGTACTCCCGAGCCGGCCCGGTGACCGGCGCCACATGCTCACGAGCAGCCCATGACACCTCCGACCCCGCCCTAACTGAACGGCGCTGAGTTCTAGACCGCCGAGCCGCTCCCGAGCAATTGCGATGGGAGTGGCTGGAGCGAGCCCCATCGGAAACCGTCGACGGCGGTTTCAGGTGGGGCTCGTGCTCTTCACGACATACCGGTAATTTCTGCACTCAACCTCCGCGAAGTTCGGACAACCTTGGCTCAGCGTTAAGGATCGGATAAAGGCGTGAGGTTCTTTATCGCCCAGCTGTTCCGTTTCGCGTGGGCCGAGGCCAGGTCGTGCGCGTTCGCGGTCGCCCTGTTTGCGGGGCTGGCCGCTTCGTCGGTCCTGCCGCTGCCGATCCCGCGCTATGACGCGCTGCTGGTCTATGCCGTGGCCGTGACAGTGATCTTCCACGCCCTGCGGTGGGAGACCACCCAGGAGACAGCCGTCATCGCCGGGTTCCATCTGGTCGGTCTGGCGTTTGAGATGATCAAGGTACGGCTCGGATCGTGGAGCTATCCAGAGGATGCCTACACCAAGATCGGCGGGGTGCCGCTGTACAGCGGATTCCTCTACGCCGCGGTGGGCAGCTACGTCTGCTTGGCCTGGCGGATCTTCTCGTTGCGCCTGGTGGCCTACCGAACGGTGCCGGTGACCCTGGTGGCGCTGGCGATCTACGTGAACTTTGTCGGCCAGCACTGGTGGATCGACCTGCGCATCCCGCTGGCTCTCGTGCTCGTCCTGGTCACGTGGGGGACGGTGGTGCACTTCACCGTGGGCGAGCACCGATACCAGATGCCGCTGGCGCTGTCGCTCACTCTCATCGGGTTCTTCCTGTGGGTGGCCGAGAACATCGCGACCTATCTCGGCGCCTGGGAGTACCCGCACCAGCGGGAGACCTGGCGGTTGGTCCACCCCGCCAAGTTCGGGGCATGGGCGCTGCTGGTCAGCGTCACGTTCGTGATGGTCGCTACGTGGCAGGCGAGCCGGGGACGGCTGCACCTGCCGGCGGCCCCCCGGGGCCCCTCCCGTGGCTGGGCGCTGCCGCTGCGCCGTGTCCCATCAGCCGTCGGCCGGCCACCCAGGGAGTAGCTCACATCTCCGGTATCGACCCGCAAAAAAGCGGTGTCGCCGAGCGGGTGGCCGTCTAATCCATTCTGCAAAGTATCCCAAACGTAATCGATGACCACTAATGTGATCGTAGTGCAGAAAAAGATCATCGCGGCCGTTGCCGCGGCAACCCTGCTGTATATCCCTGCCGCCCCCGCCTTAGCGGCCATCGATACTCATTCGCACACGACCTCGGCCGGCTGGTGTAAGAAAAAGCAGCCCTCAGGCAAGTATTACTACCAGCACAAGAAGCACTGGGACTGCGTCTCGCCCGGCGCCTTCTGCGCCAAATCTCAGTACAACGCTTACGGATACTCCATGCGGGCCGCCGCCCACGCCAAGCGCTACAAGTGCGTCCGCTACCCCAGCAACACCTGGCACTGGAAGCCCGTCAAGGCGTGATCGGGGAGTCGGTGAGACTGGGACCACCAGGTACCGGGCCCAAAGCCGACGCCGAGCTGGGTGCTCTGTCACCGGCGGCCGCCGCGCGCTACATCGGGTTCGCATCTGATTCCCGGGCGGCTACTGCGCCACCGGCATTCATCGCAGGGTGAGCGGGGTCTCGGATGCGACGTGGGTCAGCTTCTCGGGGTTGCGGACGTAGTAGAGGCCGGTGATGCGGGTGTCCTCGACACGGATCGCCATGACGCCGTCGAGCTCGCTGTCCAGGCGAACGAGGAGTGCCGGGTTGCCGTTGACCATGGTGGGTTCACCGGTGAGCGTTCCTTCGACTTTGCCTAGGCCACCGAGGAGCATGCGGACCACCTTCTCGGCGCCGATGATCCGCCGCAGCGCGGCCTGCTTGAGGCCGCCGCCGTCGCCTATGAGGACGACCTCCGGGGCGAGCACGTCAAGGAGGCCCTGCGGGTCCCTGGTTTCGATCGCGCGCTGGAACGCCTCCAGAGCCGCCCGGGTCTGGCTCGGAGATACCACCTCGCGGGGGCGGCGGGCTTCGACGTGCCGGCGGGCGCGGTGGGCGATCTGGCGGACGGCCGCGGGGCTCTTGTCGACGGCGGCGGCGATCTCGTCGTAGCTGACATTGAAGGCTTCGCGCAGCACGAAGACGGCGCGCTCGGTCGGCGACAGCGTCTCCAGGACGAGCATGAGCGCCATCGACATACTCTCGGCGAGCTCGACGTCCTCGGCCACGTCCGGCGCGGTGAGCAGCGGCTCGGGCAGCCAGGAGCCGACGTAGGCCTCCTTGCGGCGCCTCATGGTGCGCAGCCGGTTGAGCGACTGCCGAGTCGTGATGCGAACCAGGTAGGCGCGCTGGTCGCGCACCTGCCCCATGTCGACCTTCATCCACCGCAGCCAGGTCTCCTGGAGGACGTCTTCGGCGTCGGCGGCCGATCCGAGCATCTCGTAGGCGACGGTGAACAGCAGGCTGCGGTAGGCGACGAAAGCTTCGGTCGCCGCATCGGTGGCGTGGTCGCTCATATCTCGACCCTTCTCCTTCACGGCCGACCCTGGTCGTCGACGGCCTTCAAGCATGCCTCCACAACAAGATCCTCTTTCGCCGGCCGCCGTTCGATCCGACCCACCTGTTCGGTGCGATCGAGAGTGGGACACCACCCGGCGCACCGCTGTGACACTCGAACTCCGACGATCCGTTCTCAAAGGACACCGCGCGGTCGAGGGGTGTGACAGCGCGTGGCAGATCACTCCACAGGCGAGGGAATCGGTACGCGGGATTGCCGGTCAGGCGGTGAAGGATCCGGGGCCGAAGCGGCCCCAGGCAATGAACGCCGCAAGCGCGAGATAGATCAGGTTCAGCCCGACCAACGCGAATTCCCTGCGGCGGCCGTGGGTGATCATCGCGCCGACCATCAGCAAGACCCAGCAGGCGGCGGTCACCGGCACGAGAACCGGTGCGATGTCGAGGACGGCGGGCAGGATCAAGCCCACCGCGGCAAGGAGCTCGAGGACACCGAGGGTCTTGACAAAGCCGACGCTGGCGCCTGCGGTCCATCCCCCACCATGAAGCGCAGCCAGTTTGTCCTTGGGCACGAATGTCTTGCTGATGCCACCGGTCAGGGCGACTACGGCCAGCAGGCCGGCAGCGATCCACAGCGCGAGGTTCATGAGATTCTCCTTCGTTTCCAGGGGTTCGGCCTCAAGACACCGCACAGTCGAGCGTTGTGACATCGCGTGAGGCAGATCACTCCACAGGCGGGGCTCGGCACGCGGAGTCCTGATGGACTCATGCGCACACGACCTCGGCTGGCTGGTGTAAGAAAAAGCAGCCCCCAGGCAGCCGCTCGTCCGGCCTGATACGCCCGTGTACGGGACGGCCGGATAGCGGAACTGTTATCAGCCAGGATTTTTCGTGGCACTCCCGTTATGTTGGGTTTTCCGCCCTTACCGGGAGGGTGTCATGGGCGATGAGTTCGTGGGCATCGACCCCGGCGGGGCGGGGATGCTGATCCAGCGGATGGAGCAGGCCAAGGGCGCCCTGGGACGGATCCGCCCACCGCTGGAGCGGGCCATCGCCGACGCCGGAGCCGACTGGGCCGGCGGGCTGGGCACGGTCACCCTGCACCGGACCTGGGCGTTCTTCGACGACACCCAGCGCGATCTGCGATGGCGCATCGCCACCATCACCCGCCTGGAGGACGTACGGCTCGACGGGAAGCTGCTGACCGGCAGCCTCCCGTTCGCCAGCCGTACGCAGGCGGCCGAGGAAGGCCGGAGCGCCGGAGCCATCCTGCTCGCCGTGCTGACCGCGTACCTGACCAAGAGGTCGCCGGAAAGCTGGAAGCAGGTCGAGGTCGCCATGGCGGCGGCCGGGAAGGGAGCCGGGGACCCCGCGTACGCCGAGGCGCTACTGAAAACTCTCGGGCCGAAGACGTACAGCCTGCTGTTCGGGCAGTGGATGGACAGCCAGGTGGGCGGCCCGCACCGCGGACTGAGCCCGCAGGAGCTGGAACGGGCGCGCGCCTCCCTCACCCCGCTCGCCGCGGCCTTCGCCGGCGCGGACGGTGACGGCCGGCTCGGCTCCGAATGGTACGACGAGCTGCGGGAACACCCGGCCACCCTGTCCGCGCTGCTGGCACTCGGCAAGCAGTCGCCGAAGTTCGTGGAAAAAGCGGCCAAGGACCTGCTGCGGCTGCCCACGTCAGGCAACCAGCCCTCCGCCACGCGCCTCGACTGGAACAGCTACTGGCTGGTCAAGGCGTTCGACGCCGACCCCGGCGCGCTGCGGCGGCTGCTGGGCTCGGACAAGGAGACGGCGTCCCTGCTGCTACGGCCTGAACTGGTGAAGCTGAACGGGATGCCGGGGTTCGAGCAGACCCTGGCCAGCGCACTGGACAAGGCGCTGGGACGCGGCGACGAGGCGGAACGGACGCAGCTTGCCTGTACCGTCGCCCGCCATCAGGCCAGCACCCAACGTTCGACCAGCGCGATGACCTGCGCCTGGTGCGTGGTGACGACCCCGAGATCGGGGAAGTCGATGACGGCGCGATCGGGTGCCAGCCACGTCATCAGCCCGGAGGGATCCTCGAAGACGAAGCCGGAGGTGTCCGCGCGGACCTTCGCTCCTCGGTGGAAAATCAGCTGCAGCCGCCCACGAGGTTGCAGACGGAACGTGACCCGGTCCTGCCCGCCGTAGCAGAAGCTCGGAGCGTTCCACTTCACGTGCTCAGTAATGGCCAGGTCGGAGGCCAGGATCGCGGCTCTGAGCTGGAGTATGCCCTCCTTGAGGGGGTGCTGCAGGTCGGTCAAGTACTGCTCGACGTCTGCTGACGGGGCGCCCATGTACTCCTCCTCAACCACAGATTCGTCGACTGGCGTTCCCGCTCCTACCTCGCTGAGGTGACCGGAGCGGCGTACCACGTACTAGACCACAAGGCACCGACAGGACTGCTCGGCGCCCTGGAGGGGAGCCCGTCCGAAGGTCGGCACGCCAAGGGCGGGCGGGTCCCACGCCTCCGTCGATCACGGCTTCGTCACCCGCGCGGGGGAACCGCACGATCTTCGGCAAGAGCGAGCACGGACGGCGGCATGACAGTGCGCGGGATCCGGTAGTTGAGCAGTGCGCTGCCGGGGACGCGAGATCCTCGTCCGCAGATCGCACCCAGGTGTGGCGGTATCGGATGATCACATCGCTGACCGACGGATGTGGCGCCGATGCGCCGATCCTCCCCGCAAAGGCGGCTATTTCCCTCCAGGTACCTGCTCCTTGACCTCGTCGTAGCCGACCTTGGTGGGTGCCGAGGTCGGCGAGTAGATCACGCGGATCACGCCCGTCGGAAACGCCTCCGTCGCCGTCACTCTCAGGTGGTACGGCGCGTCGCCGTCGTCGAACAGCTTGCGGCCCTTACGCGCCGCCACCGGATGCACCAGCAGGCGCAGCTCATCGACCAGCCCCGCGGCGAGCAGTTGCTGCACCACGGAGATCGACCCGGGGATGAGGACGCCTCTGATGCCGGCGTCGGCCTTGAGCGAGGTGACGGCATCGAGGAGATCGCCCTTGATCAGCTCGGAGTTGCGCCAGGAGAACTCCAGCGGCTGGCGCGAGACGATCACCTTTCGCATGTCCCCGAGTTGCTTGGCGAATGATGCGTCCTCCCCACCCGCGGCCTCGCGGTCGGGCCAGGCCCCGGCGAAGCTGTCGTAGGTCTCGCGGCCGATGAGCAGCACGTCAGCGGTGTCATAGTCCTCGCTGACGGCGCGGCCCATGTTCTCGTCGAAGTACGGGAAGTGCCAATCGGGGTCGATCTCGGCCACACCGTCGGCCGAGATGAACAGCGTGGAGATGATCTTCGCCATCGGGATGATCCCCTCAAGTCAGGTGGTGTCGGTAGGTAGACCGGCGCAGCATTCCAAACTTATCGGCCGGCCACAGATCCGTCCCGACGGAGAGTCGGCATTTTGGAACTCGTCGTGATGCATCGGCACAGACCGCGGCGTGGTACGTAACGACCACTTCGCAAACCGTCGGGGCATGTGGGTGGCCTACGGTCGTGCGCGCACATCGGCAGAAGAGGACGACAGTGCGGATCTGACCTCTGCAGATCGGTCAGTCAGAGGGGCTGCACGCGATCGGTGTGGCCACAGTCGCCGGTTTCCGTCACCTTGGTGGAATGAAACCCGCCACGATCATCGTCGCTGTGAGCGGACTGCTGCTGAGCATATCGATCAGCTGGATACTCGGGCCGGGTGCGCCCTGGTGGCTGACGCACGTCGACGGGGTGCACGGGTTGCAGGGGGAAAAGCTCGCGGCGGCGCTGGATGCGATCAGAGGCCGAGCACTGGCCGTCGGCACCGGGCTGGCCGCGCTGGTGGCTGTGTTCTACACCGCGCGCAACGCCGACACCGCGCGGCGCACCTTCCAACTCGGCCAACGAGGCCACGACACCGACAGGTACGGCAAGGCTGCCGAACAACTGGGCCATGTCCAAGCCCCGGTCCGGCTGGCCGGGCTCTACGCGCTGGAGCAACTGGCCCAGAACACGCCTGTACTACGGCAGACGATCGTGGACGTGATCTGCGCGTACCTGCGCATGCCCTACCACGAGGCGTTACCAGGGGACCGGCACACAAGGATCCGGGCCGCACAGCGAACCGCCCGCGCCCGCGTGCCCGTCGCGCGCCCGGCCGGTCGCGACGCACAGGAGGAGCGGGAGGTACGCCTTACCGCGCAACGCATCCTGGCCGATCACCTCCGCTACCGGGAGCCGCCGAAGACGCGATGGGGGAGAGCTGTCGATCCCGATCCGCGGTTCTGGCCCGGCATCCGACTCGACCTGACCGGCGCTGTCCTGTGCGATGCCAA
This sequence comes from Nonomuraea sp. NPDC048916, assembly GCF_040649575.1. NCBI lineage: Bacteria > Bacillati > Actinomycetota > Actinomycetes > Streptosporangiales > Streptosporangiaceae > Nonomuraea > Nonomuraea sp. NPDC048916. Next base: position 23,005 of record NZ_JBEZFS010000055.1, read on the forward strand.
CTTCGTGAGCTGCCGCATCGCCGAGGCCGCGTTCACCGGGGCCACCTTCAACGGTGACGCGAGGTTCGGCGGAGTGGTCTTCACCGGTGCGGCCCACTTCGACACGGCGTCCTTCACCGGCAACGCCGAATTCGGTGAGGCAAGATTTCTCGGCGCCGCGGAGTTCACCTCGGCAACCTTTCGGGGCGCGGCCAGATTCGGCGGGACCGCCTTCGAGCGCGGCGCCAACTTCGGGTTCTCTTGCTTCGAGGGGCAGGCCGGCTTCAGCGAGGTGGTCTTCGGCGGGGACGCCTCGTTCGGCATCGCGAGCTTCGGAGGCAACGCCAGGTTCACCGGGGCGATCTTCCACGGCAACGCCGGATTCGCCGCGGCCACGTTCACCGGTCTGTCCGGGTTCGTCGAGGCCACTTTCCGGCATCAGGCGATGTTCAAGGGCGCGACCTTCACCAGCGCCACCTCGTTCGACCGGGCCACGTTCGACGGACCAGCCGATTTCGCCTACACGCATGGGGCCGAGCACGTGCGGCTGCACGAAGCGTCCGTGACCCGCCCCGCCGACACCCACAGGTGGCCGCCCGGGTGGAGACTGGAGAGCGAACCGAACGGGCACGCCGTGCTGAGCGCCGTCGGCCTACGCGGGTCTGCTTACCCCCAATAAGCTCATGGCGCACAATCTGTGACGTTGTCCCGCAAACCCAGACGGCCCTCGTAGATGGCCACCTTGTGGGTGATCAGCTTGAGGCACTCGTTGAGTTCATGCATCTGGGCGAGCACCCGTTCCCGATGTTCGCGCAACACCTCCAGCCGTTTCTCCTCGTTGCCTTGGCCCGCCCTAACGAGCTCGGTGTAGCGCCGGATGTCGGTCAGGGGCATGCCGGAGGCCCGTAGCCGGATGCACACGCCCAGCCAGTCGACGTCACCCTCGTTGTAGACCCGGTGCCCTGCGGTTCCCCGCCGTACCGGCTGGGCCAGCAGCCCCTCCCGCTCGTAGAACCGGAGTGTGTGCACGCTGAGCCCGGTGCGTTCGGCGACCTGGCCGATGCTCAAACCCGACATGCGGCCCAGTTTGACCTAGAGTCGGCTCTAGATTCTAGGGTCCGAAGTATGAGACATCGCATCCTCGGCGGCACCGGCATCGAGGTCACCACCCACTGCCTCGGCACCATGATGTTCGGCTCGGCCGGCAACCCCGACCACGATGACAGCATCCGCATCATCCGCACCGCCCTCGACCACGGCATCAACTTCGTCGACACCGCCGACATGTACTCGGCGGGCGAGTCCGAGGAGATCGTGGGCAAGGCGCTGCAAGGCCGGCGAGACGAGGTGGTGCTGTCGACCAAGGTGCACTTCCAGATGGGGGAGGGGCCCAACCGAAGCGGCAACTCGCGGCGTTGGATCATGCGCGAGGTCGAGGCGAGCCTCAAGCGGCTGCGCACCGACTGGATCGACCTCTACCAGATCCACCGCCCCGACCACCGGACCGACATCGAGGAGACCCTCTCCGCACTAACCGATCTGGTACGGCAGGGCAAGATCCGTGCCTTCGGCAGCTCGGCCTTCCCGGCGCACGAGACGGTTGAGGCCTACCATGTGGCCCGGCAGCGCGGCTTGTACCGGTTCCGCACCGAGCAACCGCCGTACAACATCCTGGCCCGCGGCATCGAGGGCGACGTCCTTCCCACCGCGCAGCGGCTCGGCATGGGCGTGCTCACCTACAGTCCGCTGGGCTGGGGGTTCCTGACCGGCCGTTACCGCAAGGGGCAGGAGGTCGACATGTCACAGGGCCGCGCCGCGCGCGCGCCAGAACGGTTCGACCCGTCCATCCCGGTTAACGCGGCCAAGTTGGAGATCGTCGAGGAGCTGGTGAAACTGGCGGACGAACTCGGCTGCACCCTGCCGGCGCTGGCCGTCGCCTTCGTCACGTCACATCCGGCGGTCACCTCGGTCATCCTCGGCCCGCGCACGATGGAGCAACTGGAGGGCTTGCTGAAGGACGCCTCGCTGGTGCTCGACGACACCGTGCTCGACCGGATCGACGAGCTCGTGCCGCCCGGCACCAACGTCTACCACCCTGTCGGTCTCTGGAGCCCTGCGCCCCTGACCGACCCCGCATTGCGCCGCCGTCCGCTCGGCGACCGCGCCGCGAGCTGACCAGAAATGCTTCCGGTCCCGGGGAACTTTACGTGACATGATCCAGCCGGGACCGGCGAGGCAGCAGCGGCATACGTGGTGTGGGCAGGCCATCGTCGCCAGCGGCCTGCCGTACACGCTCCTGCGCCACCCCTGCTACGGCGACGCGTTCCTTCCGCGGATCTCCGGCGGAGAGCTGACCAGCAGCACCGGCGGGCGCGGGCTGAACACCGCGTTCCGCACCGATCTGGCCGAGGCCGCCGCGAACGTGCTGACCGGCGAGGGACACCTGGACCGGGCGTACGACCGGCCCGTTGTGGAGTTACCCGGAGCTGGCCGACGCGCTCGGCCTGGCCTACCGGGAAGTGCCCGACACCGGACCCGGCGCCATGGCCTGGTTGAACGGCCAGGTGCGGGGCGGAGCGCTGGAATACCAGAGTGCCGATCTTGAGCAGGTGCTCGGCAGACCGCCCGAGTCGATGCTGTCGCGGCTGCGCGCCTCTGCGGTGTAGGGGGTTCAGTCGCAGGTGAAGCCGTGGGTCGCGGCCCGGCAGAAGTCACGGAACGTCCGTAGCCACTCGGTGCTCGCCGAGTAGTTGAGGTCGAGGTCGGTGCGGTGGAACTCGTGGGTGTCGGGGTCGGTGGTGACCGCTCCGTCCAGCCGGACGCGGCCGTCGGCGGGCAGGCCGTTCAGGTAGGTGTCGAAGAAGTCCGCGATCCGGGCGGCCTCTTGGCCGGTGATCGGCATGCCATTGTTGAAGCCGAGCATCATCAGGGTGTCAGGGTCGAGGACCTCGCCGTCTTCCAGCAGGGCCAGGGTGGGGCGCCAGGTCCAGGCGTTCACGTTCAGCCGAGCACCGTCAGGCGCCTTCAGAGTCCAGCTCAGGTCTGCCCCTCTCCAAGATCAGTCGCCTAGCCCTGCAGAATATCTCTGTTGGCGATGCCCCTTACCTCCTTCATAGCAGGGTTGCGAGGGGCAAGGGCTTGATCGACATGGTCAACGACTTGCGCCCAATGAGGTACGCCTCACCGCGCAACGCTTCCTGGACGGTCTCCTCCGCTATCGGGAGTCGCCGAAGGCGCGATGGGGGAGAGCGGCCGATCCCCGGTTCTGGCCGGCTATCCAGCTCGACATGATCGGCGCTGTCCTCTGTGACGCCAACTTCGCGAGCTACCGCATCGCTGAGGCCACGTTCGCTGGCGCGGCCCGCTTCGGAACGGCGACCTTCACCAGCGCCACCTCGTTCGACCGGGCCACGTTCGACGGGCCGGCCGATTTCGCGTACACGCACGGGGCCGAGCACGTGCGACTGCACGAAGCGTCCGTGACCCGCCCCACCGACACCCACAGGTGGCCGCCCGAGTGGCGACTGGAGAGCGAACCGAACGGGCACGCCGTGCTGAGCGCCCTCTGACCAGCAGCGTCCTCTTTGTCAGCCACCAGCACCGACAACGACCGCATCCCGCTGACGCTCCCCGAGATCCGCCGGCTGCTGGCCGCGCTCATCCTGACCACGACCACACGATCACGGACATCCTGCGCCGGTCAGACTGGCGCCGCTGCCATCAGGCAAACAGCCCGACACTGCCACAACCAGCGCAGATCCCAACCATGATCGCGATGTGTCGCTGGGGTACAGCCGGGGTTGCTCATGCATCCTGAACGCTGCAGCGAATTTGTGTCAGTGCCCGGGCGTCCGCGACATCGCCGACGTCTATCAGGTGGCCGACTACTGCGAAGACGATCTTTTCGTGCCTACTCCCGACCTTCCGGAGAAGAGTATTCGTCGCCTCCGTAAGACCCCTGCCTCGACACGCCTGGATTGCGGCGGCGGACTCTACCGCAGGCGCCTTGCCGCCGGCGTAGTCCAACATACCGACGGCCTGCTCGTAACGGCCGCTGTCCAGATGCACCGCCAGTTCGTCGACCGGCCAAAGTACGTCCACCGCCAAGCCGTTGCGCCGGTCCCCGTCTGCGGCCGGGCCGGCCCTGCGGCGGTGCGCATGTCCTCGTCCAAGACTTGCTGCAGGAGGCGTTGCAGCTCCTCCTCTGTCACGGTCCCGGCAGGGTTCTTGTGCTCCGCGAGTCGGCGCAGTTTGAGGACTGCCTGCGTGTCGGGAGTCTGTACCTGCCCCGACGAAAGCCGGTGGAGGGCGGAGCGGGAGAGGTGAATCTGAGGCGCGACGCTGCGCAATGACGCGCCCGTGTCATGCAACAGAGTGCGCACCGCCTGGGCGAGTTCGCGCCATGCCGGTGAAAGGGAGGCTGAAAGGGGCTTCGTTTGTCGGCGTAGAGGCACAGACAACTCCTTGGGGGGCCCTCTGGGATATCAACTCCATCTTGGCGGATGCCTATGACAATTGAGGGCCATGTTGCGCGAGAGGGACACTGCGGGACACAGCGGCAAAGGCGGGACATCGCAGGGACAGGAAAAGCTTCCCGTGACGCAGATGCTTGCGCTTCGCTGGAGGAGCTGGCGGAACCGGCCCGCTGACAGCCCCCGGGCCGTCATCGCGTTGTAGACGAGAGGATTCGAGGAGCATGGTGGCAATACCGTCCTGGACGGACGAGGAACTCGGCACCAAGAAGCGCGTGGCACTGTGGCTGGTGCAGGAGGTCGGAATCGGGAGCGTGTTCACCAAGGAGCAGCTGCGGACCGCGTTCGACGGGGTCAGTCAGGTCGACCGCCGTATGAGGGAGTTGCGAGACCACGAGTGGCAGATCGACACCAACCGGGAGGATTCGGCTCTCGATCCCAGAGAGCACCGGTTCGTGCGGCAGGGGCTGCCGGTGTGGGAGCCCGGCATGGCAAGCCGCAAGGCCACCGAGTCCGTGGGAGCCGTACAGCGCCGCGCCGTGCTGATGGAGGACAACTATCTGTGCCGGACCTGCGGCATCGGCAACGGTGAAGCGTATGCCGACGGCTACGGAGCCACCTCCCATCTGGACATCGCGCGGCGCCAGGTCACCTTGTCCGGCGGCGGCACCGAAGTGCAGTTGGTTACCGAGTGCAACCGGTGCCGCGTAGGCGGGCGTGACGCCGACTGTGATCTAGGCGCCCTCGCGGCGGCACTGGAGCAGCTGTCGGTGTACGAGCGCAAGATGCTGTCCGCCTGGATGGAGCAGGACGCCCGCAGTTTCAACGAGGTCGAGAAGCTCTGGGGTGTCTACCGCACCCTGCCGGCCTCGGCGCGCGCTGAGGTCCGAGGCATGCTCCTGTAGCCCGTTCTCGGAGGCCGCGAGTCGGGCACCGAAACCCGTGTGTCGGTGCCGCCCCTGGCAGCTTTCTGATCGCTTTCACCTACTTGAAGGAGCACTCACGTGTCGATCGACTTCGGCCAGCCCCGCGAGGCTGCCGGTAACCGCGAACTCGTGGCCCAGCGGCTGAAGGAGCTGCGCAACGGCAGCGGAGTCCCGGAGACGCTGACAGTCGAATGGCGCGGAAAGCCCACCCATGTCGAGGTCATCGACATGCCGGTCGAGGTCCTGCGCTACAACCCCGGCACGCACCGCATTCGCGCCCAGCGAGCCTACGACCCGGCTCGGGACCGGGCACTGGACGGGGATCCCTGGAGCCCTGAGAGCCAGGACTACCTTCACGCCTTGCTGAAGGCACTGCCGGCCGACCCCTCCACGACCGACCCGGCCTTCGAGGAGCTGACGGAGAGCCTGCGCGAGTACCAGCAGAACGAACCCGGGCTGATCACCCGCGACTGCATCCTCGTCAACGGCAATACCCGCCGCGCCGCCCTCAAGGAACTTGGGCGGCCCAGCATGCGGGTCGGCGTCCTGCCTGAGACGTGCACGTGGAGCGACATCCACGCCGTTGAGCTCTCCCTCCAACTGCGCCCGGACAACCGGCGGATCTACTCCTACATCAACCACCTGCTCGCCCTGGAGGAGCAGGTGAAGCTCGGCAAGCCTCTGCCGGAAATCGCCCGGAACTTCCACACCACGACGCCGGCCTGTGACCGTGACCTGTGGATCCTGGCCCAGTTGCGGGAACTCCTCAACCGCAGTGCTACCGGCACTACCTCGCTGCGGCTCATGGATTTCGAGAACGCAAAGGAGAGGTTCTTTGAGCTCTACCGCGCCTACAACGCCGAATCCGCACGTAACCGGGAGCGTGCCGACCTAATGAAGGAGGGCCGGCTCGCGGCCATCGTGCTGGAGTTCGCCAAGACGGACGTCCGGTTCATCCAGCCAGACTTCCACGAGCGTTTCCTGGATCAGCGGCTGCCCGCAGAGCTCAAGCCCGCACCCGCACAGGAGACCACTGCTGTAGCTATCCCTGGCCTCGGCCGCACTGTTCAAGCTGCCGGCGCGAGGGTCACCGCAGCCAAGGCGCTCACCGACTCCCTCCTGCGGGCCAAAGCTGTCAAGGCGCCAGGCTCCGCCGCGAGCGCTGAGGAGCAGAGGGCCGCAGCCGAGGTCTTCGAGCGCACACGCGAGGTCTTCAATGAGGCGCTGGAGTTCGCCGGCAAGGACCTCCGGCTCCGCAAGAAGCGCCTCGCCGCCCCCGATCGCGTCACCGACGCCTGCAAGGACCTGGAGCAGTGTGTGACCGACCTCGTCCTCGCTCGCGGCAACGGGAGTCTGGATGAAGGCGCGTTCGACGACGCCCTGCTGCAGCTGCGCACCATCATGGAGCGCGTTGCCATCGAGGCCGGCAAGAGCGTACCGCTCCCAGGCGAAGGCCTGACATGGCTCAACGGGGCTGTGGGGAGGCAGCAGTGACGGTGACACAGACGGAGCCGTCGCTGCGGATCGCGTTCGACGTCTCGCGAACCCGCGTGGTCCTGCGCACCGTGCCCGGGCACGAGCAGGATTTCGCGGACCTCGCCGCACGCATCGCCCCAGGCGGCCAGCGCGGGCCACTGGTGGGGGAGTTCGGCCTCGATGACTTCCTCGACCGCCTCATCGAGCTCGGCTCCTGGCGCCACGACGGCGTGGAGTGGGAACACGCGCTTCTCCAGCTCGTCAATGGCGTCCTCGACGACGCCGAGCGGGTCGAACAGACACTCCGCAGCGGCGCAGATGTCGGCCAAGGCACGATAGCGCCAGACGACGTGCTGGGGCTGCTCGGTGAAAGCTGGATCGGAGACCTCACCCCTTTCCAGCTCCGTGACGCCGCACAGCTGCTATCGCTCGGCCACGGCGCGAATTTCAGCGTCCCCGGCGCTGGCAAGACCCGCGTCACACTCGCCGTCTACGCCGCCATGCGCGAAAAGGGCCTGGCCAAGCGGGTCCTCGTCGTCGGCCCCAAGTCCGCCTACGAGGCATGGCTGACAGAAAGCCAGCTCTGCTTTCGCACGCCGCCGCGCACCGCTGTCATGACCCGCACTCCCGACTATGGCGCCGAGGTGCTGCTGGTCAACTACGAGCGCCTGTCCCGGGCTGTGCCCGGACTCGTACCCTGGCTGGGTGCCGCGCCATCGATGCTGGTGCTCGACGAGGCCCACCGCATGAAGCTTGGCGCCAACGGAACCTATGGCTCAGCCTGCCTCGCACTCGGGCCCGCCGCCGCTCGGCGGCTCATTCTCACCGGCACTCCGGCCCCAAACGGGACTCGGGATCTGGAGAATCTGCTGTCGTTCGTCTGGCCCGGCCGTGGCAAGCGCGTTGTCTCTGACGCCGTACGTGGCGGCGACCTCGCCTACGCCAGCACCGTGCTGCGTCCGCTGTTCACCCGCACCACGAAGCGGGAACTGGGGCTGCCGCCATTCGAGCCGAAAGTCCGCTACGTCAGTCTGCCGCCGATCCATCGGGAGGTGTACGAGGCGCTCAAGGGAAACTTCTCTGCGCGGGCTGAGGCGTCCCGCGACGACATCGAAGCCCTCGGCCGGGCAGCGCTGCGCCTGATCATGGCCGCAACCAGCCCGGCACTTTTAATCGAGGGCAGCAGCCCATATGAGCCGCTCGCCTATGGGCCATCGCCGCTGGAGGCCGCCCCCGGAGACTCTCTCTATGCGCTTCTGCGCGACCTACCCAGCTACGAACTCTCTCCCAAGTACCAGGAAACCGTCCAGATTGTCGCCACCAACGCAGCAGCCGGCCGAAAGACAATCGTGTGGACGACCTTCGTACGCAACATCACCACCCTGGCCGAGCTTCTATCCCCCCACTGCCCGGCCGTCGTCCACGGCGGCACGGCCGACCGGGAAGAGGAGATCCGGCGGTTTCGCGAAGATCCCGACTGCATGGTGCTGATCTCAAATCCAGCCACCCTCGGTGAGGGCATAAGCCTGCACCAGATCTGCCACGACGCAATCTACGTCGATCGCGACTTCATGGCCGGCCGATTTCTGCAGAGCCTTGACCGCATTCACCGCTTGGGCTTGGCCCCCGGAACGGAGACCAGGGTCACCGTTCTCGTCGCGGAAGGCACCCTTGACGAAGTGGTCCAGCTGCGTCTCAAGGCAAAGCTGGAGTTCATGGGCAGCATCCTGGACGACCCAGAGGTGCGACAGCTCGCAGACCTCGTCGAAGAGCCCGTCGGCAGCTACGGCCTCGACCTAGCGGACATCCGCGAACTCCTGCGCCACCTAGCATAGGGCGCTCCGGGACAACCGGGAATTCTCAAATGATCAGCTGATCCTTGCGCGCAATTTCTCGAACTTGTCATGGCGAGCATGGTCGTCCTGGCCTATGAACGCCTTGAAATCGCCTATTTTGTAAGCCGCAGGTGACTTTCCATCGATAATCTCAATATGAAAGTCGCGACTGAGCAGGCTAATCCTGCGCTCCAGTTCGTGAGGCTCCAGTTCGAGTTTGGTCATGCGTGCGATTTGAGCAGCGGTCAGGAAATCGCCATGGGAGCGCAGTGCTCGATAGATAGGATCATGCTGGACATCTATATCGCGCTCGCGGCGTTCCGCTGTCTTGTTCAGGGCGGCGGCGATAGCTACGCCAAGAGCTTTCGCCACTGGTGGCGGGAAGGCGTTGCCAATCTGACGATAGTTCGAGGTTTTCTTGCCCGTAAATTGCCATTTGAACTCTTCATCGTCCCAGCCTTGGATGCGGGCAACCATCTCGCAGGTGAGCTTAGGGCCGACGAGAAACTCGTCGTCAGGGCCGGGCTCCTCGTTCGCGATCCCGAGCGCATCTACGCCCATGGCAGCCCAGGCGCGTTTGGCGCGTGTTGGGCCGAGGTCGGCGCCTCCGTGCTTCTTAGACCCGCCAACAATGGTGGGGGCGATGTCATTTGCCTTCTCTGCCCATTCCTTGGCGCCTTTCCATCCTCTGGCAGAGATTAGAGGTAGCAGAGTCTCTCCCACCGTGGGCGGTTCGCCGATTGGTTCAGGCCAGTGGAAGTGGGCGAAGTGGTCGGGTGCCATAGCAATAAGCACGAACCGCGGTCGAAGCTGCGGAACCCCGTACTTAGATGCCTGCAGCAGGCGCCATTCGGCTGAGTATCCGAACTCCTGGAGGCGGTCAAGTACATGCTGCCGATAGCCGGCGAAGCGGGGCATGCTCAGCCCTCGTACGTTCTCCAGAAGAACGGCCCGCGGCTTGAGGATGTTTACCTGCTCCACAGCCCAGGCGAACAGGTCTCGTTCATCATCGGCACCGAGTTGCTTGCCTGCGATGGAAAACGGTGGGCAAGGAACCCCGCCAGCGAGTAGATCAATTGGCCGCTGGTTCGGTTCCTTCGGGGCATAGTCTGCCGGGTTCCATGTGGAAAGATCCGCCACATCCCCTTGTGCGACCTTCCAGCTTGGCCGGTTGTGTCGCAGAGTGTTGACCGCATTTTGGTCCAGTTCGATGGCGAGCTCGTGTGCAAAGCCGGCCTTTTCGAGCCCTAGGGACTGGCCCCCTGCCCCCGCGCAGATCTCGATGACGCGGAGTGGTTGCTCGGTCACTGGAACCCCTTTCATGGTGTGGGTACGACATGAGCCGGTGTGCAGCTGTATCTTTTCGGATAAGACAGCGAACCGTGAGCCCATCGGAACGAAAGTGTCTGACCGGAAGAGACTCGAAGCGAGAAAACTGGCCCATGGCAGGGGGCTGTACCCTGCCCCGCTGAACGAGGGCCGGTCGAGGAACATGCAGGCCAACCGGCGGTCGAACACGAAGCCAGAGGTTGTCTTGCGCAGCGCTCTGCACAGGCTTGGCTACCGCTATCGGAAGGACTTCCGGCTTGATTTGGAGGGTGTGAAGGTCCGACCGGACATCGTCTTCACGGCGCGGAAGGTGGCGGTTTTCGTCGACGGATGCTTCTGGCATGTCTGTCCTGATCATGGTCGACAGCCGACGACCAATGAGTGGTACTGGACGCCGAAGCTGCGACGGAACATGGAACGCGACCGGACCGTCAACACCGCTCTTGAAACCGCTGGTTGGAGAGTCGTCCGGCTCTGGGAACACGAACCCCTGACCACCGCCGTGGAGGCCGTGGTCGCGGCGCTGATCCCTACGTCCGAACACGTGAGCGACGTTAGCGATGACGGCTGACAAAAGCAGCCTGGCCGGGGGAGGTTTGGGCCAAGTCAAAGGTAAAGAAATCTGGACACCAGGAGTGCAGGCTGTCTGGATCATGCGAGGAGCGGAAGTTGGTGATCGAGCCAGGCGAGGGCAGCTTCCGCGCTGTCATGCCCGGGGCCGTGCAAGGTCTCGGCGATGTCGCGAGCACAGTGGATGGAGCCAGCAGGGCTCGGTCCGTATGCGCTTCCCCCGCTTCCGCCGTGGCGCTGTGTTGCCCAGCTTTTCACCGGCATGGATGTCTTCCGGCATCAGATCGGCTGTGGTTTGCTGTGTGAACGGCACAGCGTGATCTTTATCCCCCATATGGGGAGATTATCCGAGACGCCGTAGTTTCCGTACTCGACTGCTGGGTCGTGGGTGTTGATCAGTGCTTCACTCCGTCAGAAGCCCGATGTTGGGCAACAGCGGAGCCGGCTCCACAGGGTCGTTGTCTGCGGCGACCACCCAACGCTGTCCATCCAGCTCAATCGAGCGGGCGTCGCCGTGGTGCTGCTTGTGGCGGGCGAGCCGTATGCTCATGGATTCTCCCGGGCCTGGGGCGGGGAGGCCAAGAGCGGCGGCGGCTTGCACGTGGCTCTTGAACTGGCCGAAGATGACGATGCCTTCGGGGCGGAGGGTGGTCCGAGCGCCGCCGTTGCCACGTACACGCTTCATATAGTCCTCTTGCATGGCCACGGTAGCCACGACATTCCTGCTGATGAGGCGGCGCTGCACGCGGCGGAACAACTCGTTGACTCGCTTCTGGCCGCTCGTGGACCTGAAGATCGCGTCGATGTCCGCTTCGGCAAGATGGACGAGGATGTTCTCCTGGAGCGGAGCATCCTTGAAGAGCCAGCGGATCCCTGCCCGGCCGTGACGGTTCAAGGTTCGTTTCGCATCCCTGTTGGCGCCCGGGTTGAGGTTCCTCTCGTCGGCCCGGACGAGTCCAGCACTCCATCGTCCTGCACGGTCACTTGCCCATAGCCCCAGGAGTAACCTGCCTGCAGCCTCGGGCGGGATCATCCACTCGCCCGGCTTCTGGGAATACTTGCAGTCGACCTCAACGCCGACGATGCGATAGTCCAGGATCTCACCGTCAGCGAAGTCGAACTCGCGCTGCAGATTGATCTCGACCAGTGTTCCGCAATGAGTCTTCTCCGTTTTGTGGAGCTGCTCCCAGCGGAAACGACCCGTATGCTGCCCATCAAGAAGCATGTCGAAGGACCGCCGGATTGCCTTGCCTATCCTGGATCCGTCCGCGTCGAGAGCCAGGAGATGCGAGGCGACTGCTTCGACTTCCGAATCCGGCGCGGATATGCCAGGCAGCGGAACGTTGATCAGGGGGAGCGTGTGACCTACTCCGTCGACATTCATCCAGCGCTCCCATCGGCTGAAGCAAGCACCGTGTCAAGCTGCTTGTTCAGCGCGTCACGGCGACTGGCAGGAAGCTGACGGTACCGGGCCGAGATCTGTTCCGTCTCCGAAATGGGCCGTCGATCGGTCGCCATTTAGCCGAGAATCGAGGGCTGTGTCAGAGCTAGTCCGCTGTCGCGGCGCGCGGGGGGTGTCGATGAGACAGGCGCGATCGTTCATGCCGCCCCCTGCCGAACTGCGGTCAGACGCGCACGAAACTCGTCCCCTGCCTGTGGATGTGTTGCGGCGAGCACCGAGGCGAGATCTGCAGCACGGGCCCGTACGGACGCGACCACCCGCGGTGAGTCCAGAGCCGCCACCCCCGCCGCGACCGCCTCGTCCACAGCCTCAAGGTTCGCCAGGGCGATGCCCAGGTCCAGGCGGGCGATCGCTTCCCGGCTGGGGGAGCGCTTACCGTCCGGAGCGTCCTCATGAGCCTTGACGGCACGTTCGGCATGCCTGCGAGCCGGCTCGAACTCGCCCAACCAGATGAGTGACGACGCCGTGTAGGCCGTCATCGCGTACGTGGCCAGCGGTCCCGTCTCGATCCCGTCGGGACGGGTCGGCGTACGGCCAGGCAGCGCGTTCCACAACCTGTCGGCCTTGGCGAAGTGCTCCTCGAAGCCGTCGTGGTTTCCCAGTCTCGCCTGACCCCGGGAAGCCTGAGCGTGGAGTCGTACGGCGAGGGGGTGGCTGGTCGGAACCCGGCTGAGCCCTCGTACCGCCGCGGAAACGGCGCGTTCGGGCCGGTCGGCGTGGAGCGCGATCGAGGCCATCGCGTCGGTCGCCCACCCGCACAACTCGTCGTGTCCCGCCTGGTCGGCGTGCTCGAAGCAGTCGACCGCGTACGCTCGCGCGGTCAGTGGGTCGCCCAGGTCGTGCGCGAGCCAGGCCAGGATCTCCGACAACCATCCGGCGAGGACGAACAACTCCCGCCCCTCCTTGAGGGTGCGAGGTCCGGCGAGGAGCTGGTCGATCTTGCGCCGGTAGAGACGCGCCACGGTGAACAGGTCGGCGGGGGTGCGGCGGGAATAGCCACCGGCGAGGTCGTGGACCACCGTCTGGAGATGGTCCAGCGTGCTTCGGCCGACGGCCGAGGTATTCGCGCGTCGGGTGAACTCCATCGCCTCGTCGGCGGCATCGCCCAGCACCTGGGCGAGGGTGGTGGCCAGTCCGAGTTTGAGCGCGTCACGCCGGTTCGTGGGATCGCCTTCTTCCCGCGATAGCTGTTGCTCGTCTTTCTCCCCATTGTTGTCAGATTCTTCGAACAACACACTTTCGTCGAGCGAGAAGGCGTGGCAGTACAGCAGCCGGTACCGCTCGCTCAACATCGCGATGGCATTGGACTCCCAGCGGCGGATCGAGCGTACGAGTGACTCGTGATCTGGGAGGTCGGCGCGGTCCTCTCCGGCGGCGGTTCTCAGGCGTCGAGCCATGGTGTGCACGTCCCAGGAGCGGGCCTTGCGTTCGGCACGAATTCGTACGGTCCAGCTCATTGTCGTCACCTTAAGAACGCGTTCGGACACACAGTGTGTCCGTCGCTGCCCCTCATTGTCATCCTCCGCAGGCCACTCAGCAGCCCCTCTACTGGATTGATCCGAATTCCAGCGGGAGGGCCCACGGACATGGATGAGATCACGGCGAGGCAGACGGTTCGGGTGCTCGCGGCGCGTCTGCCGAACTGGACCATCTGGTACGGCCGGCACACGGGCCATTTCTGGGCCCTGCTCAAGCGACGCCCCGGCGTCCTGGCGCTCCACGTCGAGGCGCGGACCGCGGCGGAGCTGGAGGGCCAGGCCGCGGAGGCCGAGCAATGGTTGCCGCGACCGGCCCTTGTCCGGCCCGTGCCCCGGCTGCCCATGGAGGGCGCTCCGGTCGAGGATGTTCTCGTCGCGCGGACTCCGGAGAACCCGTCAGTCAGGTCGAGGGCACGGCCACGCCGTACCACCGAGGCGATGTGAACGGCGCTCCGCTCGACGCGGAGGCGGATCCGTGGCCTTGCCCGAGGCTGTCCGCCCATCCACCCCGCCATTCCGGCGCCCCGGTGGCCGACATCGACTGGACGAAGCCGCAACCGGTCCGCCTCCGGGTCGTCGACCACACCTGTTCCTGCCGGGTGGTCGTCTACGAGCTGCTGAGCTGCGGCGGCCACTACATGATCCGCCGCCTGCACCAGACCGACCCACCCAAGTCCCTCTACGCCGGGCCGTGGCCTCGCCCCGTGGCGGAACGCGTGTGGAAACTGGTTCTCACAGGTGAGGCATGGTGACGGGTAGTGGTACGGGCAGAGCCACGGCGAACAGGTTGGATCAGCTCTGACCGGCTTCCCGCGCTGCCCGCTCCAGCCGGCTCCGATACTGCTCCCACCACGCCTGGTCGCCCGGCGCCATGTTGTCGTTGTCCTTCCGCAGCCCGGCGGCGCCGTCGATGAGTTCGCGAACGATGTCGGCGTGGCCGGCGTGCCGATTGGTCTCAGCGGTCATGTGGATCAGGATCCGGTGCAGCGTCACCTGGCGCCGGTCGTCCGGCCACCACGGCACGTGCCCGATCGCGTCCACCGCGAGCGCGTCGATCGTCGCGTCCGAGTGTGCCCACGCCCGGTGGTAGAGCCCGATGATGTCCTCGCGCGACTCGTCGGCGGTCGCCCACATGTCCGCGTTGGGCTCGGCATCCTTCTCGAACCATGGCAGCGGCTCGCCGGACGGCCGTCCGAAGGTGTCGCCGAAATATCCGAACTCCACGCTGGCCAGGTGTTTGACCAGCCCCAGCAGGTTGGTGCCGGTGGGCGTCAGCGGACGCCGGATGTCGTACTCCGAGAGCCCGTCGAGCTTCCATAGCAGGCTTTCACGGGCGATCTTCAGGTAACGGTGAAGATCCGCCTTTGGGTCCCATTCAGTCATGCGGGCATCCTTGCATCTCGCACCGACCGTGAGGAGCGAGGCGGGCTAAGGGAAGCGCTCGTCGCTCAGAAAGGGTGGGTACTCGAACTCGGAGACATAGCAGGCGACATTCGGGCTATGGCCGCATTCGCTTTCCTGGAACTCATCCGGGTGCCAGTGGGGCAGCTCTTCCACGACGCCTGCCGGTGGTTCCTTGGCGAAGACCACGGATTCGAGGACCTGCGTGCCGCCCGCCAGCAAGAGAAGCATGAGTCCGGCAACGCCCCAGCGGGTCAGGCGTCGACGGGTGGCCGCGTCCAGCGGCTCCCTCGGCTCGTGAGCTCCGAACGTCCTCGCGAAGGCGGGACTGTCGAAGACCGAGGGTTTCGCGGCGTAGCGCCTGAGATCCTCAGCGGTGGGGGTGCCGAGGACCGGGACCGGGGGCCACTGCGTTACGGGTTCGCTCTCGGTCTGGACTGGAATCGAGGTCGGGGAAGCCGCCTCGTCCCGGTGGCCTGGACGCTGAGGCGCCGAGCGATGACGAGAACGCACGATCACGACGATGGCCGCTGCCATCAAGGTGGCCGCAAGCGCGAGCCATATCCCGCGGGACGTGATTAATCGCCGCACGCCCGGCAGAGTATCCCGAATTGATCTGTATGGAGATCAAAAGACCTGATGCCAACCAGGTCGGCAAAGCCAAACGAAGCTTCTCAGTTGGGGAGCGGTGCGGATTGCTCAGGCCCCGCCGGCAGGCCCTGCTCGTCCTGGTCTACCTGCGCAAAGGTGAGACCTTCACCGAACTCGGCGCGGGATCCGGGGTGTCGACGGCGACCGCGTGGCGGTATGAGGAGGAGACGGTGGCATTGCTGTCGGCGCGCTCTCCCAAGCTCACGGCAGCATTACGGAAGACCAAGCGGGACGGGCTGCACTACCTGGTGCTGCGGCCCCGCCATGCAGGGCCTCGCAGGTCGTTTCCCAGGAAGCCCATCGGGGACACCTGTTGACCTCGAAACCCGGTAGCGTCAAGCCATGCCCGCCTTTGCGATCGCAGGCCTGATCTTGCTCGCCATACTCGCCGTCGGCCAGATCGCCCTTGCTGCCGGGGCGCCCTTGGGCCGCTTCGCCTGGGGCGGCCAGCACGACGTGCTGCCTCGAAACCTGCGGATCGGGAGCGTGGTCGCGGTCCCGATCTACGCTGTGTTCGCGCTGTTCCTACTGAGCAAAGCCGGTCTGGTGTCGATCATCGGCGAGCCGCTGTTGACGATCGGGATGTGGGTGATCGTGATTTACCTGGTGCTGAGTTCGGTGCTGAACCTGTTGTCGCGCAGCAAGTTCGAGCGCTCGGTGATGACGCCGGTCGCGCTGGTGATGGGGGCGGTGTTCCTGGTGGTGACGTTGACCGCGTAGCAGCGGGCACGCCGGCGCGGTGTCGACGTTCGAGCCACTCCGCAACTTGCGACATCGCTGTGTCTGCCTTGCTATGCGCCCCAAGCCGTCTCAACCAGGCCCTCTACACGACCACGGAACTTGAAACCGCCCTGGCCTGGGTCTTCATCGCGCTCTTGACCGCATCAAGGAGGCCGGCGGCTCTCAGATCCGGCACTCCTTCCTGAATGTGGTTCATGACATAGCCGAACGCCAGGCCGGTGGCCGGGTCGGCGAAGCCGAGCGATCCACCGAGGCCGGGGAACCCGAAGGCGGTCGGGCTGTACCAGTACGCGTCGGGCGTCGGCAGACCGAACCCGGTGGCGATCCGGACGGGTACGCGCAGGATGCGATCGATGCCGCCGGCTTGTTCCTCGGTCGCCGCGGCCAAGGTGCCGGGTGTGAGGATGCGATGTCCGTCGACCTCCCCGATCAGCGCGGCGTAGAAGCGGGCCAGTGCGCGGGCCGTGCAGATGCCGTTGGTGGAGGGCAGCTCGGCGGACTGCTCGTCAGGGTCGTTGTGGTCCAGCGGGGGTGTGACGACGGTCGTGGATCGTACGGTCAGCGACGTGGGATCGGCCCAGGCCGCCATCACCTCGCGCACCGGCTCGGGAAGGGCGTCCAGGTCGATCCGGGACAGGGAGTCGAAGTCGGGCACGCCGGCGATGATGCGGCTGACCCGGTGGTGCTCGGTCTTCGGCAGGCCGATCCACAGGTCCAGGCCGAGCGGTGCGGCGATCTCCTCGGCGAGGAAGGCGCCGATGCTGCGCCCGCTCACCCGGCGGACGATTTCCCCGACCAGCCAGCCATACGTGAGCCCGTGGTAGCCGTGTTCGGTGCCCGGCTCCCAGGCCGGGCGCTGGGCGGCCAGCGCGGCCACCATCGGATCCCAGGCGATCGCCTCCGCCGGGGTGACCGGGCGGTCGATCGTGGGCAGGCCGGCTTGGTGGGTGAGGAGCCAGCGGACGGGGATGCGGTCCTTGCCGTTCGCCGCGAACTCGGGCCAGTAGGCGGCGACGGGGGCGTCGAGGTCGAGTTCGCCGCGCTGGGCCAGCAGGTGCGCGCAGGCGGCGACGATGCCCTTGGTCGTGGAGTACACGACCTGCAGGGTGTCGCGCTCCCAGCGGCGGCCGGTCTGGGGATCGGCGATTCCGCCCCACAGGTCGACGACCTTCCGACCGTGCAGGTAGACGCCGACCGCGGCGCCCACTTCCTGGTCGCCGGCCAGATTGGCGGCGAACGCCTCGCGTACTCCTTCGAATCCGGGTGCTGTGGTTCCGCTGATTTCGAGCATGCGTCATCGCCTTCCGTGCTGTCGGGTGTTGCTGGAAGTGTTAGCCGCGCCACTTCTCGAGGAGCCAGGCGCAGAGCTCCGGCTCGGTCATCTCGGGAAACTCCGCGGTGAACGTGGCAAGTGCGCGCATCGCTTCGTCCCGGTCCAGGCCGCGGATCGCCGCTTGCCTGAGGTAATCCTGACGTGCGGCTGTAGGACGGCCTCCGCCTGTGCCGCGGCCCGGCAGGCTTTCGCGCCACCGCACTATTTGGTCAATTCGATCAGGCCGCCAACCGGGAGCTCCGTCGACCTCGACGTCAGGCCCGGGAAACGGGTGACTCGAATCGTTCGGATAGCGAGTGCGCCACTTGTGCACCGCGTGTCGGGTCACTCCCATGGCCTCGGCGATGCCGAGCACGCCGAGGTAGCGCTCGGTCATGGCGCACCAACTTGTCTGTCCGGCCTCCTCTGTGGGTCTCATGAATACCACGCCCAAGGCAGAGTCCTCGCGTCGATCAGATGCGTCGAACATCGTCTCTGCCGGAGACGACGTTAATGCCCGGGATGGAACATCGTCAACAGCGAAGACGAAGTTCCATGCCCTCGGGGATCCTCCTCGGGAGCGCGTCGATGTAAAGAAATGTAGACACGGGGTCCGCTTTACTTTACATTGCCGCTATGGCAGTAGAAGAGAAGAGTGCGTGGATCATGGCCGTGGTCTCGGTCGTCGCGTACACGGCGTACCTGGTCGTCGTCCTCGGGAGGGCGGGAGGCGGCCCGCTCGTCGAGGTGCCGTACGCGTCGCCGCTGCTGTGGAGCGTCGGCGGGGCGATCGTGGCCGGGATCGTGCTGAACATCGTGGCCGGCGGGGCCGTGCCCAAGGGGGCGCGCCGGAAGGACCAGCGCGATCGGGAGATCAACCAGTTCGGCGAGTTCGTCGGTCAGTCGTTCACCGTCATCGGCGGCGTGACGGCGCTGGGCATGGCGCTGGCCGAGTTCGCCTACTTCTGGATCGCGAACGTGATCTACCTGGGGTTCGTCCTGTCGGCGATCCTGGGGTCGATCGCGAAGATCGTCGCCTACCGCAAGGGCTTCCACCCGTGGTGAAGCCGACCCGGGTCACGAACTCGATCCGCTCTCTCCGGTTCGCGCAGGGCGAGATGACCCAGGCGGAGCTGGCGGAGCGGGTCGGCGTGACCCGGCAGACCATCATCGCCATCGAGCAGGGCCGCTACTCGCCCTCCCTGGAGATGGCCTTCCAGATCGCCAGGGTGTTCGGCGTCCCGCTCGACGACGTGTTCCAGTATCCGGACAGCCAGGAGGAGACACCATGAAGGCAATCGTCCAAGACAGGTACGGTTCGCCCGACGTACTGAAATTAGAGGACATCGACCGGCCGGTTCCCGGGGATCACCAGGTGCTCGTGGAGGTTTACGCGGCCGGAGTCGACCGAGGTGTCGACCACCTGATGACCGGCCTGCCGTATCTCCTGCGGCTGGGCTTCGGGCTCCGCGCGCCCCGAGACCGCGTCCGGGGCCGCGAGCTCGCCGGGCGCGTCGAAGCGGTCGGGAAGAACGTGACTCGCTTCCGGCCGGGCGACGAGGTCTTCGGCATCGGCGAGGGCACCTTCGCCGCGTACGCGTGCGCCCGCGAGCGCAAGCTCGCCCGCAAGCCGGCGAACCTCACGTTCGAGCAGGCCGCTGCCGTCACCATCTCGGCGATCACGGCTCTCCAGGCAATCCGCGACTCCGGCGAGGTCAAGCCCGGTCAGAAGGTGCTCGTCACCGGTGCCGGAGGGGGAGTGGGGACGTTCGCGGTGCAACTGGCCAAGGCGTTCGGCGCCGAGGTCACCGGGGTGTGCAGCACGGCGAAGACCGAACTGGTCCGGTCGATCGGCGCCGACCACGTCATCGACTACACGCGCGAGGACTTCACGCGGGGCGGGCGACGCTACGACCTCATCCTCGACCTGGCCGGCAACCGCCCGCTGTCGCGCCTGCGGTGCGCCCTCACGCCCCGCGGCACTCTCGTCCTCGGTGGCGGCGAGGACGGCGGGCGGTGGCTCGGCGGCATGGAACGTTCCCTCGGCGCGGTCCTGCTGTCGCCGTTCGTCGGCCAGCGGCTTCGCATGCTGATGGCGAGCGAGCGCGGCGAGGACCTCGAGCGCCTGAGGGAGCTCGCCGAAGCCGGCGAGATCACACCGGTCATCGGCGGCACGTATCCGCTGAGCGAGGCCCCCGAGGCCATGCGGCAGCTGGCCGCCGGTCAGGCACGCGGCAAGCTGGTCATCACCGTGCGAGGGTGAGAAACGGCCTTCGACTCGCGAATTTCGTGCGTTCCAGTCACGGCGATGGTTGGTGGGTGGCAGCGGGACACTCAACGATCGCGTGTCGGCGACGTAGGCCGGGATCACCTGGCACGCCGCACGTTCCACCTGGAGATGTTCACTCTTGAGAGTGACGGTCAAAGCGGGAGGAATCCCGATAATGGGCGGATGCTCGACAGGATTCTCGCGGTGGCCGTGACGCTGGCCACGGTGGGCCCGCTGCTCGTGCCTGACCCCAAACCGTGGTGGATCATCGCCCTCGGCCTGCTGGCGTCGGCACCGGTGTGGTGGCGCACGCGCGCGCCCATGACGGTGGGGATCGTGGTCGGCGTCGCGATGTCGGTGCTGGTGACGTGGGAGAAACCCTTCCTGCCCTTCGGCCCGCTGCTGGCCGTGTACACGATCGCCGAGCTGAGCCCCACCTGGAAACGCCTGGCCGCAATCCCGGTCGTGGTGGCCGCCGTCGGAGCCTCTCTGGCGCTGCCCCGGGAGAGCGGCGAGACCTATCGTGTGGTGGGAACCGCCTTCGTGGCCGCCTATGCGCTGGGCACCAGCGTACGGGCCAGCCGCTCCCGCGCCGCCGAGCTGGCCGAGCGGGCCCGCCGTCGTGAGCAGGAGCACAGAGCCGCGGCGGCCGAGGAACGCACCCGGATCGCGCGGGACATGCACGACATCGTCACCCACTCCGTGGGACTGATGGTGGTCCAGGCGGAGGCTGGCCCGGTGGTGGTGCGCAGCGACCCGGACAAGGCGGATGCGGTCTTCGGCACGATCGCAGACACGGGCAGGAGCGCGCTGGCGGAGCTGCGCGGCCTGCTGACGGCCCTGCGAAGCCCGGGGCAGAGCGACCGGCAGCCCCAGCTGGCCAACCTCCCCGAGCTGCTCGAACGCAGTGGCCTGGACGTGGTGAGCGCCACCGGCGGTACCCCGCGCCCGGTTCCGGAGAGTGTGGAGGCCGCGGTCTACCGGATCGTCCAGGAAGCGCTCACCAACGTGCGCAAGCATGCCGGGACGCGTGCCGTACGCGTGACTCTGACCTGGGGAGACACCCTCGCGGCGGAGATCGCCGACGACGGGCGGGGAACGGCGCCGACCGGAGGCGGTCACGGCCTGACCGGGATGCGGGAACGGGCGGCGGCCTGCGGTGGCACGCTCAGCGCCGGACCAGGACAGGGCGGCGGATTCGTGGTGAGAGCCGACTTTCCGCTTGAATAGCCCGCATGTTACGGGTGCTCATCGCCGACGATCAGGACCTCTTCCGCGCGGGGTTCGGCCTCATCCTCGGCGCGCAGCCGGACATGGAAGTGGTCGGAGAGGCCGCCGACGGCGAGGAGGCGGTCGCCAGGACCAGGCAACTGCTGCCCGACGTGGTCCTGATGGACGTGCGCATGCCGGTCAAGAACGGCATCGAGGCCACCAGGGAGATCTGCGCCACGACCGCCGCCAAGGTGCTCGTGCTGACCATGTTCGACCTCGACGAGTATGTCTACGACGCGGTCCGGGCGGGGGCGAGCGGCTTCCTGCTGAAGGACATCCGGCGCGACGAGTTGGCCCACGCCGTGCGGACCGTCGCCGCCGGTGAGGCCCTGCTGTCCCCGGCGGCCACCAGACGGCTGCTCGAGGACCTGGTGCGCAAGCCCGCGCACGGCGTCGCCCCCCGGCTCGCGGCCAGGCTGGACGCGCTGACCGAACGAGAGCGCGAGACGCTGAAGCTGGTCGCGCGCGGCCTGTCGAACGCGGAGATCGCCCGGCGGTTGGTGGTCACCGAGCACACCGTCAAGACGCACGTCAGCCGCGTGCTCACCAAGCTCGACCTGCGCGACCGGGTCCAGGCCGCAGTGCTCGCCTACGAGTCCGGCCTGGTGATCGCCGGTGAGAGTGACACCGGAGATCGCACCCGCGACTGACGCGCCGCAGGGCCGGGAAAAGCACGATTCTCGGCATGGAACGAATCCTCCTCACCCTCGCCTCCGCCGCTCTGATGCACTTCGGCACCGGCCTCCACCCAATCTGGTGGCTCACCTGGCTGGCACCGCTACCCGTTCTGTTCCTGGCTCGCCGCTCTGGCAGGGGTACGGCTTTCGCCTCCGGGACCCTCGCCTGGCTCGGCGGGCAGGTGCAGATGTGGCCGTACTTCACTCAGACCCTGGAGATGCCCGCGCCGCTGGCCGCCGGCCTCATCGTCGGGCCCGCCCTCCTCTACGGCGCGGGCGTGCTGCTCTTCCGCACCCTGCTGGCCCGCGGCAAGCCGCTCCTCGCGGCGGCAGCCGTACCGGCTGTGTGGGTCAGCACCGAGTACGCCATGAGCCTGGCGGCACCGCACGGTGCCTGGTGGAGCCTGGCCTACACGCAGGCCGACGCCCTGCCCGTGCTGCAGACCGCCTCGGTCACCGGGGTGTGGGGCATCACCTTCCTGCTGCTCTTCGTGCCCGCCTCGCTGGTCGCGGCCAGACGGCTGTGGGTGGCGGGCGCGGTGGTGGCCCTCGTGCTGGGCCACGGTTTCGTCCGGCTGGCCGTACCCGCCGAGACGGGCGGGCGGGCCGTCGCGCTGCTCGCCACCGACAACCCCGAGGACCTCGTCACCAGGTACGGCAAGGCCGTCGACGCCGCCGTGGCCGGAGGCGCGGAGATCGTGGTCCTGCCCGAGAAGGTCTTCAAAAGCGCCGACCTGCCTTTCGCCCGGCCGGGCGCGGAGGTGGTCGTCGGGATCGCCATCGAGACCAACAGCGCGGTGAGCTACCCCTCCGGCGTGCGCTACAACAAGCACCACATGATCCCCGGGCTGGAGCGGGACTTCCAGCCCGGCACCAGCCTCGCCTTCCTCGACGGCGACCGCCTCGGCCTCATCATCTGCAAGGACATGGACTTCCCCGACTTGGTCAGGCAGTACGGCGAGGCGGGCGTGGCCGCCCTCCTCGCCCCCGCCTGGGACTTCGACGAGGACGCCTGGCTGCACAGCCGGATGGCCGTGGTGCGCGGCGTGGAGAACGGCCTGGCGGTGGCCCGCACCGCCCGCGAGGGCAGGTTGACAGTGAGCGACAACCGAGGTCGCATCGTGGCCGAGGCCGCCAGCGACAAGACCGGCATGACCATGGTCAGGGCCACCCTGCCCAGCGAGGGCTCGGCCACCCTCTACACCGCCCTGGGCGACTGGGCCGCCTGGGCCTCGGCGGGGCTGCTGCTGCCGGCCCTGGGCCTGATCGCCAAGAGACGTTCCAGGGTAGTCGGCCCATCCGGCTCATGACCGGGTTGGTCTCGGCAGTACCAGACGAGCCCCATCGCCTGTTCGAACGCCCAAGCCTCCCCGCACTCCCATTCGAGCGAGGCCGTCCTCCTCGTCGAACACGATCGCGACCTTCACCGTGGGGGCGAAGCCGAGATCGGGCAGGTCGGGCTCCTCCCACGGGCCGTCCTTGCTCCCGGCCCGCTCGTAGTCGTGCCGGTAGAGGGCGAGCCCGGCGCCGCCGCCATCCGGTGTCGCCCACCCGCGCTCCGGGGCGAACAGATGCCGGGGAGCGGCGTCGTACGCCTCTCGCCAGACGGGCGGCAGGTCGCCCGCCGCGTCGAGCCGGACGGCACTCCCTCCCGTCAGTCCTGAGCCGGGTGGTGCCAGGGGAGGATCACCGGTTCGGCGGGGTGGTCGCCCTGGAGGAGACGTTCGAGCAGGTCGGGCAGGTCGAACGGGATGACGCGTTCGCCGGTGGCCCGGAGGTCGGGCAGGGTCCACCAGCGGAACGTGTCGAGCAGGGAGCGTTCGAGCTGTTCCATGGCGGAGGTGTCCACGGTCAGCTCCGGGACGCGCAGGAAGAAGTAGGAGTCGTGCGCGTGGAACAACCGGTCGTCGTCGCTGACCCAGTGGCCGGAGCTGACGGCCACCACCGGCCCGAACGCGTCGGGGGCGACCAGGTGCCCGGTCTCCTCGCGCAGCTCGCGGGACGCGGCCACGGGCAGCGCCTCGCCGGGCTCGACACCGCCGCCCGGCGTGAACCAGGCCAGGGCAGGCTTCTTGGTGGGACCCAGGCCGCGAAACAGGAAGATCCGGTCACGGTCGTCGACCATCAGCACGCGGGCGGTGGGGCGTGAGATCACTTCGGGCATGCCAGGGAGCCTAGTCACCGGCTCGCCTCGAACCGGGCCCGCGCCTACAGCCAGCTGGCCCGGACGCTGTCCGCCTCGTCGGCGGGTGGCTGGCCGAGCTCTCCCTTGCGCACCCTGGTGAGCAGCCGGTCGACGCTGTCGAGGATCTCGGGGACCGACGCGCGAAGCTCGGCCACGTCCGCCGCGATCACGTCGTCGCGATCGATCCCCGCCCGATCCAGCACGCCGTCCAGGTCCGTCAGCTTGCCGGCCAGCCAGCCGAGGGGGTCGCTCGACAGCTCCCTGTCGAACACGCGTGACCCGGGCTCCCAGCCGGTGAAGGTGGGGTGATGGTGGGTCCGGTCGAAGCTGCCGGGCTGCCCGGCGACCGACTCCAGCAGGTCGACGCGCCAGATGGGCTGGTCGACCTCGATGGGGCGGGCCGAGTAGATGGATCCCCTCAACCGGCCTTGTTCGATCATCCGCACTTCGAGACGTACGCCCCGCTCGGCGCCCTCCTGACCCTTGTCCGGGTTGGGGTCGACGAAGTAGATGTCGCTGACGGCGACGCCGATGCGCTCGAAGCCGAAGACGTAAAGCACGAAAACCCTCCTAATTCGGGTGTCTATCGCAGTATGAACATCCCGGCGACCGGCTTCAATCCGCGTCCCGGAGCCGCGTCTCGAGCCGCTTCTCGAGCCGCTTCTCGAACCAGTGGTGGGCGTAGGGCTCGTCGTTGAACGGGGCGACTTCCTCGAAGCCCGCCGACCGGTAGAGGTTGACGGCCTCGCGCAGGGCCCGGTTGGTCTCCAGCCGGAGGGCGCCGACGCCTCGCCGCCGCGCCCGCAGTTCGAGCTCGCGCAGGATCCGCCTGCCGACGCCGAGCCCGCGGGCCGCCGGCGAGACCCACATGCGCTTGATCTCGGCAGGCGCGGAGCCGTGGAACTTCAGCGCGCCGCAGCCGATGGGCTCTCCCCGGAGCCGGGCGAGGAGCAGCAGCCCGGCGGGTTCGGTCAGCTCGGCGGCCCCGGCGGGGATGCTGCGATCGGGGTCGAACCCGGCGTCGAAGCGGGTGTCGAGCTCGGCGGCGTACGACTGGAGGCAGAATCGGGCGGCGGCGCTCGAAGGGTCCTCGGTGGCGACCTCGACCAGGCCGGCGGTGAGGAGCCGCTCGACCTCGCCCATGGCCTCCACCAGCCGGGCCTGCTGCGTGTCGCTCAGCGAGTCGAGCAGCGACCGGGCCAACTCGTCGCTGAGCCGATCCAGCTCCCGCCGTTCGGCGAGGCCGGCCGGGGTGAGGCGGACAGTGCGCACCCTCTTGTCCGGTGAGCCCGGCTCGACCACGACGAGCCCCTGCTGCTCCAGTGTGCGCAGCAGGCGGCTGAGATAGCCGGAGTCCAGGTCGAGCCCGACCCGTAGGGTCCGTACGTCCGCGCCGGCCTCGCCGATCTCCCACAGCACCCGCGAGGCGCCGATGGGTCGCTCGCGGGCCAGGTACTCGTCGTACAGGGCGCCGATCCGCTGGGTGACGGTGCGGTTGAAGGACCGCACCCGCCGTATCGCCATGTTCTCCATATCTCTGACCTTAGTCAGAGATTTGCCGGACGGCGAGTCCCCGCGACGCTGCCCGGCGTCGCGGAGACGGCGGTCGTCAGCGGGCGAACTCCACCAGGGTCCGGTTGACCTGCTCGGGATGGGTCCAGCCGATGTTGTGCGGACCGCCCTCGACGACCTCGAACCGCAGGTCCTTGATGAGCCCGCCCAGCCGCTTGCCGGTGGAGTCGATCGGCAGGATTCGGTCCTCGTCGCCCTGCATCACCAGCACCGGCACGTCGATCTTGGGCAGATCGCCGCGGAAGTCCGTGCCCCAGGTCGGGACGCAGTCGTACGTGCCCTTGGCCGACGCCGCCGCGGCCACGTTCCAGCTCGCCTGCCACGCCTCCTCGCTGATCCGCTCGCCGCTGAGGACGTCGACGTTGTAGAAGTCGTCGAGGAACGTCTTCAGGTACGCGTACCGGTCGGCGGCGATGGACTTCTGGATGCCGTCCAGCACGCTCGGGTCGATGCCGCCCCGCTCGTCGACCAGGTAGGGCTGGAGCGGGGCGAGCAGCACCGCCTTGCGGACCCGGCCGGAGCCGTGCGTGCCGAGGTAGCGGGTGACCTCGCCGGTGCCCATGGAGAAGCCGACCAGGACGACGTCGCGCAGGTCGAGCCGCTCCATCAGGGTGTTGAGGTCGGCCGCGAAGGTGTCGTAGTCGTAGCCCGTGGTCGGCTGGCTGGAGCGGCCGAAGCCGCGCCGGTCGTAGGCGATGACGCGGTGGCCGGCCTCCAGCAGGGGCGGCACCTGCTTCTCCCACGAGTGGCAGTCCAGCGGGAAGCCGTGGATCAGCACGACGGGTGTGCCGGCGCCGTGGTCCTCGTAGTAGATCTCGATGGGGCCGGAGTTCTCCTGGCCGGTCGTGACGTAAGGCATGTGGTGTCTCCCCCGATGTGACTGGTGTCTCCCCGACGTGACGCTCAAAGCGCATGAATTCCCGTTGACGAGGATGAACACGCCTTCGCGGACAGGTTCTGTCCAGCGGGCCGTCAGAGGTAGCGGACCACTCTGGCCGGGATGCCCACGGCCGCCACGCCGGCCGGGATGTCACCGGTGACGACGGCGCCGGCGCCGAGGACGCTGTCGTGACCGATGGTGACCCCGGCCAGCACGATCACGCCGCCGCCGAGCCAGACGTTGTCGCCGATCACGATCGGCTCGGCCGCCTCCAGCTTGGCGCGCCGCTGCTCGGGGTCCAGCGGGTGGGTGGGGGTGAGCAACTGGACGTGCGGGCCGATCTGCACGTCGGCGCCGATCGTGATGGGGGCCACGTCCAGGGCGGTCAGGCCGTAGTTGGCGAACGTGTTCTCGCCGATGGTGATGTGCGAGCCGTAGTCGACGTACAGGGGCGGCTTGATGTGCGCGCTGGGCGCGATCGAGCCGAGCAGCTCCTCCAGGATGGGACGCGCGCCGTCGGGGTCGGCGGAGTAGACCTCGGCGTAGCGGTGCGTGAGCGCGACCGCGCGCCTGGCGGCGGTGTCCAGCTCAGGGTCGTCGGCTATGTAGAGGTCGCCGGCCAGCATGCGCTCGCGGTTGGTGCGTGGATCTCCAGCGAAGTAATCAACCATAGGGACGAACGTACGCTTTGGGCTTCGCTCCGCCACGCCACTCCTCACCGGTGTCGTGGCTGGGTGTGCGGTGTCGCCGGGGTCCGCGCACCGGCCTTGCCGAAGCCGCCGCCCCGCTGCCCGAGCTGGTGATCTTCTCCGCCTCGCTCTGCTACGAGGTCCTGTACGACGGCATCGGCGGCCACACCGGAGCCCGCCGGGTGACCGACCCCGACGCGATCGGCCCCGCCCTGGAAGCGCTCATCGGCCTCTACGGCCGGGCCGAGGATCTGACCGGCTACCACGAGCGGGAGGTGGCGCCGCTGCGCCCGCCCGTCATCACCGACCAGATGCGCGCCGCCCTGCCCTACTGACGGCGGTGGTCAGCTCGGTGGGCGGTTGATCGGCGGGAGCCCGGTCGTCCTCGCGCAGGACGTCGTCGGCCATCTGGTCGTACTCGGCCACCCGGGCCCGGCCGGCCTCGCCCAGCTGCTCGACCACCGCCGCGATCAGGGTTTCGAGCAGCGCGACCGCCGGGGTCAGCGAGTCGAACGGCGAGGGCGAGCGGACCTGCGCGGGCAGCACGACGTCGGCCACGGCCGAGATCGGCGACAGCCACGGGTCGGTCAGCAGCACGATCTTGACGTTGCGGGCCGCGGCGGCGTTGGCGAAGGCGACGGTCTCACGCTGGTAGCGCCGGTAGTCGAAGAGCACCAGCACGTCACGCCGGCCCATGTCGAGCAGGTGGGCGGCGTGGTCGGCGGTGGACCCGGCGATGTAGGTGGCGCCGGACCGCAACTGCTGCAGGTGGGCGACGAGGTAGTGGGCCAGGATCGTGCTGAACCGGCCGCCGGCCGCCGAGACACGGCGGCTCGGGTCGGCCAGCAGCTCGGCCGCCCTGGTCAGCTCACCCTCGGGCACCTGGTCGAAGGTCATGGCCGTGGCTTCCAGCAGCACCTGGCGTGACCTGCCGAGCACGCCGTCGGGGCCCACCTCGTCACCGGCACCGGCGGAGCCGTACTGGGCCAGGGGAGAGGAGTAGCGCTGCTGGGTCTCGCGCTTGAGCGCCTGCTGGAGCTCGGGGTAGCCGTCGAACCCGAGCCGGTAGGCCAGCCGCAGCACGGTCGCCGGGCTGGTCTGGGCCAGGCCGGCGACGATCGCCAGCGGCTCCAGACCGGCGGTCGGGTAGCCCGCCAGGAGGGCGCGGGCCACCCGCTGCTCCGCACGCGGCAGCTGCGGCAGCACGTCGCGCAGTTGCGCCGCGACGGTGCGGGGCTCAGTTGGGGGGGACACCCTGCCTCCTAGAGGACGGTCGGCGACTCCGGGGGCGCGCCGCCGGCAACGGATCATGCCACGGCGCGCCGGAAAAGAGAACGCCGGTCAACGGCCGTCCGCACGCTCCGCGGGGTCCGCGGGGTCCGCGGGGTCCGCGAGCCCGCACCACTCGATCGCGGCCAGCGCGTAGGTCTTGGCCGACTGGACGAGCTGGGCGATCTCGACATACTCGTTCTCCGCGTGAGCCGTGTAGCCGACGCCAGGACCGTACACCAGGCCGTCCAGGCCCTTGCGGTCCATCCAGGTCAGGTCGCAGACGCCCATGAAGCCGGTCGACAGCGGCGGCCGCCCGTCGGAGGCCGCGGCGTGCGCGCCGGCCACCACGGCGCCCAGCGGCGCGTCGTCGGGCAGCGAGTACGGCGGCCACAGCAGCTTCCACTCGAAGACCGGCGGGTGCTCGCGCAGCCACGGGTCGGACTTGCAGGCGTCGGCCACGCGGCCCTCGATCTCGGCGATGACCTCCTCGTTGGTCCGGTCGGGGTGGTGGTAGACGCAGTATTCGACGGTCAGCTCGTCGGCCAGGAAGAACGGCACGTAGATGCCCGACGGGTTGGCCTGGAGCACGCCCGGCAGCAGGTTGAAGTAGCCGGGCGGGAAGAGCGGGTGGCGGTTGTGCCGGGCCCACTCGTCCTCCAGGGAACGCAGCGCCTGGTAGACGATCCAGAACTTGTCGACGGTGTTGACCCCGAGCGCGTCGCCCTCCAGCGTGGGGTGCACGGTCATGCCGCGCAGGCCGGAGTGGGCGGTCTTGCCCTCCATGGAGATGCTGAACCAGAGCAGGCCCGGCGTCACCGGCACCGACGCCGGCAGGGTGCCCGCCTGCCCCGACGGCTCGCAGACGATGGCCGCGTCCGCGCCGAACCCCGCCTCCAGCACCGCCGTGGTGCCGGCCAGATGGTCGCCGACCTCCTCGCCGACGACGGCCTGCAGCACCAGGTCGCCGGCCAGGCGCACCCCGGCCCGGCGCAGGGCCACGGCGGCGTAGGCGGCCGCGACCAGGCCGCCCTTCATGTCGGTCGCGCCGCGCCCGATCACCGTGTCGTCGGTGACCACGGCCCGGAACGGATCGCCGCGCCACTTGTCGAGCCGGCCCGCGGGCACCACGTCGACGTGCCCGTTGAGCAGCAGCGACCGGCCGCCGCCGGCGCCGGGGACGACGCCGCACGCGTTGTCGCGGCCCTTCTCCACGGTCACCTTGGCGACCTCGGCCCCGGCCTCGGCGTACAGGTCGGCCAGCAGTGCGCTGACGTCGCCCTCCGCCCCGACGATCTTGTCGTACTCCTGCCCGGGGTAGCGCGGGTTGACGCTGGGCACGGCGATCGCGTCGGCCAGGCTGGACACCAGGCGCTCGGCGAGCCGGTCGACCTGGTCGGTCACCTCGCGGGTCACGTCGCGGTCCTGAGCGGTCATGACGTCTCCTTCACGGTGGTTGAGCTGGCGGGTACGGATGGCGACGCGGGCTCACCGGGCCCGCGGAGCCGGTCGCGTACCGAGTCGAGGACGGAACGGGCGATGCCGGCCAGGCCCTTGGGCGCGAGCCACAGCACCACGAGGATCAGCGAGGCGACCACGATGTCGCGCCAGGCGCCCGCGTCCTGCAGGGCGTCGGAGACCAGGGTGACGACCACGGCGCCGGCGATCGGCCCGTAGACGCTGCCGCTGCCGCCCAGGAAGATCATGCAGAGCAGCAGGGTCAGCTGGCCGAAGCCGAAGATGTCGGTGCTGACCACGCCGTTGAGGTAGGCGTTGAAGCTGCCCGCCACGCCGGCGACGCCCGCGCCGATCACGAAGACGATCAGGTGCTGCCGCACCCGGGAGACGCCCCGGCTGGTGGCCAGCGGCTCGTTGTCCCGCAGGGCCACCAGCGACATGCCGAGCGTCGAGCGGGTCAGCACCCGCACCAGCACGGTGACGGCGAACAGCAGCACCGCGCCGAGGAAGTAGTAGCCGATCCGGCCGTCGGCCCGCAGGCTGGTGTCGCCCAGGCTGAGCCGCGGGATGCCGACGATGCCGTTGGACCCGCCGGTCAGCCCCGCCTGGCCGAGCACCAGGTAGATGCAGAGCTGGGAGAACACGTACGTGGCCAGGCCGACGTAGATGCCGCGCAGCCGCAGCACCGGCAGGAACGCCACCAGCGAGGCCAGCATCGCAGACACCCCCGAGATGGGGATGGCCAGCCAGAGGTCGACGCCCGTGCGGGTGGCCAGGATGCCCGTGGTGTAGGCGCCGATGCCGAAGAACCCGATCTGGGCGAAGTTGAAGATGCCGGCGAAGCCCAGGGTGAGGTTCCAGCTCAGGGCGAGGACGCCGTACATCGTGATGAGGATCAGCAGCAGCCGGGTGTGCGGGTCGGTGAAGACCAGCGGCAGGGCCACCAGGACGATCGCGTAGGCGGGCCAGCCGAGCCGGCCGCGCAGTTTCGGCATGGTGTTCACGCGCTCCTCACCCGCGTGCGCAGCAGCCCCTCCGGCTTGACCAGCATGATGACGATCATCGCGAGGAAGACCAGGACGGGGCTCCAGGACAGCCCGAAGTAGTAGGTGGTGACGGCCTCCAGCAGGCCGATCGCGTACGCGCCCGCGATGGTGCCCGCCAGGCTGCCCGCGCCGCCGAACGCGAGCACCACGAACGCCCGCAGCAGCGGGTCGCTGCCCATCCCCGGTGAGATGAACTGCATGCTGCCGAGCAGGGCGCCCGCCACGGTGGCCAGGGCGACGGCGGCCATGACCACGAACAGGTACACCCGCCGCGGCGCGATGCCGAGCAGCTGGGCGTGCTCGCGGTTCTGTTCCAGCGCCCGGACGGTCAGGCCGATGCCGGAGCGTTTGAGCACCAGCGCCAGCAGGCCCACCAGCAGCGGCGCCAGCACGATGGTGACCAGCTGGGTGCCCTGGACGACGGCGCCCGCGATCTCGACCCGCGTGTCCCCGAACTGTGGGAGCTGCCTGATCTGCGGACCCCAGATCAGCTGGGCGCCGCTCTGCAGCAGCATGGTCGCCGCGAGCGTGGCGACCATCACCAGCATGTCGCCGTTGGGCCGTCTGATGAACGGGCTGACCAGCAGGAACTCGTAGACGGCGCCGATCAGCGCCATCACGGTGATCGCGCCGATCAGCGACACCACGAGCGGCAGCCCGGTCGCGTCGAGCACCGTCCAGGTCAGGTAGGCGCCGAACATGAGCAGCGCGCCGTGCCCGAAGTTGAAGACCCGCAGGTTGGACCAGATCAGGGTCAGGCCCGCCGCCATGAGCAGGTAGAGACCGCCGAGGACGAGCGTGCTCGTCAGGATGACACTAATGCCGCCCATCGGCGACCCCTCCCAGGAAGAGCGACATCATCTCGTCGCGGCTCCGGGTGCTGTCCGACACGTCGCTGTGGACCACGTCGCCGTGCAGGACGACGTGGTAGCGGTCGGTCAGGGTGAGCACCAACTCCATGTCGCCGTCGACCAGGATGATCGACGACACTTCCGCGCGGACGCGTACGATGCACTCGCTCAGCTCGTGCTTGACCTTCGGCGACAGGCCCAGCGTGGGCTCGTCGAGGATGAGCAGCGTGGGCCGGGCCATCAGGCCCATGCCGAGGCTGGCCATCTGGCGTTCGCCGCCGCTGAGGGTGCCGGTGAGCTGCCTGCGGCGTTCCTTGAGCCGGGGGAAGACGGAGAACACCTGGTCGATGCCGTCGCGCCAGGCCGCGGAGTGCCCGCTGGAGGCGGCCGAGAGCCGCAGCGCCTCCTCCACGGTGAGCTGCGGGAACAACCGCGAGCCCTGCGGCACGTGGACGAGACCGCTCCTGACCAGGTCGCGCGGCGACCTGCCCCTGGTGTCGCGGCCGGCGAAGGCGATCGTGCCGGACGAGGCGCGGTGCACGCCCGAGACGCAGCGCAGCAGGGTGGTCTTGCCGTGGCCGTTGGGGCCCAGCAGCCCGACCGCCTCGTTCTCCGCGACGCTCATCGAGATGCCGCGCAGCACCCCGGCGTGGCCGTAGCCGGCGGTCAGGTCCTTTACGGTCAGCAGATCGCTCATCACGCGGCTCCCGGTCCCAGATAGGCTTCGACGACCCGCGGGTCCGACAGGACCTCGGCCGGGCCGCCGGTCACGATGATCCGGCCGCTGTCGAGCACCGCCATCCGGTCGGCCAGCGCCTCCAGCACCGACAGCACATGCTCGATGATCACCATCGTGACGCCGGAGCCGCGGATGCGTGACAGCAGCCGGATGAGGGCGTCCTGGTCGGCCGGGTCGAGACCGGCGGCGGGCTCGTCGAGCAGCAGCAGCGACGGCCCGCTCACCAGCGCGCAGGCGATCATCAGGCGCTTGCGGTCGATCAGCGACAGCCCGTCGGCCGGGCGGTCGAGGTCGCCGCCGAGCTCCACGACCTCCAGCGCCTCCCGGCAGCGGGCCGGGGCCCAGCGCACGGCCCGGCCGGCGCCGCCGTAGGCCGAGCCGACGCGGACGTTCTCCATGACGGTCAGCGACTCGAAGACGGCCTCGGTCTGGAAGGTGCGCTTGAGCCCGGCCTTGGCGATCCAGCGGGGCGAGCGGTGCTGGATCTCCTGGCCGTCGAAGATCACTTTGCCGGTGTCCGGGCGGATGGGGATGCCGGTGAGCAGGTTGAACAGCGTGCTCTTGCCGGCGCCGTTGGGGCCCGCGAGGCCGAACACCTCGCCGCGGCGCACCTCCATCGAGACGCCGTCGACGGCCTTGAGGCTGCCGAACGACTTGCCGACGTCGCAGGCCGCGAGCAGCACCGCCGCCCCGCCCCCGCCGCCGCTCATGCCGCCGCTCATGCCGACCGCCCTGCGCCGCGGCGGGCGATGGCCGCGCCGATCCCGCCGGCGGCGCCGGTGACCAGGGCGCGTCGCCCCGTCAGAGTGCTCGCCATCGCGATATCTCCCTCAATCCACTGGTAGTGCTGGTCGGTCGTCGAAGGGCAGGCCCACGCCGTATGGCTTCATCCGGCCGACGCCCGCGGCCCAGGCCGCGCCGCCGGGCGATGCGGCCGCGCCCCGGGCGACGCTGGTCACCTGGCCGGGGCGGAGGTCCATCCCGCCGCCGGCCGCCGGAGGTGGCAGCCGTGCGCCGCGATCTCGTGCCCGGCCGCCGGGATCTCCTCGATCCGGTGCGGGAACGTCACCAGGTCGTGGCCGGGAGTGGCCCAGGTCGCCGTCACTTCTTCATCCACGGCGGCAGCTGGAAGGATCCCGACTTGTACTTCTCAGGGGCGATCAGCACCCGCTTCTGGTCCTGGAACTGGAAGGACTGCAGCGGCACGAAGTCGTCGCCCTGCTTGGCCAGGTGGGTGGCCTGGTCGAAGACGATCCGGCCGGACGCCTGCTCGGTGTCGATCCTGCCGATCGCCGCGCCGATCGCGAGGGCGTCGTCGGGGTCGCCGACCTGGCGCAGCGCCTCGGCGTAGATCATCATCTCGACGTAGGTCATCACGCCCTGCGGGTCGACGTCCTCGGTCCCGTACGCGGCCTTCCAGTCCTTCTGCAACTGCGAGGCCGGGGCGAAGTTCGCCGCGGGCACCAGGCCGGCGAGGTTGTTGAACAGCACGCCCTCGGCCTTGTCCTTGGTCAGCTCGAAGAACTGCGGCTGGTTGGGGCCGTACTGCATGAAGACCAGCGACTGGGTGGGGTTCTGCAGGAACTGCTGCATGAAGCTGGCCTCGTTGGAGACCTGGTAGTCGGTGTTGACGATGAAGTCGGGGTCCGCCGAACGGATCTTGGCGATGATCGTGCCCCAGTCGTTGACCGGGCCGAACGGCACCTTCTCCTCGCCGGCGATCGTCCAGCCCTTGGCCTTGAACGTCTTGACCAGGCCGTCGGCGATGCTCTCGCTGTAGGGGTTGTCGGAGCGGACGATGAAGGCCGACTTCTTGCGCGGCTTCCACAGGTCCTGCTCGGCCCAGGACTCGGCCAGCTCGACCGGCTCGGTGCCGTAGGCGTCGTAGTTGGGGGTGATGGACCACACGGTCGGGTACTTGGCCGGGTCCTTCTCGATGATCTCCTGGGTCTGCGCGGTGTTGCCGCCGATGAGGTAGACCTTCTCGGCCGCCGCGAACTCGTCGATCTCGAAGTTGGAGGTCGAGGCGTAGCCGGTGATGACCGCCTTGACCGAGTCGTCGTCCGTGAGGGTCTGCACGCCCTTGGTGACCGCGTCGTTCGACTGGCCCTGCACGTCCACGGTCTTGAGCTTGAACGTGTGGCCGTTGACGCCCCCGCGCTCGTTGAGCTGCTTGATGGCCAGCTCGGCGCCCTGCTTCATGCCCTGGCCGTCGGAGGCGGAGCCGCCGGTCAGCGGGGCGAGCAGGCCGATCTGGATCTCCTTGGCGCCGCCTTCGCCGCCGCCCCCGTCGGAGGCGGAGGTGGTCGAGGACGAGCAGGCGGTGAGCGCGGTCAGGGCGCCTGCGACCGCGATGGCGGTGACCGTCCGGATGGGGGTCCGGGTACGGCGGAATGGGGAACGGGCCACGGGTGAAGCCTCTCTGCGTCGATGAGGGCGAGGGGGCGAACGCGCGCAAGAGCTGTGTCGGGGGATGGCGTTCCACGCCTGTCTCGCGACGGTCTGTCACTTTCGCAATTGAAACGTACGTTGCATCTTGGTGCAAAGAGTAGATCTGTAAAATGTCTGTTACTCAAATGTGTTCAGCGTCACAGCCTTGATCTGGCAAAACGTGGATCAGCTCGGCGGCAGGGCCGTTCCGGCCAGGAAGCCGCCGTCCACGTCGCGAACACTCTCTGTGACGAAAGAGGGGTCGGGATCCGCCCGGCGCCACCGCGATGCCGTGGTCGATGCCCTGGGCCGCTCCGGCGACCATGGCGACGGCTCCAGAGAACCGGCCAGGAGGGGATTTTCCGTCATCATCGCCTTCCGCCGGCACCGCGCGGGAACATCATCCGCACGCGTGACCTGGGCGTTTCTCTCAGGCCCGCTAGGTAACATGCATGATAAATTTCATATCAGTGTCTTGACCATACATTTGAATCATATGTTTCACTAGGCCCCATCCGGCTCGCAAGGGAGCGAACCGGACTGGGAGGAGAGAGTGCCGATGACGACGGGGACCGTCTTTGTGGCGACCTGCGACCTCGCGGGACAGGTTCGGGGGCGAGCCACCCCGGCGGCCAGGCTGGAGCACACACTGCGCACCGGAGTGGGCTGGGTGCCCGCCAATCTGGCGCTGAGCTGCTTCGGCGAGCTGGCCGAGGACAACGTCTTCGGCTCGGTGGGCGACCTGCGGCTGATCCCCGACCCCGCGACGGCCATCGACATCCCGGCCGACGAGCAGGCCCCCGGCACCCGGCTCTACCTCGCCGACCAGACCGGCCTCGACGGCGCCCGCTGGCCCGGCTGCCCGCGCGGTTTCCTCGCCGCCGCGCTCGACGACCTCAAGGAGACCGCCGGGCTCGAGGTGCACGCCTCCTTCGAGCACGAGTTCATGCTCCACGATCAGAGCCCGGCCCAGGACACGTGGCCGCCGTTCTCCTTCCAGCGGCTGCGCGGCGCGGAGCCGTTCGGCACCGATCTGGTCGCGCTGCTGGAGGCGACCGGGCTGGAGCCGGAGAGCTGGCTGCCCGAGTTCGGCGACGGCCAGTTCGAGATCACGCTGCGCCCCGCCACCGGCCTGGCCGCCGCCGACCGGGCCGTGCTGCTGCGCGAGCTGGTCCGCGACCTCGCCTACCGCCGGGGACGGCGGGCCACCTTCGTCCCGATCGCCGACCCCGCCGGCGTCGGCAATGGCGTCCACGTGCACTTCTCGCTCCGGCTGGCCGGCGGCGGCTCGGTCATGTACGACGCCGACGCCCCCGGCAGGCTGTCGTCGACCGCGGCCAGGTTCGCCGCCGGGATCCTGCGGCACGCCGGCGCCGTGGTCGCCGTCACCGCGCCCAACCCGGCCTCCTACCTCAGGCTCACCCCGCACCGGTGGAGCGCCGGCGGCGTCTTCCTCGCCGAGCGCAACCGGGAGGCCCTGCTGCGCATCGCCCCGACGGTCGAGATCGGCGGCGCCGACCCGGCCGCCCAGCTGCACCTCGAATACCGGGCCGCCGACGCCACCGCCAACCCGTGGCTGGTGCTGGGCGTCCTCGTACGGGCCGGACTCGCCGGGCTGGCCGGCGACGAGCCCGCCAGGGTGTGGCCGGAGACCAGCACCGAGGCCGACCTGGCCGGGGAGCCCCCGCTGCCCGGCTCCCTGCCGGAGGCGCTCGCCGCGCTGGAGGCCGACGAGGTCGCCCGCGGCTGGTTCCCCCACGAGCTGCTCCACACGTTCCTCACGGTGCGGCGGGCCGAGCTGGCCACCGTCGACGGCCTGCCCACCCACGAGCTCTGCCGGAAGGTCGCAGATGTCTACTGAGAGCCGCGAGCTGGAAGCCGCGCTCGCCGAGCTGTCCTTGGTCGACCACCACGTGCACGGCGCCTCGGCCGGCCACCTCGACCGGGCCACGTTCGAGACGCTGGTGACCGAGTCGGACCGGCCGATCCCGGCGTACATGACCCAGTTCGACTCCCAGATCGGGTTCGCGATCCGCCGCTGGTGCGCGCCCGTCCTCGGACTGCCCGCCCACGCCTCGCCCGAGGACTACCTCGCCCGCCGCGCCGAGCTGGGCGCGGCCGAGGTCAACCGGCTGCTGCTGGCCGCGAGCGGCATCGGCCGCTACCTGGTGGAGACCGGCTACCGGGGCGACGATGTGCTCGACCCCGCCGCGATGGCCGCCGTCTCGGGCCGCCCCGCCCACGAGGTCGTCCGCCTCGAACGGGTGCTGGAGGAGACCGCCGCCTCCGGTGTCTCGGCCGCCGGCCTGGCCGGCAGGTTCCGCGAGGAGTTGGCCCGCCGCGCGGGCGGCGCGGTGGGGCTGAAGAGCATCATCGCCTACCGGCACGGCTTCGCCTTCGACCCCGAGCCGCCCGGGGACCGGGAGGTCGCCGAGGCCGCGGGCCGCTGGCTGGCGGCCGCCGAGGCGAGCGGGGAGTGGCGGGTGGACGACCCGGTGCTGCTGCGCCTCGGCCTCTGGGCGGGCGTGGAGCACGGCCTGCCGCTGCAACTGCACGTCGGCTACGGCGACCCCGACGTCGAGCTGCAATTGTGCGACCCGCTGCTGCTCACCCGCTGGCTCAAGCTGGTCGAGCCGCACGGCGTGGACGTCATGCTGCTGCACTGCTACCCCTACCACCGCAACGCCGGCTACCTGGCGCAGGTCTTCCCGCACGTCTACTTCGACGTCGGTCTCGGCGTCAACTACACCGGCAGCCGTTCCGACGCCCTGATCGCCGAGTCGCTGGAGCTGGCCCCGTTCGCCAAGATCCTGTTCTCCTCCGACGCCTGGGGGCCCGCCGAGCTGCACTTCCTGGGGGCCCACCTGTTCCGCCGAGGGCTCGGCCGGGCGCTGCGGCGCTGGGTCGACGCCGGTGAGTGGACCGAGGCCGACGCGCTCCGGGTGGCGACCATGATCGGCGCCGACAACGCTTCGCGCGTCTACGGCCTGCCGAAAGGCGACGCGCCGCAGGGCGACGGCTCGCCGGAGGGCGGCGCACCGCGCGTCCACGGCTCGCCGGAGGGCGGCGCACCGCGCGTCCGTGGCGTGGAGCGCGCCGGATGAGCGCCCGGCTCGCCGCGCGGCTGCTGCCCGCGCTGGAGAAGGAGCTGCCCGCGGCCGGTGAGTTGCGCCGCCGGCTGCACGCCCGCCCCGACCTGTCCGGGCAGGAGAAGCCCACTCGCGACCTGGTCCTCGCCGAGCTGCCCGGCCGCGAGGTGCACAAGGTGGCCGGCACGGGCGCGCTGGTGCGCGTCGGCGGCCCCGGACCCGCGGTCGCCATCCGCGCCGAGCTCGACGCGCTCGCCGTGACCGAGCAGACCGGCGTCGTCTGGGCCTCCACCCGGCCGGGCAGGATGCACGCCTGCGGACACGACGTGCATCTCGCCGCCCTGGTCGCGCTCTCCCGCGCGGTCGAGGCCACCCGCGACGCGGTGCCGCTCGTCGCGGTGCTCCAACCCCGCGAGGAGACCTATCCCTCCGGCGCCCGCGACATCGCCGAGTCGCCCCTGCTGGCCGGACAGCGGCTCACCGCCGTCATCGGCGCGCACGTCCAGCCCACGCTGCCCAGCGGCGAGGTCGCCGCCACCCCCGGCACGGTGAACGCCGCCGCCGACGAGTTCACCATCGTCGTCAACGGGCGCGGCGGGCACGCCGCCTATCCCCACCTGACCAGCGACCCCGTCCTCGCGCTCGCGCACGTCATCGTCGCGCTGCAGCGGGTGGTCAGCCGCGACGTCGACCCGACCAGCTCGGCCGTCCTCGGCGTCTCTACGCTGGCGGCCGGCAGCGCCCCCAACGTCGTCCCGGACGAGGCGTCCGCCAGCGGCACCCTCAGGTCGATGAGCGACGGCGTGCGCGAACGGGTGCACGCCCGGCTGACGGAGGTCGCCGGCCTCGTCGCCCAGGCTCACGGCTGCGAGGCCACGGTGACCATCACCCACGGCGAGCCCGTCCTGCACAACGACCCCGACCTCGCCGCCCGCGCCGGCGCCCACCTCGGCACGCTCGGTCTCACCCCCTCCCGGACGCTGCAGTCGTTCGGGGCCGACGACTTCTCCTACCTGTCGGCGGTGCTGCCGGGGCTGATGATGTTCGTCGGAGTGGGCGACGGCACGGGCGCCCGCCTGCACGGCTCCCGCTTCCTCCCCGACGACGACGCCGTACGGAACGTGGCTCTCGCCATGCTGGCCGGCTACCTCGCGGCAGCGGAGGCGATGTAGCCGAGAGCTTCGGGCGGGTTGTGGCCGAGCGCTTCCGGCGGGTTCGACAACCTGCTCAAAGGGGACATCCGGAGGTGCCGACCGGATCCGCGTCGCAGGGAGAACGCCATGAGCACCACGATCAAGGAGACGCACGCCGCCCTGGTGTTCCTGCTCGGCGAGCACGCCTACAAGATGAAGAAGCCGGTGAACCTCGGCTTTCTCGACTTCTCCACCGTACGGGCCCGGCAGGCCGCGTGCAGGCAGGAGGTCGAGCTCAACCGCAGGCTGGCCCCCGACGTCTACGAGGGGGTGGCCGACGTGATCGGCCCGGACGGCCAGGTGTGCGAGCACCTGGTGGTCATGCGCCAGATGCCCGCCGAGCGGCGGCTGGCCACCCTCGTCCGGGCGGGCGGGCAGGTGGAAGACCAACTGCGCGGGATCGCGCGCCAGGTCGCCGGGCTGCACGCCAAGTCCCGCCACAGCCCGGAGATCGATCGCGAGGGAAGCCGGGAAGCGCTGCGCGCGCGATGGACCGCGAGCTTCGCGCAGGTCCGCGGCCTGCCCGGGGCCACGATCCCGCCCGAGACGCTCGACGAGATCGAGCGGCTCACGCTGCGCTTCCTGGACGGCCGGGAGTCCCTCTTCGACGCCCGCATCGCCGAGGGACGCGTCGTCGACGGTCACGGCGACCTGCTGGCCGAGGACATCTTCTGCCTCGACGACGGCCCGCGGATCCTCGACTGCCTGGAGTTCGACGAACGCCTGCGCTTCCTCGACGGGCTGGACGACGCGGCGTTCCTCGCCATGGACCTGGAACGGCTGGGCGCGCCCCGGCTGGCCGAGTTGTTCCTCCGCCGCTACGTCGAGTTCTCCGGAGACCCCGCCCCACCCGGGCTGTGGCACCACTATGTCGCCTATCGGGCTTTCGTCCGGGCCAAGGTCGCCTGCCTGCGCCACTGGCAGGGCGACGTGGACGCCGGCTGGGAGGCGCGCCGGCTGGCCGAGCTGGCCCTGGGCCACCTGCGCGCGGGCGCGGTCACCATGGTCGTCGTCGGCGGCTCGCCCGGCACCGGCAAGTCGACCCTGAGCGGCGGCATCGCCGACCGGTTCGGCTACACGGTGCTGCGCAGCGACCGCATCCGCAAGGAGCTGGCCGGGCTCGACCCCCTCCACTCCGCGAGCGCGCCCTACCAGCAGGGGATCTACGACCAGGCGCACACCGAGCGCACCTACGCCGAGCTGCTGTCGCGCGCCGAGAGGCTGCTCGGCCTGGGCGAGCCGGTCGTCCTCGACGCGTCCTGGATCGACGACCGGCAGCGGGCCAAGGCGGCGCAGGTGGCCGCCCGCACCTCCAGCACCATGGTCACGCTGCGGTGCACGGTCATGCCGCAGATCGCCGCCCGGCGGCTCGCCGCGCGAGGGGCGGGGGTCGCCGACGCCGACGAGTCCATCGGCGCCGCCATGACCGCCGCCATGGCGCCATGGCCGGACGCGATCGAGATCGACACCGGCGTCGCGCCGGAGCAGGCGCTCGACCGCGCCCTGGCGGCCGTGCACCCGCCCGAGAGCGAGGTGTCCTGGAGGTTCCGGCGCCCGCAGATCGAGCCCGGCTGACCGCCGCTACAGCTCGCGCCGATGCTGCCAGTGCCGGTTGGCCCGATGCCAGGCCACGTCCCACTCGGCGTGGCGGCGCCGGTCGAGCACCCACCGGAGGGCGGCGAACGCGCCCGCGCACAACAGCGCGGTCACCAGCACCACCAACCCGCTCGTCATCACCGCTCGGATCCAGATCTGCGTCCCGCTCAGCGGCGGGGACGTAGGAGCCCCGGCGCCGTCCAGCCACACCCGCACCGTGGTTCCGGCCCTGGTCAGGGCCGGAGCCTGCACCAGCCCCGTTCGCACCTCACCCGCCCGGGGCGTCCACCGCGCCTTCACCGGCACCTCGGGCGCGGCGCCGTCCCCCGTGGTCCGGCGGCCGGCCGGCGCGTCCTCCAGCAGCGTCGCCTCCACCTGCCGGCTCGTGCCCGCCTCGCGCGCCCCCGTCTCGTACGAGTGCCGCCCCACGAGCACCGCCGGCCAGAGGCTGACCAGCACCAGCAGCACCGCCACCACGCCTCCGCCCGTCTCCAGCCGGTCGGCGCGGCGGCGTAGGGGATTGCCGTCCAGCCGATGCCTGCGCACGCGGGACTTCATGGAATAGATCACGGAGCGGATCGCGGCCTTCATCTCGCACCTCCCGCGCCAGTCTCTTCCGCCCTTTCCGAGTCGGGCCAGGGCCGTAAGCCTCGCCCGTTCAGGGACTTTCGGCAGGGCCGCGGCCAAGGCCGGCCAAGGTCCAAAGTCCCTGCGGGGCAGGCCCTACGGCACTGCACCGGAGTCGCCGGACACGATGTGATCGTGGTGTGAGAAAGACGCTAACCCGGCACTGAAAGGGGGCCGTCATGGCCACCACGACCAGCAGGCCCGTCATGGCAGCCGACACCGGCACCGCGGCGCGCCGCCCCGCCGACTACGTCTGGGCGATCGCCCGGATCTCGCTCGGCTGGATCTTCCTCTGGGCTTTCCTCGACAAGACCTTCGGCTGGGGCTTCGCCACTCCGGCCAACCGCGCCTGGATCGAGGGCGGCAGCCCCACGACCGGCTTCCTCAAGGGCACCGGTGAGAACGCGCTCGGCGGCTTCTTCAGCTCGCTGGCCGGACAGGCCTGG
>NZ_JBEZFS010000056.1:0-36383 GCF_040649575.1 Nonomuraea sp. NPDC048916
CCACCAAGGCCAGCTACAAGATCACAATCTTAAGAAAAGCGCTCTCACCAGCACAAATGCCTTAACTCACCGGCATTGCAGCTCGGAAGCACTTTTCTCATGTAGATGATCAACTCACGCGAAATTCACCGCGAAAGCCCGAGGCTAGCAGTCGACGCGGTTGAACTCGAACAACGGACTGGCCGGTCCAGGGGTTGTCTATCCCCCTGTTCAACCCAAGCAGCTGGACGGAATGAAGACCCCATGGCGGCGGACTTGAGCTCCTACGGACGGGTTTAGCCAACAGCGCTGTCTGTCGCTGAGGGAGGATGCATCGCTCGTCTGGCGATTCGCCGCGGAACGGGCGAGCGAATGGGGCCGGAGCCGGCAGCCAGGGGATCAGGATCGGGGTGTCCCTGAACGTGCCTGCCGAGCCCTGCGCACCTGCAGGTTTACACCGCTGGCATTGAGCCGGAAACGGGCCATCTGCGTGCTGACGTGATACTTCGTCGCGATGGCGTCGGGGGTGGCGTCAGCGAACGCCTCACGCAGGAGGACCTGGCGAGGCAGGAGCAGGCATCCGGCCAACCAGTTGGCTTCTTCCTCCTGGTCAGGATCACAGGTGAGGAAGATGTGCCCTGCGATGGTCTGCAGTTCCCGGACCTGATGGCCGAGCAAAAGGTGGGCGAGCTCGTGGGCGATGTCGCTGTTGGTGCGCGCCGGGTCGTTGAGGGGGTTGCAGACAATGACCACATGGTCTGCGGAAAGGTGGAAGGTCGCTGCGGAGAAGGCTCCTTCTTGGGCGGCGCTGAGGGCCTGAAGCTTGTGCAGATCGATGAGTTGGTCCGCGGAGACGATCTCGACGTTGAGGTGGTGCGCCAACGCGCGGACACTGGCGGGCTCCGCCGGGGCGATGCCCATCTGGGCCCTGGTCCGGTCCGCGAGCCGTTCGGCTTCGGCCTTGAAACCTCGGCGCACCACTACACCGCCTGTCCGGGATACGGGGGACCCGCTTCGAGTTTGCTCTGCATCTCGATGAGGATCTCGCCGAGCAGCCGGGCGGCCCCGGGAGCGAAGGTCTTGGCCGCTCTGAGATGCACGCTCACCTCACGGTCCTTAGTGGCCAGCGTGCCGTAAAGCTCGCGGACGACGTCGGCGATCGTCTCCGCCGCCGCTGGGGTGAGGTTCGGGTCCTGCGCCAACTGCGAGGCGATGACCTCCGGGGTGTTCTCGACCCTGAACAGCGCGGGCTGGAAGAACCGCTCCGGCGCCAACCCGAGCCAGAGCACGATTCTGCGGAAGTTGGCCAGGTCAGGCAGATGCCCCTTCTCTACGCGAGCGAGGGTGTTGAAGGGTACTTCGGACTGCTCCGCAGCCGCCCGCAGGCTGAGTCCAAGTTCGTCCCTGTGCCGCTTCACCAGGCTTCGCAACTGCTCGATGTCGACCGGTTCGTCCATGTGTGCCCTCCTTCCCATCTGTTGCGCACTGATCGTCGGGGCACGGTAGCGCATCCCGGCATGGAAGATCGCCAGGGGATGCCCAACTCGCTTGTACCTCGATTAATACATGCCGTAGGATCCCGAACAAGTACGAGTGGGCGCCGAAGTTGGCGGCTTTCCCGCATGGCTTATGACGTGCACAAACGTTCCTTTCTGGAGGTGTCGGCTGCATGCCCGATTCTAAACGCGCAGGTCACGTCAGGCATGGCCTGCCCGAGCCTGGCACGCACGGTATCGCCGATGCTCGCTCGCTGCCCGACGAATCTTTCGAGGCCGGCTGGTCGAGCATCTTCCTCGCAGGCGGTCTCAAGGAGCGGCTCCTGCAGACTGTGGCCTCCAATCTCCGACTCCGCGCCACTGTGCCGTTCGAGGCACTGCCCCTGCACGGGGTGGTGCTGCTCACCGGCCTTCCGGGGGTCGGCAAGACGACTGTCGCCCGCGGCCTGGCCGACAAGATCGCGCGCGTGGTGGGCGGGCTCGGGCCGTGGGCCTTCATCGAGATCGACCCGCACGCACTGGCCAGTTCCTCGCTGGGCCGTAGCCAGCGCAGCGTAGAAGAGCTGTTCGGCCAACTGCTGGAGGAGCAGGCGCAGCGGGGCCCGCTGGTGGTGCTGCTGGACGAGGTCGAGACGATCCTGACCGACCGCGCTGCCCTGTCGATGGAGGCCAACCCGATCGATGTGCACCGGGCGGTGGATGCTGCGCTGGTTGGGCTGGACCGGCTCGCTCGCCGGCATCCGGCCGTGCTGGTCCTGGCGACCAGCAATTTCGCCGACGCGATCGATCCGGCGCTGTCCTCTCGCGCCGACATGATCGTCCAGGTGCCGGTGCCCGACCGCGACGGTCGACGCGCGATCCTTGAGCACACGATCGCGTCGGTCGCTGCCGCCTTCCCCGGTGCCAAGCAACTCCTGGACCGTGCGGTCCTGGACCACGCGGCGGAGGTCTCTGACGGCCTGGACGGCCGGCGCCTGCGCAAAGCCGTCGCGGCGGCCTGCGCCAACGAGCACTGCGACCCGGAGCGGGTCACCTCGGCCGATCTGTATGCGGCCCTGCAGACGATGGCGGAGCAGTAATGATCAGCGAATCAGCCAGCGCGATCTCCCGGCGGATCGCCGCGGTTCCGGCGCGTACCTCGACGGAGACCTGGCAGGCCATCGTCGACCTCCTCACCGAAGCCGGCAGCGAAGCGCACCAGGAACTGACCGCGATCACCAGCATTGCGGCCATCTTGATCAGCGAGGAATACACGCGCGATGCGCCCATCGTCGTCAAGCCCGCGTCGGGGGCCCGCATTCGCGTCCGCACTGTCCACGGCATGGACGCGATCGAGGCGATCAACGACGAGACGCCCCTGTACAGCGGTGGTCTGAGTGAGCCCGGCTGGTCGG
Source organism: Nonomuraea sp. NPDC048916 (assembly GCF_040649575.1). Classification (NCBI taxonomy): domain Bacteria; kingdom Bacillati; phylum Actinomycetota; class Actinomycetes; order Streptosporangiales; family Streptosporangiaceae; genus Nonomuraea; species Nonomuraea sp. NPDC048916. The sequence goes on from NZ_JBEZFS010000056.1 coordinate 2,870, forward strand.
TGTCGCTGCCCTGCGGTTCCGACGACCTCGATGAGATCACCACCGCGCTCTCCGGCGCGTCCGCCATCACCGTCCGCGACACCAGCGAAGGGCTCAGCGCCTCGAGCGCCGGCGGTACGAACTCGGGAGCCAGTGCGGCGGTGCCGGTCATCAATCTGAGTGAAATGGGGCGGTCGTGACCACGGGTGTCCACGTCAACCTGCACACCTATGCCGCGACCCATGTGGCCACCGGCATGCTGCGAGGCCTGCGCCAGATCATCCGGGGCACGGGGCTCGACCCGGCCTACCTTAGGGACCGGTGGGACGTCCTGGAGCGCGGGATCGCGGCATGGCTGCGCTCTCGGCACCTGCAGGGGCTCATTCTGGAGGTCTACGACCCGGGCCGCCGGACAGGCGATGACCTCGTCGGCCGGTTCGACTTCAAGATCGACTATGGCTACCACGCTGACGGAGACGGGGACCTGTGGCTCGACAGCGATGCGGTCGCCTTCGCCATCCGCAAGAACGGTTCTTACCCCAGCCAATGCGACTACCTCGTGGTCGCCGACACCTCGCCCGGCCGCCCCGACGTCACGGGCTGGTCCACGACAACCCTGCGCTCCACCACCGGCTTCACCCGCCAGAGCATCGGCACGGCGATGACCGGAGGCAGCCTCGGAGCCAGCCTGGCCTACTACACCAGGAGCGCCTGATGCTCACGCCAAACGACGCCTTCTACAAGTTCCGCACCAACCTCAAGACCACCGACACCGAGAACGCCTCGGCCAGCCGCCGCCAGAACAAGATCCGCGAGCAGGTCGAGGCGGCCGAAACGCTGACGGTCATCCATACCTTTCTCACTGGCGCCTACCGCCGCGAGACGAAGACCAAACCGCTGCGAGACGTCGACATCATGGTCGTCATCGCCGACACGGACTACCTCAAGTTGCACCCGAGCGAGATCCTCCTTGCCGTGAGGGCGATTCTCGCGCCCCTCTATGGCGAGGCGCGCGTGACTTGCGACAGGTTCGCCGTCCGTGTCGACTTCGGGATCAAGGTGGTCGACGACGTCAGCGAGGACGCCGAAGTGGTCTCCTTCGACGTCGTCCCCGCCTTCGAGACCGGCGATCACTACCTGATCCCCGACGACGTCACCGGCGCGTGGATCAAGACCAACCCCACGATCCACTACGATATGGCCGTCGCCGCCAACAAGGCGTTCAGCGAGCAGTGGAAGCCGCTGGTCAAGATGCTCAAGAAGTGGAACGCCGTCGCCGGCTATCCCGTCCAGCCGTCGTTCCTGATCGAGGTCATGGCCTTGAAGCTCATCGATGGGCCCTGGACCGGCAGCCATCCGCAGGAACTGCGCCGGTTCTTCGCCACCGCTGCCGAGCACATCTCGGACATCTGGCCCGACCCAGCGCACCTAGGCCCGGATATCTCCGGCATTCTCGACTCCGATCCGGCGATGATGGCGACAGCCGTCCAGGCGTTGAACGAGGCCGAGGCGGCCTGCACGAAGGCGATCCGCCTGGAGCAGACGGGGCGGACCGGTGCCGCTCTGCAGACCTGGCGGGAGCTGTTCGGACCGCTGTTCCCGCTCTCGTGAGCGCCAGCCCGGCTCCCCGTCCTGTACCCGCCGGGCACGGCGCCCGCATCACCCAGCGCCAAGACGAGCCCGAACACCTCCAACGGCTGCTGGCCTACAGCCACATGTATAAGACTGCCCAGTGGTGGCGGCGGATCCGGTCCGCCGGCACCTTCACTCTCGCCATCGCGGCACCGCTCGTCGCGCTCGCCGTACCGGCCACCACCGACACCCTCGCTGCCATCAGTGCGGGATGGCTGGTGCTCGGCCGAACCGTCCTGACTGGGCTGGAACGCCGCGACATCAACAAGGCCGTTCGCGCCCATGAACTCTTCGACACCAGGTTGTTCCATCTGCCGTGGAACACCGCGCTCGCCGGCCGGCCTCCCGTACACGACGACATCGCCACGGCCGCAAGCCACATCGGTGACGACGCCTTCTACCGTGGCTGGTTCAGCGTCAAGCTCGATAACGTGCCCTGGCCCGCTGACGCGCTCTTATGCCAGCGCCAGAGCGCGGTCTGGAGCCGCCGCGACCACCAGGCCTACGGCACCACCATCCTGCTCGTCGGCCTCGTCTGGTTCATCTTCGGCGTCACGATCGCGATCGTCGGGGAGCTGACCCTGACCGAGTACCTCATCAAAATCTTCTTGCCGAGTTCGCCCGCGTTCCTAGACTCCGTCGAACTGTCACGAGAGCATTGGCGTCACGCGGTCGCCCGAGAACAGATCGAAAACGACATCCACGACCTGTGGGATCGCTACCGAAGCGATCCGGCGTCCCTGCCCTTGGCGGAATGTCGCCAGATCCAGGATGCCGCCTTCCTGCTACGCCGCGACGGGCCACGCGTCCCCAGCTTCTTCTACCGCCTGCGCCGCACACGATCCTCTGCCAGCACCGCCGCCGGCACCCAAGCCCTTCTCGACGACGCTGCCGACCCACCTGGTTGAAGGAGGCAAGCGGTCACAACCCGGCGCCCGGACGCCACAACACGACATTCACACTCCTCCGCCGAACTGGCGCCCAAGAACTTGCCTCACATGACGGAAGGCTTGTAGTCAGTCTGCGTCGCCCAGTATCGCCGAGAAAAGGACGGCTGCGAGCAGGCCGTAACTCGCCTGTTCGACACCTCAGGTGACGGCTGGCAGGGGCTTCTTCCTGGTGACTCTCAGATACTCGGGAGCAGTGAGCCCCAAGTCCTTAGTCGCCTTCTCCAGCACCTTCCGTAGCGGATCGCCCTTGATACACACGCTGATGACGTCAGCGGCCTGAACGAGGCAGATCGTGGTGTGGATGATGGATGCGTAACTGCCTGAGCTTCTCGCCGTATCGCGCACCCCGTGAGATCCGTCTGGGAGTTCCTCGACGTACAGCTGGGCGGTCTGGGGTGTCGCATGTGCATAGCTCGACAGTGTTCGGTAGACCGGGTACACGTCGGCCTTGCCGTACGCGATCACGAGGTCGGCATAGTTCCTGAACTCCCCGAGCAGCTTCACGTACCGGGCATATTCGGGATCGCCCGCCTGGGGAACGGTAATTGGCGGTAGCGATGCGAGAGTCATCTGACTGAACGCCTGCCACCCGTTCTTCTGCAGGTCTTCCAGGAGCTTCTTCCGTTTCTCCAGCTCAGCGCCCCCAATCGCGATGAGCCCGTCTCCGCCGGTGTCGTACAACCACTGCACCGAGAAGGAGTGGTCGAAGATGTTCCGAACCAGGGGAGCACCCTCGGCGGCCAGCTTCGCGTCGCTAAGCATCCAGAAGGCCCTCGCGGACTGGCTGATGTAGCGCCACCACCCGAAGAGCACGTAGAACACTGCGGCGTGGTCGGTGAGCACATCGATGCCACCGGAACGGCCGATCTGCTCGGCTTCGTTAGCAAGCAGCTCTCCGAGCTTGCGGGCCCTCTTGGCAGTTGACGGGGTATCGCCAAACGAAAATGTCACAAGGTTGAGCCTAGGCATTGGCAACGATCACTAGCACCTCAATAACGGCCCGTCTCCCAGGCCATCCTTCCCCCTACGAAACGGCCGTCCAGCGCCATGGGCGTGGCCCGCGCTGGTCTCTCAGGCACGCGAGCCGCAGCGCCGCCTCGTCAGCACGTTCAGGGTTCTCGCCCGCGACCTGGGCGGCCATGCAGACCAGGCGAAACTCGCGGATGTCTCGCAGCGTCTCGAACCCCGGCCACGTCATCACGTCGTGGCCGTACACCTTAGCGAAGTCTCCATAGTCGGCCACCGTGATGCCGGCCAGCGTGAACGCCTTGACCGCAGTGGAGACTAGGTCCCACTCGGGCGGCCCGACCGAACAGCGCTCCAGATCGAGGAGCACTACCTCTCCGTCGTCGAGGGACACCACGTTGCCGATCCATGCGTCGCCGTGCACAACGCTGTGGGGCAGGCCGGATGGCAGTTCCTCATGCCGGGCCCGCAGGTCTGCCAGGTGCTGGCGCATCCACGTTCGGTCGGCGTCAGTCAACGTGGTGGCCCCGTCGATCCGCTCGGGCAGCCGTACGAACGGATCGAGGCGGCCAATGTCGAAGTCGGGCAGCGGCAGGTCGTGCAGGCGACGTAGCTTGTGCGCCACCTGCAGGGCGGTGCCATGCCGGTGTGGCGGCAGTTCGTGCCACCAGGTGACGGGCCTGCCATCCACCTCGACCGGCTGGGCCACGTCGCGCAGCGCCTGCACGGCTGTCACATCGTGGTCTTCGAGCCAGCGGGCGACCTGCACTTCGCGGCGGGCCGCAACCGCCTGCCCGGCGCGGGCGATGCGGGCGATGAAGCGGCCGCGTAACCGGTAGATGGCGTTCTCCCCGAGCTGCACAAGCTCCGCGCCAGCCGGGTCGAGGCCAGCGCGCAGGCATGCCGCTTCCAGCACGGCCCGGGTCTCGTTCTCCTCGCTCACCTGTCGACTACCGTTTCGATGCGGTGGCGTAGTTCGGCCACCGGCGTATGCCGCTGGTGGGAGCGGGCCAGGCGGCTCAGCTCCCGCATGTCGTCGTGCGCGCGGGAGGAGCGGACGGTGCCCGCGTCCGTCACGGCTCGGCCGCCTATTGCGGCGGCCTCCTCGGGATCGCCAGTGGCCATGGTCAGGGAGGCGAGCTTGATGCCGCTGATTGCCCGGGAGCGTACGTAGGCGGGGCCGTGTCCGGCGACCGCGTTGGCCAACCTGGTGGATGCCTCCCCGATGAATCGGCCGTGCATCGCCAGGTCGTACAGGGCATGTCCGGTGTCACCTGAATGTTGGGCGGCGTCGTAGTAGCGCATCCACGGCGCCTCATCGGACGGGCTGATGCGGGCGAACTGGTCGTCGGCCAGGCCGACGGTTTCGAGGGTTTCCGCCACGCGGCCGAGCTTGGCCAGCGCCCGCGCACGACCCGTCAACAACATGGCGCGCTCGGCCGGGGTGAGTCGGTCAGCGCGCACCAGGGCGAACTCGACGAGCGTCAGCCCGCTGTCGGCGTCGCCGCACCAGATCGCTTGGCGGGCCATCGAGGACAGCACCTTGGCGCGCAGGTGCCAGTCGCTGGCTTCCTCTGCGCACGTCAACGCAAGCCCGAACATTTTGCGTGCGTCGTCATGGGCATTGGCGTCGAACGCCATGGACGCGGAGACCTGCCCGAGCCATCCCACCGCGGCGTACAGATCGCCACGCAGAGGGGTGGGACAGTGGGCGTGTTCCAGCAGACTCACCGAGTAGCGCAGCTGCGCGGCAACGGCTTCACGGACCAGGCCGCCGCCGTAGGTGTGGTCCCAGGTCGAGAAGACGCCGGCGAGTTTGCGGAGTTCGATGATGTCGGCCGTGTTCACCACGGCGGGGACGTTGGCGGGCCGGGGTAGTGCGAGTTCAGCCAAAGGCACGGATGCCGCGACCCCGAGCGCGGTCCGAATAAAGCCCTTGCGGTCCACCTCTGTCACGGTAGCGGCCAGTTTGTCCCGGCGTGGCCGCTGAAAACCTAGGTCTTTGTCGTGGTCGACGTGGCATATGGCGCGCAACGCTTCCCGATAATCGCAGCCAGGCCAGCGTACGATCCCGCGTTCGAGCTTGCCGATGTAGTTCGCGGTCAAGGCCGATTCGCGACCGTACTGCTTGAAAATCCAGGCGTTGACCAGGTCCGCGACGTCCTGACGGGACGCGGGCTCCCCCGGCGCCGAGAGGGAGGGCAGCGCTTCGCGTGCTCGTTTCAACCGCAGATTCGGCTCGGCCACGATGCGTCTCTCCCCTCGTGGGAATCGTCGCACACAGGCAGATAGAAGGCCCGCGAATCTGCCCCCCATCTGCCCCTTGACCGCCCTACTCAATGGCGTTCCCGCCCCTTCGGTCGCGCTTCAGAGTAGAGCCATTCCTTCACCGCACGTGAGGAGAGGCGCAACATGCACACATGTGAGACGGTCTCCGGCGAGGACCGCGCCAGTCAGGCTGACGTCGACGACCGACTGCCAGTGGTGTCGTGCCGCGTGGATCTGTCGTGGTCGATCGACCGGGACGCGACCTGGGTCGCCGGTGGAAGGCTGCGCATCCCGTCGAACAACGAGGACGCGGTGGCCCGCATGTTCCTGGTGTCGGCCATGGCCGCACCCTCCTCCGCCGAGCAGACGGTGTGGCAGGTGCAGGCGTGGAAGATCCCCGCGAACGCTGCCCTGACCGCGGACGAGCCTCCGTCCGTGACCTTGTACACCGATGGCGCGCTGCTGACGTAGCGCCCGCCACCATGCCGCCCCATCCATCCCGACGAGCAACCCATTCAAGGCCCCTATGAGCACCGGAACAGCCTCAGCCACCAACGGCAGGCCGCCCATCATCAACCCGGCCGTGCCCGCGATTCACGGCACTTACCTGGCGATGCAGGAGACCGGCGCCGGCCCGAGCCCAGAGGTCCAGACAAGTCCGGCAAAACTCTGCGAGAAGTCCGAGATGTCCCCGCAGGGCCAACGATGCTCGGGCCAACACATCCACCCCTTGTCCCTGAAGGTTTCGACCATATGGACTCCCGCATCACCGCCTCGACCGGCCCAGGAATTCCCGCCGACGCGGCCCCGTCGATCGCCCGTGTGTACGATTCCGCGACAGAGGGGAAGGACAACCGGGCTAGCGACCGGGACGTGGTCAGCGCGATGAAGCAAGTCGCCCCGAGGCTCCCGGAGGCCGCCCGTGCGAACCTGGAGTTCGTTGCCCGCGGCGTCGACGCCGCCGCCCAACTCGGCATCACGCAGTGGCTGAACCTCGGCTGCGGACTCCCACAGGTCGGCATCGAAACCACGCTGGAGACGGCCCTCCGCTACGACATAACCGCCCGCGTGGCCTACGTGGACAACGATCCGGCGGTCACGGTGACCGGGCGGGCGCTGCTCGATGTCGGCGGCACGGCAACGACGGTCGTACATGCGGACGCCCGCGACGTCGGCCTCGTCCTGGACGAGACAGCGGGCGTGCTCAACTCCCGTGAGCCGGTGGGGATCGTCGCCACGGCGCTGGTCCACTTCTGGTCGGATGCCGACGACCCCGGTGGCATCGTGCGGCGCTACATGGCGGCCTTCCCTGCGGGCTATCTCGTGTTCAGCCACGCTCGTGACGATCTCCTCAGCCCTGCGGAACGCGATCAGCTCATGGCCGCCTACCGCCAGACAGCGGACATCTACCCGCGTCCGCTGTCCGTGATCAAGTCCATGTTTCTCGGCGGCCTGAACGTCTTGGAGCCCGGCCTTGTCGAGGCGTCGACGTGGCGGCCAGACAACGACGTCCCGCGTGATGTCGGCCGTGCGCACTTCGTTGCCGCCGTCGCCGGATTCGGGGAGTACGCGGCATGACCTCACCCCTCTTGGAGACAGCAATGGATAACCAGATGGCGTGGGCAGCTCTGCCCCCAGGCGTGCAGGTCGCGATCGTGGAGCAGGTCGGCACCCTGCGCGACGTGGAGATGATGCCGGGCGCGCCGGAAGGGTTCACCGCACAACTGTACGGCGCCGTTGACGACGTGTTCGTCAAGGCGATCCCGACCAGCAGCCCGTACGCGATCCAGCACAAGCGGGAACGGTGGGCCGCCCAGCACCTGGACCTGTCAGCGCCCACGCCGCGCATGCTGTGGCAGCTCGACCTGGAGGGCTACCACCTGACGGCCTGGGAGCTGATCAACGACCACGCCCGCCATGCGGACCTGCGGCGCGGCTCGCGTCCGCGTGGCCTGGAGGACGTGCTACAGGCGATAGCCGAGCTGGGCAAGCTGGGCACTCCCTGCCCGGACGGGGCCCGCTCGGTGGTCAACTACGTGAGTGGCATGGTGCCGAAGGTTCGTAAAATGCTGGACCTTCCGGCCAGCCACCTCTTCGGGCGTGACCTGTATGCGACAGCGCTGAACGGGTTCGTCATCGACCGGCTGCGCGGCAATGCGATGCTGCACTGCTGCCTGTCCGACCGGCATCTGCTCATCAAGGACCACATGGTGTTCGTGGTGGGCTGGTCGGAGGTGTGCAGCGGTGAGGCGTGGATCGACCCGGCGTTGTTCGCGCCCTACCTCATCAGGGACGAGCACACACCCGAGGAGGTCAACGCGATGCTGTGGGGTGTACCCGCGTGGAGGGATGCTCCCAGGGACCTCGTGGCCGGGCTGACCGCGATGTGGACCCTCTTCCACCTGTACAAGGGCCACCACACCGAGAAGCGCATCGAAGAGTCCGTGGGCCTGGCCGACGCCGGCCGCGAATGGCTGGCCTACCTGCTGACTCGCCCCTGATTCCGAACCGGCTCCGAAGGAGACGCGCAATGCTGGGCCGCGACGCTGACACAGCCGCCCCTCCTGTTATTGCTCTCCCCACGGCAGCAGACAGTCAGATCCGCGTGGAGAGAACAGACCATGGCCAGACGCGGGCGACAGACGATTGAGCACGAACGGCAGGAGCCGGAGCCCACGTTCGAGTGGGAGCCGTACACGCCGTCCGGCGGCATGCTGCGGGTCCCGCACACCTCGTGCTGCGGCCGGTATGAGTGGGGGGCCGAGGGAGGCACCTTCTTCGTGCTGCGCCGCACCGGTGACGGCGGCTACGAACAGACCGGCCGCAGCCTCTACCGCCAGGCCATCGACGTCTACATCGCGCTCGCTGAACACCACGACGCCGAACATCGGCGCCGCGGGGAAAGGGCCGAGCCCGACACCTTCCTCAAGGGAAGGGGACGGCGCGGCTAACCCTGGAGCGGCCGACCAACAGCCACCATCGACCTGCCCATCACAACCAAAAGAGGGGGACCTACCCGTGAGCGACGTGACCACCGACAACGACGTCGAGGAAGCCGCCATAGTGCGCGCCGCCATGGTGCGCGAGCTCCGCGACCAGAGGGCGATCCGGTCTGAGTCTTTGGCGGCTGCCTTCACCTCCGTGCCGCGGCACCTGTTCACGCCGGGTGAGCCGCTGAAGGTCGCCTACGCCGTGGACGCCACGCCGATCGTCAAAACCGACGGCAACGGTCTGACCCTCAGCTCCGTATCCGCCCCCCATCTCCAGGCCACCATGCTGGAAGCGGCCGCGGTCGAACCTGGCATGCGGGTTCTCGAAGTTGGTTCCGGCGGCTACAACGCGGCATTGCTGGCCGAACTCGTCGGCGACAACGGACGCGTCACCACGGTGGACATCGACCCGGACATCGTCGAGCGCGCCGGCACGTTCCTGCACGAGGCCGGATACGACCACGTCCATGTGGTGCTGGCCGACGCGGAGCAGGGCGTCCCCATGGCCGCGCCCTTCGACAGGATCATCGTCACGGCCGGGAGCTGGGATATCCCGCCCGCGTGGATCGAGCAGCTTGCAGACGACGGCCGGATCGTCGTTCCTCTCCGGTTGAAGGGGACGACGCGCTGGATCGCATTCGGCCGCGACAGCGGGGGCGGCCTGGTCAGCCGTAGCTACGGGTTGTGCGTCTTCGTGCCGTTCCAGGGGGCCGGCTCCCACACCGAACGGACCGTCACGATCGATGTTGGGGTGGTGCTGCGCCTCGATGACGAGGACCTCAAGGTTGATGCGGAGGCGCTGCGGCGGGCGTTGCACCTGCCGAGAATCGAACGCTGGTCCGGGGCCGTGTTCGACATGCCCGACGAGTTGGCGCTGTTCCTGCTCACCAACGCCCCCAACATGGCGCTGCTCTACTCCGGGCAGGAGGCGGTCGACCAGGAGTTGCTCGCGAGCTCGACGCTCAAAGGCGTACCCGTGCTGCTCGACGGCGACAGCTTCGCCTACCGGGCCGCGCGGGAGAACGACGACATGAGCAGCGGATACGAGAGCGGCGTCTACGCTCATGGGCCTGCGGCCGAGAACGTCGCCACCCGGTACGTGGAGCTGCTGCGCCAATGGGCGGACAAGTACTGCTGGCGCGGCGCCGCGTCCATCCAGTACATCCCCAAGCCCGCCACCCCGCCGGCCCCCTCTGCCGGGGTCATCGCGAAGCGACACGGAACCGTCGTCATCACCTGGCCATAGACCGCCGGGTTTCCCTAGGCAGGTCCTACGACCTGCCCGGGGAAGCGCCGGGGAATCCCACCCCAACAAAGGAGGTTGGTTATGACCCGCTCTACCGATGGTGTGGCAACGCTCGCACCGGCCGCGCTGGAACCCCAGGACACCGACTGGCTAACTGAGCTGGACGTGTCCATCATCGAGTCCGGTGTGGCCGCCGAGCAGCTCATCCGCATGACCGACGACGGCTGCAACTCGACGTGCGGGACCGCGTGCGTGAGCTGCAAGTAGGCGCCCTCCTGGGCGAAGCCTGACCCGAACGCCCGACCGGCCGGCACGGCTCACCGGCTGGCCGGGCGCCCCCCAGCTACGGGAGCGGCTTGATGTACCAATACTTCGACGCTGCGGTGTTACGCGCCCCATCGTGGCCGCCGGACCAGCAGATCGCATCGTGGCCTGACCTGACCGGCCCGAACGCGGACCGCTCCTCCTGGCAGGCCTGGCTGACTCGTACGTGGCAAACGCCGGGCTTCGCGGCGGCCGTGGAGCAGGCCAGCCCGGATCTGGCGCGGCGGGTGCGCGAGATCTGCGCCGGAGAGCAGATGTCTGATCCGGCCGTGCGCCGTGCGGTGCTCTCCACGATGCGCTACCTGCTGCGCGCCTCGGGCCGCTCAACGCCGTTCGGGCTGTTCGCCGGGGTGGCCCCAGCCCGCATCAGCGCAGCAACGGACCTGCCGGTGGTGCGGATCGGGGACGCGCACCGCGCGATAGCCCGCGCAACAGCGGAATGGCTCGCCGCGGTCGTTCAGCGGTTGGAAGGTGAGACCGCGCTGCGGCGGCGCTTGACGGTGGCGGCCAACAACCTCGTGTTCGAGCGGGACGGCCGCATGGTGCTTGAACACCGCGCCAACAGCGCGGCGGGCGGCGCACCAGTGGAGGTGAGCATGCGCGCCATCGGCCCTGTACGGACAATCCTCCGGCTGGCGCGTGACCCGCTTCCGGTCGCGGGGCTGATGGACCGGCTGTCGGCCGCTTTCCCGGGAACTGCCGAGACCACGATCGACGCGTTAGTGGCCGAACTGGTGGCCCAACACCTCCTGCTCACCAGCCTGCGCCCGCCCATGACGACCACCGATCCGCTCAGGCATCTCATGCGCGAGCTGGACGCTGTGAACGCCGACGAGGTCGGCGGGGTGGCCGACGTCGTGAAAGGTTTGCGCGCCGTCGCCGACGAGCTTGCCGTTCATGACCGGGCGCCTGCCGTCGTGGCGGGCGAGCATCGGACACGGGCGGTGTCCGCGATGGCTGTCATCCACCGCACCGCCCGCCCGCCGCTCTGGGTTGATCTGCGGCTGGACGGGGAGGTGACGGTACCCGCCGCCGTGGCGGTGGAAGCGGCTGCGGCGGCATCCGCGCTGGTCCGTCTGGCCCGCCGCCCTGTCCTCAGCGCGGGCTGGGAGGCCTGGCATGAACGGTTCCTGGACCGGTACGGCCCCCGCGCGCTGGTCCCGCTCCGGGACGTGGTCGATGCCGATGTGGGGCTCGGCTACCCGGACGGGTATGACGGCGTCCGCGCGTCCGAGGAAGCGGCGTTGACCGACCGCGACCGTAAGCTGCTGGCGCTGGCGCACAACGCCGCCATGCGCCGCCAGCGGGAGATCCTGCTCGACGACGACATGATCACCGACCTTGGCGGGGTGCCCCCGGACGCGCCGGTTCAGCCCAGCACGGAGCTGACCATGCGGATCGACGCGCCCACCGGCCAGGCGTTGGGCGAGGGCCGGTTCACGCTCGTCGTCGCCGGGACGTCGCGCGCCGCGGGCACCATCACCGGCCGATTCCTGGACCTGCTGGATGACGAGCACCGGCAGCGGATGGGCACCCTGTACGCGAGCCTCCCCCCAGGCGCCTGGGGCGCGCTCGTGGTCCAGGTGTCGGCGCCCGCACCGTACGCCGTCACCGAGAACGTCGCCCGCGCCGGCCAAGTGCTGCCGGAGGTGCTGCCGGTCGGCGACCGCCCCGGCGGCGCGCAGGTGCTCGCGCTGGATGACCTCGCTGTCACCGCCGACCTGCACGGCGTCTACCTGGTGTCGCTGTCCCGCCGCCGCGCCGTCGAGCCGGTGGTCCTCAACGCGATCAACCTGGTTCAGCACACGCACCCGCTGGCGCGGTTCCTCCTCGAAGCGCCGCACGCCCTACGGGCCCCGTGCGCGGGCTTCGACTGGGGCGCCGCCGCTGCGTTGCCGTTCGTCCCAGCGCTCCGTTATCGGCGCACGATCATCTCGCCCGCCCGGTGGCGGCTCACCGCCGCCGACCTGCCCGCACCTTCGGCCGACTGGCAGAAGTGGGATGACACCCTCACTGCCTGGCGGGAGATGGTGGCGCTGCCGGAGACGGTGAATCTCGGCGGCGGTGACCAGCACCTCCGGCTGAATCTCGGCGAGCCCTCGCACCGCGCCCTGCTGCGCGCCCAGGTGGACCGAGCCGGCACCGCCGTACTTCGCGTCGCCCCCGACTCGGACGCGGCCGGGTGGATCGGCGGCCGACCCCACGAGATCGTGATCCCGCTCGCCGCAACCAGTCGTGCCGCCGAACCACCCCGGCTCCCACGCGAGGTGATCTCCCGAGAGCACGGCCACCTTCCTGGCCGGCACGGGCGGATCTCGCTCAAGCTGTACGGTCACCCCGACCGTCACGCGGCCCTCCTGACCCGCCACCTGCCGCGCCTGGCGGATGCGCTCGGCGGCGACGTTCGGTGGTGGTTCCTGCGCTACCACGATCCCGATCACCATCTCCGCATCCGCCTGACCGTGCCCGCTGGCGCGTTCGCCGACGCAGCCAACGAGGTCAGCGCGTGGAGCGAGCAGGTACGTCGGGCCGGGCTGACGGCGCACGTGCAGTGGGACACCTACTTCCCGGAGACGGCTCGCTTCGGCGGCCCCAGCGCCATGGAGGCAGCCGAGACGTACTTCGCCGCCGACTCGGCTACCGCCCTCGCCCAGGTGACCGCTATCAGCTCACCAGGTGGGCCCCACCCGCGCGCCCTGACCGCCGCCAGCCTGCTCGACATCGCCACCGCCTTCCTTGGCGACACCGACACGGCGATGCAGTGGCTGATCGACCACACCCGCCCCGACGCCTCCCCACCCGACCGGGCCATCTACGACCAGGCCATACGCCTGGCCCAACCAGACGATCACGACGCGTTGGCCGCGCACCTGGCAGGCGAGCAGATCGTCTCCCGCTGGGCGCGGCGCCGGCAGACGCTCGCCGCCTACCGCCGCGTGCTGGAGGAAGCGGGCACGCTCCCCCTGACCGTCGTGCTGCCTGATCTGCTGCACCTGCACCACGTCCGTATGGCCGGGCCCTCGCTGGCCGGGGAGCGGGCATGCCTGCACCTGGCCCGCGCCGCCGCCCTGAGCTGGACCGCCCGCGCGAGGAGAAAACCATGAGCCAGCCCAACACGGAGGCGCTCGCCGCCGCCAACGCCATCGCCACGGCGCTGGCCAACCCGCAGCCGTGGGCAGCCGAACCACCGGGCAGCGGCCTCGTCTGGCCCCAATCGCTGTGGGCCGGAGCGGCAGGCATCGCCCTGCTGCACATCGAGCGCGCCCGCTCCGGGCACGGTGATCCCCGCACCGCGCACACCTGGTTGGAAGTGGCCGCCTCCGGCGCGTTGACGGCCGCACCGAATGCTGGCCTGTTCTTCGGAGCTCCCGCGCTGGCCTTCGTCACACACGCGGCCGCAGGCACGTCAGGCCGCTACCGGCGTGCGCTGGATCGCCTGGACGACGCGGTCACGTCGATCACCCGCACCCGCCTGGCCGAAGCTCACGCGCGCATCGACCGTGGCGAACGGCCCCCGATGAGGGAGTTCGACCTGATCCGTGGGCTGACCGGCTTGGGCGCCTACCACCTGCGGCGCCACCCCGACCACCCGATCAGCCGCGATGTGCTGTCCTACCTGGTGCGCCTGACCGAGCCGCTGCCCGCGCGCGGTGAACTGCCGCCGTGGTGGACGACCGTCGCACCCAACGGCGAACCCAGCTCGGACTACCCGCACGGGCACGGCAATCTGGGCATGTCCCACGGCATCGGCGCGGCCCTGGCCCTGCTGTCACTGGCCGTGCTGCGCAACGTGCCCGTGGCCGGCGCGAAAGAGGCGATCGAACGGATCTGCGCCTGGACCGACACATGGCGCCAGCAGAACGACACGGGCGCGTGGTGGCCAGGCACGATCACCATCGAGCAGGCGCGCGAGCAGCGCGTCGACCCGTCGCAGCGCCCCCGGCCGTCGTGGTGCTACGGAATCAGCGGCACGGCCCGCGCCCAGCAACTGGCCGGCATAGCGCTACGGGACGAGACTCGGCAGCAGTCCGCCGAGGATGCGATGCTGGCCACCCTGCGCGATCCGACACAGCTGGATCGGCTCCCAGAGTGCGGACTGTGTCACGGCACGGCCGGACTACTCCACGCTGCCTGGCGGATGGCCGCCGACGCACGAACCCCGCGCATCCGCGACGAGCTCCCTAAGCTGGCCGCCCGGCTCACTGCGCAAATCTCCCACTCGGCGCCGCAACCCGGGCTTCTCGACGGCGCTGCCGGTGCCGCGCTCGCCCTGCACACCATCGGCACCGGCGGCACGGCGTCGGGCTGGGACACCTTCCTGCTCTTGGCCTGACCGCCGGAGGCAACCCCGTATGAACCCTCACGTGTGGCGGCAAGTCAACGTCGCCTTCCCAGACTGGGCCAAAGCCGAGCACACCGCCGTAACCCACCTCGCTCCGCTGCTGGCCAAGGCCGAAGCCGACCGGCTCATCACCGCCTGGTTCTTCATGCGTAAAACGCCCTGCTGGCGCGTCCGCTACGTGCCCAGCAACGACCGGACGCAGGCGCACCTCCGCGACCACCTGAACGACCTCATCCAGCAGGGCCACATCGACACCGCGACCGAGGTCATCTACGAGCCTGAATCGCACGCCTTCGGCGGTGCCACGGCCATGGCATGCGCCCACGACCTCTTCCACCTCGACAGCCGGCACCTGCTCAACCACCTGGCCAGCTCGCCGGACACGGAGCACCGCCGCGAACTGTCGATCCTGCTCTGCACGATCTTGCTACGCGCCGCCGGACTGGACTGGTACGAGCAGGGCGACGTGTGGGCACGGGTAGCCGACCACCGCGACCTTCCCCACCCGATCCCCCCAGAGCGGCGGCCCATTCTGAAGGCCAGTCAGCTGCGGCTGATGAGCGTGGACGCCGCCGCCCTCATGCGCGACGGCGCACCGCTGGCCTTCACCGCCGAATGGTCAGCAGCATTCGCCACCGCCGGCCGGGAACTGGCCGGTCTGGCAGCCGACGGACTGCTGAACCGCGGCCCGCGCGCCATCCTCGCCCACCACGTCATCTTCGCGTGGAACCGGCTCGGCATGCCCTACACCGCCCAGGCCGTCCTGGCCCACACCGCCAAAGAGGTCGTGTTCGGATGCGATCCCGCCACCGCCCCGGAGCTCGATGGAACGAGGAGCGAACGAAGATGAACGCCTTGCTGGAGCAGGCCGCGCAGCGCTTCCCCCTGATCGCGCGCCCCCGCCCGGCATGCCTGCCCCTCAGGGCACGCGTCGCCGAGCTGCGCGACCTCGGCGACGCGGCCGCCCAGGGCACGGACGCCAACCATCTCACGCTTGCCTCCGAGGCGCTGAACAAGGCGGCGCTGATCGCGAGCGACTGCGGCGACTCCGCTATGGCACGATCCCTGTGCTGGCGGCACTTCACCGCCTACCTGCCCGCCTGGCCGCTGGACGCACGCCGGGCACGCCACGCTCTGGAGCCGCTCGTCAACCTCGCCCGGCTGGCCATCCGCGAACAGGATGGCCCTCGCGGCTATCTCCTGCTGGACGCCCTCCTCCACGCCGTCAGCACCGGCGGCGAAGCCGATATCGACGGCCATCGCCTCGCATTCGACCGCCTCACCCGCACCGGAGAGGATCTCCGCACGGTCCGCGAGTGGCTCTGGGGCGTCTTCCTCGCCGAGGGCATCCGAGCCCTCATCAGCGCGAAACAGTGGGACCAAGCGGTTGCCCACGCACAGCAATACCGCGGCGTCGGTCAACGACTCCTGGACGGTCGGCAGGCCACCATCATCGCGCACTGCCTGGCCGGGCGCACCGACACCGCCCTGAAGCTCGTCGCCGACAGCGAACCGGACCAGCCGTGGGAGCGCGCGGTAGCCAACTGCCTGAGCGCGCTGTGCAGCCGCGTGGCCGGACACCCGATAGCTGGCACGCTCGCCGAAGTCCAACGCCAGTACCTGAAGCTCGATCACACGCCGAGCCTGGTGGCGTTCCGCACCCGCCTGGGATTGACCATCCTCGACCTGGCTGCTGACACCGACTGGGCCTTGGCTGATCGCCCGTTCACCTTCCTGATCAGCGACATTGTCTCGACAGCGGACGGGTACGCCGCGCGGGAAATCCTGGCCCACAAGCGGGCCAGTGCGATGCTGAGCCGTGCCGAGCAACATGAACTCACCTCTGCGGTGAAGTCGGCCGGTCTCGGGCTCGGCGCGATCCCCGCCCCGCTGATGACCAAACTCCTCGCAGCTACGAAGCTGAGCGAGACTGTGATCGAACGAAGCCTCCATGACCGCGCGCCGACATAGATGATCCCAGAGCCGTGGTTGTGATCTGCACCAACCACGGCATTAGCCCACGCCGGCGCGGGCCAACCCGGAACGGTGAGTCAGATGAGTCGCCGAACGTGGCCCAACCTGCAGCTTCACCGCCATGGCCATGATTGGGCATCGCTTCGAATTGCGAGCGTCACTAATCGATGTTATTGCTCATCCGTTTCCAGCATTGAATCCCACACTGTGGAGATGTACCAATCTGCACAGGAAGAGGATGGTCCGATGCCGAACAGTTATGGAGGAATGTCATTTGATCTAGCGACGCCTGGTGCTAAGTTCACGGGGGTAGCGCGGCGCCGAGAAGCAATTCTTCGTGTTCGGTATAGCCGGTCTGACTGCCTGCGCCTCTGGCATCTGGAACGGTCCCGGAACGTCACTGAAGGGGACGGTGGGTGACATGACGAGGGAGCTCGCCGGGTTGCCCATCTACTTGGATTACCATGCGACGACACCTGTCGATCCTCGCGTGGCCGCAATTGTGTTGCGGGTCATGACTGCGGATTTCGGCAACGCCAACAGCGCGGAGCACGTCTACGGAGATGTGGCGGCGGATCTTGTGGAGGAGGCGCGCGCCCATGTGGCGGCGCTGATGGGCACCGTGCCGGAGACAGTGAACTTCACCTCAGGATCGACCGAGAGCATCCGATTCGCGATCGGGCACGCTGTTTCGGTCAGCAAAAAGCTCCCACTGCGGGTGGCCGCCACGATGGTCGAGCACCGGGCAATCCTTGACGCTCTCGCCGCCCATGAGGCTCATGGGGAGCTTGTGGTCCGCTGGCTGCCAGTCGATCGCCGTGGCAGGCTGGATCTCGAGGCGCTTGAACATGCCTGCCGCCAGGGCGCTGACCTGGTCTGCGTCATGGCTGCAAACAATGAGGTAGGAGTGATCTACCCGGTCGAGCAGGTCAGCCAGATCACGGCCCATTACGGCGCGCAATCGCTCATCGATGCCACGCAGGCAGCAGGCCATCTTCCCATCAGGGCGCAAGAATGGAATATTACGTACCTGGCTCTCAGTGCTCATAAAATATACGGACCAAAAGGAGCTGGCGCGCTGGTAGCACCTCGCGGGTTCGGCGCGCGATCTTCCTATCATCCGGTCTCAGGAGTAGGCGAAGGGACCCCGAATGTTCCTGGGATCGCCGGGCTTGGTGAAGCCTGTCGGTTACGCGATCTTGAGCATGCCGCCGACGAAAAGCGAATGGCAGCCCAACGTGACCGACTTGAGAGTTTGCTACTGGCGGCGATTGATGGCCTGGTCGTGAACGGCGATCCTGAGCATCGGCTCAGCAACAACCTCCACATCGCGGTTCCTGGCGTGCCGAACAACGCGGTTATCGCGCGCTTGCGGCGGCGGGTCGCGCTGTCTAGTGGGGCCGCGTGCTCTTCGGGTGCTGAGACGCCATCTCACGTTCTCCAGGCTATGGGCCTCCCGCATGAGATCCAGGGTTCCGCCTTGAGGATTAGCAATGGCAAGTTCACTACTGATGAGGAAATTGAGTGCGCCGCAGAGCAGATCACGAGCGCAGTCGCTAGTGTCCGCCATGCGCTGAAGGGAGTTATGGCATGAGGCGGGTAACGATCAGCAACGGGTGTGACTGGTGACCAAGTTTTCCGGCCACGAGAGCTTCGCATGTCGCTATGCCTGGCTGCCGAAGGCGTACCGGGAGCTCACAGCCGACCCGGACGCCTTCGCCGAAGAGGACCGCGCGATGGTTCGGCTGGGGGTGGGCAAGAACATGGTCCGGTCCATCCGCTTCTGGGTTGAAGTCATGGGCGTTGCGGTGCCGACGGCTGGCCGGTCCTTCGAGCTGACGCCCTTCGGGCGGGCTGTACTCGCTGAGGACGGGTTCGACCCTTACCTTGAGGACGCGCGCACACTCTGGCTGCTCCACTGGAATATCTCCACGTATAAGGACCCGCTCTTTGCCTGGCAGTTCCTGCTGTTCAGCTGGCCCTTCGGCGAGCTTACGCGAAGCGAGGCGCTCGCAGCGCTGCGCCGCGAGGCGCAGCGGTTGAACGCTATTCACTCGGATGTCACGTTAGGAATCCACCTAGACGTGTTCCTTCACACGTACATTCCGCCTCGGACGACGAAGGTAACTGCCGAACAGTCCCTCGACAGTCCGCTGGCCGAGTTGGAACTATTGCACCAGGTGGGCGAGCGCCGCGCCGATGGTTCCGGACGGCGTGAGCCGTCCTACGCTTTCCGCCGGGAATCGAAGCCCGAGGTCACGAAGGCGGTCTTCGAGTATTGCCTGGATGACTACTGGCGGCGACACAAGAAGAGTGACGCAACGATCACGTTTCGTGATGCTGCCATGGCGCCATTTAGTGTTGGCCAGGTTTTCAAGCTCCCCGAAGACGACGTCCGTAGCCGCCTGGATGCCTACGTCCTTACTGACTCAGCGGCACCGTTCAGGTACCAGCCGTCTGCTGTGCAAGGCCTCATCTTCCGCCGTGACCATGGTGTGCACGACTTCCTAGCCGCAGTGTATGCGCAGGAGGCTGACTGTGCCTGAGCGCGGCCGCCAAGGTGAAGGAGCTTTGATGACGAACCTCTCAGAGGGTCCGCGAATCTCTGAGCTGTTCCGCGTGCCAGAGCGCTACCTTCGGTCAGTGCACTTGGAGCGCGACTTCGAGGATGCCGCCTCCTTACGTGACTACATAGTTACCCCGACTATGGCGTCGATCTTCGGGCGCGTCATGGATGGCCTTAAGCCTGGATCTAGACTGCGGGCCTGGCGCGTCACCGGCGACTACGGAACGGGGAAGTCTTCCTTCGCACTCGCGCTGGCACACCTGCTGCGCGACCCGGATGCGCCTCCACTCGCCGGAATACGCCAGGCAATCGGCGGCATATTAGAAGATGCTGGAGCTAGCCTGGGACCTGTCCGCCTGATGCCGATATTAGTTACCGGCGCCAGGGCGCCGCTCGCGCCGAGCGTAGGCCGTGCCATCGGCGTGGCTCTTGAGCGTTTCAGGGCACGCGGCCATCTGGGCCAGGACCTGGAGCAGCTTCAGGAGCGCGCGGCCAGTCTGGCCAAGGATGGCGATGCCCGGCAGATGCTTCAGCTGCTGGATGATGTCACTGACTATGCGGTCCGACGCGACAGCTCAGGATTACTCCTTGTGCTCGACGAACTCGGCAAGTTCCTTGAATACGCATCCTTGCACGCAGAACGCGATGACGTATACGTGCTCCAAAGCCTTGCCGAGGCTGCCGCGCGGAGCGGCGATCGCCCGCTCATCGTCATGGGACTCCTTCACCAGGGCTTCGACGCCTACGCTGAGCCGCTGCCCACCGCTTCTCGCCTGGAATGGGAGAAGGTCGCCGGCAGATATGAGGAGATCACCTTCGATCAGCCGCTGGCTCATGTGGCGGCGTTAGCGGCCAGCGCTTTGAACGTCGATCATCACCTGATGCCGCCCCATATCGCGGAGGCGGCCCAGGCGGTGTCCCGTGCCGCGGCGTCGGCTGGCTGGTACGGGGTGCTCGCGGACGAGCGTGCGGTGCTGGGCACGTACCCTATTCATCCGACTGTGCTCCCAGTTCTGGTGCAGTTTTTCGCCAGGTTCGGGCAGCACGAGCGCTCGCTGTTCAGCTTCCTCCTTTCGTCTGAGCCGTTCGGGCTACAGGCATTCGCCGACTGCACAGCCACGCCAGGGAATTGGTATCGCCTGCCGGACTTCTATGACTATGTCAGGGCCGTATTCGGGCACCGCCTGGCTGGAGGAAGCTACAGCAGTCAGTGGCTGCGCATGACCGGGACTATTGACCGAGCTGTGGCGACGAGCGACCTGGACTGGTCCGAGGTTCGCGTCCTCAAGGCCGTGGCGTTGCTCAATGTGCTCGACGCGGAGCACCTGACCGCGACGGAGGCGGCACTTTCGGCGGCCCTGCTGGATCAGGAATCATTCGGCGAGATCCGCCGCACGGTGACTGCGCTGAAGCAGAGGGGGCTCCTGTTCGATCGCGGGGCGGCCGGCGGTTACTGCTTGTGGCCTAACACGAGCGTGAACCTGGAAGCTGCTTTCGGGCTTGCGCGCCGGGCGCTGGGACCTACGGACCGGATCCCCGAGCAGTTGGCACCATATCTTGACGAGAGCCCGGTCGTAGCAAGGCGGCATTACATAACAACAGGCACCTTGCGGCATTTCGAGCTGCGTCATGCTGAGCCGACGGCGCTAGATGAGGCCGTGAGCCGGCCCCCCGACGGTGACGGCCTGATAGTTGTAGCCCTTTGCCAGACACAGCAGGAGCGCGAGCTGGCCGTCAGAGCGGCGACTGGCCCTGCGTTCTCTTCCCGCCCTGATGTCGTTCTCGTGATGCCAGCTCCGCTTCAGAGCGTTGCCAGTCCGCTCCAGGAGGCACGCTGCTGGCAGTGGGTCGCCGAGAACGTCCAGGAACTTGGCCACGACACCTACGCCGCGGCGGAGGTTTCCCGCCAGGTCGCCATCTCCCGGCGCACTCTCGTCCGTAGGCTTGCAGCCCTGTTCGGCATTCGGATCGCAAACCACGACGTGCAATGGTGGCGAAGCGGCAACCCGCTGGAAATGCCAAGGCGTGGCGGCCTTCCCGCGCTCCTGTCCAACGTTTGCGACGAGCTCTATCCGCAGGCACCCCGGATCTTGAATGAGCTGGTTAACCGGCAGGTCCTGAGTAGCGCAGCAGCAGCGGCGCGGCAGCGCCTCATCGAACGTATATTCACCGCGCATGACCAGGCGTACCTGGGAATCCCGGACGACAAGTCGCCACCCGAGAAGTCGATGTACCTGTCCGTCCTCAGCGCCGGAAATGTGCACCGCTTCGAGGGAGACGGCCTCGTTCTCGCCATGCCTCCCGAGGATGACGATCCCCTCCTACTCCGACCCGCTCTTGCCCGGGTTGTGGCGCTGCTCGAAGAGATGGACGGGCGCCGGGTGGCCGTGCCAGCGATATTTGCGGCCATGCACGACCGACCCTTCGGAATCCGAGCAGGGCTGGCACCGCTCCTGTTAGCGATAGTGGCCGCTGCCCACTCCCATGAGATCGCGGTATACGAGACAGGCACCTTCCTGCCCAGACTGAGGGCGGCCGCTTTCCAGCGGCTGATCAAGCAGCCAGCTCTCTTCGAAATCCAGCTATGCCGGGTCACCGGCGTCCGCGCGAAGGTATTCGTCGAGCTGGCGCGGGTCTTCGCCACCCAGTCGCATGCGGCACGGCGACCTGACTTGCTTGATGTGGTCAGACCGCTTACCAAGCTGGCCGCGAGCCTCCCGGACTACGCGAGGCAGACCAGCGAGATATCTGATCTGGCACAAGGTGTCCGCAAGGTCCTCCTAACTGCCACAGAGCCTGACAACATGCTCTTCCGCGATCTCCCGGTGGCGTGCGGTCTGGAGCCGTTCCTCCCGGATCGGCAGGCTGACGCCGGCCACGCGCAGGCTTTCGTGGCGAGAATGCGGGAAGCGACGGACGAGCTTCGCGCGGCATACCCGCGTTTGCTAGAGCGTATTAGGCATCACCTTGCCAGTTGCTTGGTCGACGACGCCACGCCACCCAGCCGCGCTGAGATGGCTGGCCGGGCCGCGCAGGTGGTGCTGGCGGCAAGGGAACCAAGGCTGGCCGCTTTCGCGCGATCGATCGTGGACACCGCCCTCGACGAAGATGCGTGGGCCGAGAGGATTGGCAGCTTCGTCATGTCGAAGCCGCCCGCTCACTGGACCCCCACCGACTACGGTCGCGCGTGGGGGGAGATCGAGCTGCTCGCGGGAGCATTCTGCCGCGTAGAGACCACGGCCTTCAGCAACGGCTCAAGCATCCCGGATTTGAAGGCGGTGCGGATCGCCGTGACTGCGGCTGACGGCAACGAGCTGGCACGCGTCGTCCGCCTGGGCGCGAACGACGAGGAAACCGTGGGCTTGCTGGTCAAGCGGCTGGAGGCCGCCTTGGGCGACACGGACCGCAGAGAGCTTCGCCTGGCCGCGATCGCCCGCATGCTTACGGCCAGCATCTCTCGAGAGCAAGGGATCGGTGAGCCGAAATGATCTGGACAACGGCAGGCAGGTCGCCAGGGATAATTCCGGGTCGGGGCCACATCAGCAAGGGGCACCGAAGATGACTGACGCCACCCGCCACATCCTGAGCCTGTCTGGTGGCAAGGACAGTGCCGCGTTGGCCATCTACATGCGGGACCGGGTGCCGCAGATGGAGTACATCTTCCACGACACCGACAAGGAGCTCCCAGAGACCCTCGACTACCTCTCGCGGCTGGAGGCGATACTTGGCAAACCAGTCACCACGACCTCCACCGAGGACAACTTCGATCACTGGTTGACCGTCTTCGGGGGGATGCTTCCCTCGAATCATCGGCGGTGGTGCACCCGCCAACTCAAGCTGGAGCCGTTCGAGCGATATGTGGGCGACGATCCGGTCATCAACTACGTAGCGCTGCGGGCGGACGAGAACCGCACCGGGTACATCAGTACCAAGCCGACTATCCAGACCGTCTACCCCTTCCGGGTCGACGGTCTTGGGCGCGCCGATGTCATGCGCATCCTGGAGGAATCTGGCCTGGGTCTACCCCCCTACATGGCGTGGGGACGAACCCGATCTGGGTGCTACTTCTGCTTCTACCAGCAGAAGATCGAATGGGTGCTCCTGAGAGAGCAGCACCCTGGTCTGTTTGAGCAGGCCAAGGCCTACGAGGAGCAGAGCCTCCTCCACGGAGAGGCATTCAACTGGAACCAACGCGAATCACTCGCCGAACTGGAGCGACCGGAGCGGATAGCCGAGATAAAGGCAAAGCACGCGGCGAAGCAGGCGGCCAGGCGCTCTCAGCGCAAGAGCTTGCCCCTTGTTGAGACCCTAGGCGGGCTGGTCTCTGACGACGGCCCGGACGATCCAGAGGGGTGCCTGATTTGTTCCATATAGCAAGGGACGGGAACCCAAATGCCAGTATCAGGCGGCGAGGCCGATGGCTGATCCAAGATCTGGGCCGGCGCGCTGGATCCGGTTCCTGCGCAAGTATGGACCGATCCCGCAGAACGAGAACATGTACGACGAGCACATCCGCCGCTCGGCACGATACTTCGACGTAAGACCGATCCAATTCCAGCATCCAGCGACTGGCTCCGTCCTCGGGGCCATCACCGGGGCAACTCCGGTCTCGGTCATCCTGACCGGAACCGCAGGCGACGGCAAGACTCACCTATGTCGCCAGGTCTGGGAGGCCGTGAAAGGCTCTGAGCGCGAATGGCTATCTCCGGAGCCGTATCTGCGCACAGCGTTCCCTGGCCCGGGGCAAGACCTGCACGTGCTTCACATAGTGCGCGATCTAAGCGCCTGGGTGCCGCAACGCAAGGCCCCGTGGGATCCCGGTGCTCACGACCTGCTGCGGCGGTTCAGCGCCACGCTATTCCCGTCCGGTGGCAGTCAGCCATCCCAGGATATCTTCCTGATCGCAGGAAACGACGGGCAGTTAATGGAGACCTGGCGTCGCCTCGAGAACTCCGAACCGGTGAGGCGAAGCCACGACCTGTTCGAGGCCCTCCTCGTGGAGGGCCGCAAAGAGCAGGAAGGAGTCAGCCTGCGCCTCTTCAACCTGAGCAGGCACGAATCTGCGGACCTCCTTGATAGCGCCGTCGACGCTTTCGTGGCACACGAGGCGTGGCAGTCATGTTACGCACTGAATTCGGCGTCAGGAGAGTTCTTCGGACCAGAGTGCCCTATCCGGCGAAACCTCGAGCTAATTCAACAGCCGCTGGTTCGCGAGCGCCTAGGAAATCTCCTAGCACTTTGCGACTACAACGGCTTGCATATGCCTATCCGACAGATTCTACTACTCCTAGTAAACGCCATTCTTGGCCATGCCGACGTCAAAGACGGCCTTATGACCGCAACCGACGTACCTGCTGTTATCCGGCACGGAACTGTCGCTAAGGCCAGTCTCTACGACAACGTATTCGGAGGGAATCTGACCGAGACGCGGCGCGCACGGACGCCGATATTCGAGGCTCTGGATCGCATAGGCGTTGGCCATGAAACTTCAAACCGCGTCGATAACATCCTAATTTTTGGTGACACGGACGATGCGCTGAAAGCTTACTTCGATCGGTACATGACCGCGGATCGTTTCTACGGCGCCAACACCACCTATCAAGCTGCCCAGAAGGAGTACGTCGAGGGCACCGATGAAACCGGCGAACGATCGGCCAGATTCTTGCGGATGCTCGTCGCGCAGAGGCGGCGACTCTTCTTCAAGATCGCCGATGATGAGGCCGACGATATGCTCCTGTGGGATCTGACCGTATTCCAACACGCGGGTGAGTACCTTAACCAGATCGTGAACCGGCTTAAGGTCCGTCAGCGAGTAGAGCGCCAGATACTGACGCACATCGTCAAGGGACTAAACCGCATTTTTACCGGAATGCTGGTCTCAGACGACCAGAGCCTGCTCCTAGCAAACAGTTTCGCGCCATCTCAGGGTCGGGTTAGCAGGCTGTTCGTAGACAAGATATCTGCTGAACCGCGCTTGGGCGAGAGTATCGACATCGTCATGCGTAAGGACGAGCCCGTGCCAGTGCTCCGAGTTACGCTTAGCCCAGGAAACTCCTGCAGCATGCCGCTTCACATAACTCGCTACGAATTTCTTACCCGAGTCGCCAAAGGCGCCCTTCCTGGAAGCTTCTCCCGGGAGTGCTACGAGGACCTGCTCGCATTCAAAAGTCAGCTTCTCAAGGCGGCAGTAAAGCGGTCGGAAGATAACGCTGAAACGACTACAGGGGAAGAACTTGCGTTTTCTTTGTTGCAACTGGAAAGCACGGGACGCACCGTACCACGCAGGCTTGAACTCCGGAAGAGCTGAACGCCATGGTGAACACGCTCGAAGGCAAGGAACACGCTGCTCCAGACGAGCCGCCCAAAGGTCCGGCGGCCGGCTATTCCGCTTATGCGGCTCCACTCACGGCAGGCGTCTGGCCAGGCGTGCTGCCCGGCCTACCGTTCTCACCGCCACCGGCCGGTCAGCACCCGAACCGGGATCACAGGATAAAGCTGTGGCTGGACGAGCAGATCTGGGGTCACAGGCTCTGGGATTCACAGAGCCCTTGGCTCATCTTCCTTGAGTTCCTTAACGTCGCTGAGGCATGCGAGCGACGAGGGAAACTCCTAACAGATGAAGCGCCGTACCCTCTCATCTACCGACCTCGACGGCGCATGTTCCTGCGCAACATCCTCTTCTCCAGTGACGACATCGATCGGGTAGCCGAGGAGCACGGCGACGGCCGGCGAGCATGGGATGAATGGCTCATGCGGATTCAGGACAGTGCCATCGGGATTCCTCGGCCGGACTTTAATTACCTCAGGAGCCGCTTCTACTCATATACTGACTTTGCCGAGGTGGTTCACCTCCTCCGCGCCACTGCCGTGGAAAGGCAAAGCAACAAAAGATGGACGTCGCGGTTTGTGTTCCCCTTCGGCGCGCACGCTCTATATATAGACCTTAACGCCACACCGAGCGGACTAAGCCGCGAATACATTAACTTCGGGCGGAGCGGCGAGCTGCTATATCTAATGCTGGCGAGATCATCTAGCCGCGATCAACTCGCCCCTTACGTCCGGGAAATCGTGAGCGGGCACGAAAAGTGGGACCGCCTAGTAGCGGCCCTCCAGCCAGAAGACGATGACGATGATCAGGAGCGCTCTGGCAATAGCTGCTATCTTCCCTACCTGCGTCATCAGATATTCGACGGACTGGCTGAAGACTGGCTCCGCCTGTTCAAGCTGGAACTGCCCGGATTTGACGCGTATCCCCACCTGGTTACCCTAGGAGCCCTCCACCTGCTCCGCTACCACCTCTCCGTCGCCTCGACCTGGACGGGTGGCGATGGTAAGCCATACCTAGTGTGTGAAATCATCGCTCCGAAGAAGACCCTCGTTCGAGAAATATCGCTGCGGACGTACGGCCAGAACAACTCTCTTTCCGCACGCGCCGTCGAGCAGTTCATCGAGCGAATAAGAAGCTCAGCCGCGTGGATACAGGCGGTTTCTTCGGGAGAATTCGCCCAATGTCAGGAGGTACTTAGCGAAGCTATCTCCTGGGACGACAGCAAGAACTCCAGCGACCCCGACGCGGTGCTCGCAAACCTTAAGATCGAGGCCCTCAAAGGACACCAGCGGCACGCCGCCCAGGTCCACCGTACTTACGGACGAGAGATCGGTCTGGTCTCGCGCCGCGGCACGAACCGTTTCCGCTACGCGCCCACGGATCAGCTCATCAAGACCCTCTTATTTGCCACGGTGACGCATCGGATGGAGTTTGGAGAGTTCTTGCACAAACTCTTCGAGAAGTACCAGCTGGTGATCGGCGCGCGCGAAGCCGAGCAAGTGCTGCCTGCGGACGAGTTCGACTCCAGTGCGTTCCAGGACAACGCGCGGCGCCTGGAGCAGCGATTGGTCAGCCTGGGATTGCTTCGTCGGCTCTCCGATGCGTGCGCCTACGTGGAGAACCCCTACCGGAAAGCCGAGGCATGACGATGGCACATGAAGGCGGTCCAAGCGGAGTCAGCGCTAGGCCGCTGAGCCCTTCCCAACCGACGCTCCCTGGGTGGCCCATGTCGCCAAACGAGCTGCTGGGCAAGGTCACAGCGCTGTACCTCAAAGACCAGCTCGCCGGCCACGGCGCGAGTGCCGCCGAGGTGCGGCCAGCATCGACCACTAACGACGCGGCCCCGCGCGAGGACGCTGACGACGGAGCCGGGACGGCGCGGTTCATGATTGATCGCCTCACCAAGCAGCAGACCGCTGCGATAGCCCGAGCGGTCATGGCTGACCCTGAACTGTCGGAGCAGGTTGACATTAAACTGCCCGAAAGCTTCGTTGGCGGGCTCGCATTGCCAGCCAAGGTCCTCACGAACAAGCGGGCCACGTACCTCCGGAATGCGCCATGCCGGAAGCCGGCGCTGCTGCTGGCCAACACCGGTGACGACGAGGACCAGTCCCTCCACGAACTCACGCCCGTCGGGTCGCCCGACCTTATCGCACGCCCTGGCCTGTGGGTTCAGGTTGCCAGTGCTGGGGTGCCAGTCACTGAAGACGAGAAGCGCTGGTGGGAAAGGGCGCTAGGTGGCCTTAGCACACTGCATGCCGTGTCGCTGGACCGCTTCGCTGCATACGTGCTGAGAACTCGCGCGCTGATCGACCTTGACGGTCACCCTCTACACGACGCCCTGGACTCCGCCTTGCCTAGCCTGGGATGGCCGAAGAACTCAGGCGAGTTCAGCCGCATCGCCCCGCGCTTCCGCGGCCAGACCGCCAAATGGAAAGCGCTGTACGCGACCGTCCAGAGCAAACGAGCGTGCTTTCTGAGTAAGCAGACTCCTTCCGGCACAGTGCTGACAAGCCACGACCTGAACACCGTCTTCAAACGCGTCGAAGACGACATCCCAGAAAGACACCATCAGACCGTCCGCGCCTTCATCGACGCGCCCGGCGGATGGACCGAGACATCCGCCGCCCTCGCGGAATGCGACTGGGAAGACATAAAGCCGCTCTTTGACGGATTCCACCGCAAGCGGTTCAACCTTGGGGCCGAGACGCTCCGTTTCTATGACGAGAACGACCCAGACCTATTGTCGGATGGTGACCGAGCTTACCTCGAGCGACTGAGCGCCCGGCCAACGACTGGCGCTGCGCTCGACGATGATCGCGAGTTCTACGACACGCACCGCGACGAGTTGCGTGGGGAACGCAGGCTCAGAGCGGCGTGGGATCGCTTCATCTTCGGCACTCCAGCCGAGACCTACGATTTCGTGGCGGGACTGATCGCCTGTATGGAGCGGCTTTCCTGGGATGCTTCGAGCAGCCGCCGGACTCTCACGATAACTAGCGACAGACGATCCGTTCGCGATCTACGGGAACTCAACGAAGAGGCGGGGCTGTATTTCGCTCGGCGCTACGCCGGACTCCGCGATCTGTTTGGCAGTAGCGTCAGATGGGAAATGGATCGCCTTCTTACCTTCCCAACGCTAGCGGCGACGTGGCGGGCTAGCAAAGACCCAAAATTAAAACCCAGTGACTCAGAGGCAAGAACAGCTCTACAGATCAAGTTTACCGTAACTCTTGAGTCTGAGTCCGTCCGCGGCATTATCGAGCCATCTTCGGTCCAGTTCATCTGGCGATACGACCCGAAATGGATTACAAGCGGACTGGTCAGGGACTGGGATAGGCTCGCGAAGTGTCCCCTCGCGATTTGTCGCGCTAATCGGGAACGTACGAGCAGTAAGGGCGCGGTCCAAAGCGTCGACCTTCGTGACGTTCGGACGCTCATGGCAGCCTACGGCCGGGAGCGCGGCTCGCTGGTACGCGTGGTTCGCGAAGCCAACGGCAACGACCTCGGGTGGATCTGGCGGGACAATCTTCGCAAAGCTCAGGAAATGTACCTTATTTCAGCCTCTTCTGCCCATCGTCTCGCCAATCTATTCGACGAATTCGAGCAACGTTACGGCCAGGCCGTCAAGGACTTCGTCACCGTTGGGACGGCGTCGCAGGAGCTAGAGCCACAAGCCATAGCATATGGCAATCTGCTTGACGCCGTCCACAACGAGTCAACAGCCGACCGAACCCGCCAGATGCTCTTGAAGCCGCTTCTAGACATAGGGACGGTAGCCATTGACGGCGGCCAGCCTACCGCCATTATCGCCCCATGGCATCCGCTTCGGATGGCTGCTATGGGAAGAAAAGCTCACCGCGCCTCCGACCTAGTGCGGCAACTACTGGAAACGACCTATATCGAGTTCGGCGACTCCGACTTGTTCTTCCGTGAGCTACGCGAGGAATTCACTCATCCATTTTATCCAGAAGTCGCGATTGGCTGGCATAGCACCCAACCGGAGTTACTGGCGCTAACGGATACAGTAGGCGACTACACCCTTCACGAGTCACCGTTCGCCGTTGATACAGGTGCGGATGACACTAATGAGAATCCCGCAGAAAGCGCTAGCCGGGTAACAGAGATCGTCCGTCGCTACCTCGCTCTTCATCCTCACGAGCGGGCCAACCTGTCGGTCGTTCTCTACGATTGCGATTCCTCACGCCTGCCCCTGGCGGTTGTCGACAAGTTGGCCGCCCTGGACCAAGAGGAAGAAGATGTCCGATGCCATGTCATGCTCCGGCATCGCGACCTCAGCAAGCTGTCCTGGCTCTACGAGCAGATCGTTGATACGCCGGACTCAGACGGCGACGGCTACGTAGCAGGGGAGGCCACCCGGGACTTTATGGCCCGGCTCCGGATCGGCATATCAGCAGACCCCTCGCCACCGCCGGACCCGCGCGACGGATGCCCCCACGACATCGTCTTCTCCCAGGACGTCATTGCCCGCCGCGCACGACTGGAGTGGTACCCCGAAGACACGCGGCCTGTTCCTCCTGAGATGCTCAACCCCGCCCAGTGGTCACGACGGCGGCCCGTCGCAATGGGCGACATGAAGTCCGTCGTGTACCTTACGTGCCCCGTGCAACGAGCGGAGGGCTGGTCCTACCTCGGTGCTATCTCTTCCTTTTTCCAGCCTGGCTCAGGCCCTGGCCCGGACCGCGGCCTGCTGCCTGCAAGGCAGCTCGACTTCGGCGACGCAACAACAGCCAGGATCTTCGACGAAACGCATAACCTAGCGACCTGGGTAGCTAACTACGACGAACTCCTTGATCGCCGTCAGCTCCGCGAACAAGGCGTGCGCATAATCCGCTACAAGCAGCTCGCGACCCAGGGTCGCAGCATGATCATTTCATCGGCAGCACCCATGGGCCTCCTGCGCTCGATGATCATTAGCCGCCTTATCGACCTGCGGCTCGGCCTACAAGATGCAGAACTACGTCAGCTCGCTGATCGCTTCGTCAATGACGCCAACGACATCTCCGGGGATATCGTGCTGCGCGCAGCTCGGCGCGGAACCAGCGCGAGCGAACTGATCGGTGTGGTGCTCAGCCAGCACATTGTCCGTCACGAGATAGGAGCCAGCCAGCTTGCAGGCTGGTACTTCCTCGACGACTACGTAGACTGGCTGGGTCAGAGGGAGCAGAGGATCGCCGACCTACTCGCCCTGAGTCCCAGGGTTAGACCTGACGGATCGATGACATTGCTCGCGGTCTTGACCGAGGCGAAGTACATCGATGGCTCGAATCTCGCTACCAAGCGCAGAGAGTCAGCCAAGCAGCTTCTCGACACGCTGCGGCGGATGGCGGGCGGAGTGATCGGGACGCCTCCCCGCCTTGATCGCACCGTGTGGCTGGCCCGGCTGTCTGATCTATTGGTCGACGGGATAACTGCTCCTGCGGGCATGCCGCATAGGCTCCCGGACTGGCGCCGCGCCTTACGAGAAGGACGATGCAGCATCGAGCTGCGAGGATATTCCCACGTCTTCGTGCCGGGCCCCATTGACACGGCGGACTGCTCGATGCGGACAGGGCTGGCAGATCCCAGTGGTGAGCCCTTCGGCGCCTTCCAGGAGATCTTCGGCCGCGATCATGTCCGCGAGCTAGTTATCAGTTACTACCGTGGCACCGATCCGGCGGAGGTGCGCCAGAGACTCAACGGCGGCGAGGCTGGCGGCAGCCCCTCATCGTTCTATCCCGGCACGCCGCCGCAACCCTCCGGACCAATCGACGAGGAACCCATCGGCGCCGATGACATGGAAAGCACAGGTGAGCCGCGCTCCCAGCCCGGTCGCAGTGCCCAGACTGCCGCTGAACCCGACATTGGACAGGCATCTGCAGACTCATCGAAATCAGGCGTGCCACCAGGCGACCCCATCCCTCAGCCGACTAGAGACCTGGGCGCCAACATTGGTGAGACCTCACCCCAGGCAAGTCCAGCAGACAGTGATTGCCAGCAGTGGCCATATCCAGAGGTCTCGCAATGGATGTCGGTGGAAGCGTCCGGCAGTAGTAAGGAGAGCATTGGAGACGGCGAGTGGCTCCTGGAGACGGAAGCCACCGCGAAGGAAGCGCTGCGCCAGTTCCACCTCCAGGCGAAGCTCCTGCGCAGCGTCCTGACACCGAACGCAGCCTTGCTCAAGTTCCGCGGCAGCGCCAGTCTGACGGTTGACCAGGTTCAGCGGCGTCGGGTGGAATTCCTGACCACCTACGGACTCAACCTGATCGGCGTCCAGCCCGAGCCCGGAGTGGTGTCTTTGTCCATCGCCAGACCGCGCCGGGATGTGGTCCCTTTGCGATCACTATGGAAACGCTGGGTCCCCGAGGGGCAGGACGAAAATCAGAGCATGCTCATTGGCGTCCGCGAGGACGATGGTGATCTTCTCGTGCTCTCCCCCAGCCGACTGCACGCACCCCACACCCTCATCGCCGGCTCCACTGGCAGCGGCAAGTCCGTGCTGATGCAGAACATCATCCTGAGCATTGCGGCGACGAACCGACCGGATCAGGCACGCATCATCCTGATCGATCCGAAACAAGGGGTGGACTACTTCGCCTTCGAGGATCTTCCGCACCTGCAAGGCGGGATCATCGATCAGCAGGATCACGCGCTCATGCAGATCGGGCAGCTGGTTGAGGAGATGGACACCCGATACGTACGCATGCGCCAGGCGCGCGCGGTGAATGTCCGTCAGTACAACGCGCAGGCCCTACCAGCTGATCGGATGCCGACGCTATGGCTTATTCACGACGAGTTCGCCGAATGGATGCTGACGGAAGAGTACAAGAAGGAAGTGGCCTCCGCTGTCCAGCGGCTTGGGGTGAAGGCTCGCGCGGCCGGGATTTATCTGGTCTTCGCCGCACAGCGCCCCGAAGCGAACGTGATGCCAATGCAGCTCAGAGCAAACCTTGGTAACCGGATGATCCTGCGCGTTGACTCTGAGGGGACCTCAGAGATCGCACTCGGAGACAAGGGAGCCGAGCGTCTGCTGGGGAAGGGACATTTGCTTGCAAAGCTCGAGGGATCGCCTTCCCCGATCTACGCTCAGGTCCCATATGCCACCTCGGATGAGATCAGCGAGGTCGTTGAAATAATAAAACGCGGCGCCGCCAGCGCAGATTCACGGTAAGGACCGCTGAGACTTCATCATGCCTCAAGCGATTCACCCTTCACGCGATACCTCTCGTTGCTGACGATGTAAGAGTCGGTGGCCGCGGAGAATACGACCACATCGATCGAGAGCCTCCTGCCACCCGTCCTCGGTGCCAATCAGGTGTGGCTGCTCGTAAAGACCCGCCTTGAGCTCGGCATCAGTTAAACGGCGATACTTGGGCACGTCCGGGTCGTCGGGTGCGAGGAACTCGTGCTTGCGATGAAGCAGCGGCCGGTTCGTCGAATCGGCGTACGACAAGAATGAAGACTTCAAGGTCTTCAGGTCAACGGTGTAGGACGAGTGCAGACGGGGGTGAGGATCGGTGTCGAAGTCAGGGTAATCAAGCCAGCTGACGCCCCGACCTTGATGCCGAAGCTTGGCAACCGTCCAGTCTGCAGGGCGGCCAGCAGCAATGCTGGCACAGTGCTCATACAAGCGAAGCACGACCGGCATCCTGTGAATCGCACGGCGATGGATATAGAAGGCAGTCGGGGTGGACTTTCCGGCGACTGAGCCGGTCATGGCCCGCCGAATGTAGCCGTCGTCCCGCAGCTTCAGCAACAGCCTGTCAGCGCGTCGGCACGCCTCGGCATAGGAGGAGAAGAAGGAACGTTTTCCAACCTCCTGGACGCGTGCCCTGATCACAGCATGATCGCGATGCTGATGTTCGGCAGGTGGCGCAAAGAAGCTCCTGGTAGACGGGTTGATCACCACAACCATCACCGTCGCAACCAGGAGCTTCAGGTGCTGTTCT
>NZ_JBEZFS010000057.1:0-29063 GCF_040649575.1 Nonomuraea sp. NPDC048916
GCCGTCGTTGGTGATCGTGGGGGCGCCCCACTTCTTCTCCAGCACGACGTTGCGGCCCTTGGGGCCGAGGGTCACCTTGACGGCGTCGGCGAGCTGGTTCATACCGCGCTCGAGACCGCGCCGGGCGTCCTCGTCAAACGCGATCATCTTGGCTGCCATAAGGCTAGACCTCCCAGATACAGGGTGGCTTGCAGAGGACCGAGCCGA
The DNA here is from genome assembly GCF_040649575.1 of Nonomuraea sp. NPDC048916. NCBI lineage: Bacteria > Bacillati > Actinomycetota > Actinomycetes > Streptosporangiales > Streptosporangiaceae > Nonomuraea > Nonomuraea sp. NPDC048916. The sequence continues at coordinate 208 of NZ_JBEZFS010000057.1, forward strand.
CGCCCGCGACGGCATCATGCGTAGTCCCGCGTGTTGCGGGCTGCGCATTCGGGCCCGCATCTCCGTTCGGCAGGCCCCATCGTCCCGATCCAGGTGTTGGCACTCACGAACAGAGAGTGCCAACGAATTGTTTAGCACTCTACCCCGTCGAGTGCAAGCTGAAGCCACTCCCACGCAGGTCAGTCGCTACGGCGGGTCCACCGGGACCCGCCGTACCGATCTCGGCGAAAAGCGGGTGGCGGGTTACGCGCGGACTGCGCTGCCGCGCGAACCGCCGTGCACACCAGCTACCTGTCAGACCGCGCGCACCGACTCCGCCTGCGGCCCCTTCTGGCCCTGCGTGATCTCGAACTCGACCCGCTGGCCCTGTTCGAGAGAGCGATACCCGTCCATCATGATGGCTGAGTAATGGACGAATACATCCTTACCACCGTCTACCGCGATGAAGCCGTAGCCCTTGTCCGCGTTGAACCATTTGACGGTGCCCTGCGCCACTTCCGACTCCTCTTACTGGGCTCGCGGATCCCGCCCATTCGTCCGCGAGACCCGCAATCGCCATGACTTATGGTGAAATCAGCCAGACGATCGCCCTCGACCATACCTGTGGTACGGCGTTTGGCAACAGAGTCAAAGCACCAAACTACGCATTTCATCACGTGTCAAGGTAGTTCAATATTGAATTTCCTGGAAAAGCAGAAGGCGCCCGCAACGGGGCGCCTTCCGAACGTGACGAGAGGTCAACCGCCTGCGACGGCCGGGATGATGGAGATCTGCGCACCCTCGGGCGTCGCCGTGTCGAGCCCATCGGCAAAACGGACATCCTCTTCCCCAACGTAAACGTTGACGAAACGACGAATCTTGCCCGATTCATCCAGAATTCGCGCTCCGATCCCTGGATAGTCAGAGTCGAGCTTCGCCAGCACGTCACGAAGAGTCGCCCCTTCGCCACTCACTTCCGCGCCGCCTCCGGTATAGGTGCGCAGAATGGTGGGAATTCGCACAGAAACGCTCATGATAAACCTCGCCTTTCCTGATTGTCAGACAGTCGCGCGGAACGCGTCGAGAGAGGGCCGGATCACGGCCGTGGGCCGGGCGCCGTCGGCGATCGCGTCGAGCGTCTTCAGCCCGTCGCCGGTGTTGAGCACCACGGTCTCCGCCTCCGGGTCGAGCTGCCCGGTCTCGACGAGCTTCTTCAGCACGCCCACGGTCACTCCCCCGGCCGTCTCGGCGAAGATGCCCTCGGTCGAGGCCAGCAGCCTGATCGCCGCGACGATCTCGGTGTCCGTGACGTCCTCCACGGCGCCGCCCGTGCGGCGGGCGATGTCGAGCACGTAGGGGCCGTCGGCGGGGTTGCCGATGGCCAGCGACTTGGCGATGGTGTCGGGCTTGACCGGCTGCACCACGTCATGACCGGCCTTGTAGGCGCCGGACACGGGCGAGCAGCCGAGCGCCTGGGCGCCGTAGATCTTGTACGGCCGATCCTCGACCAGCCCGAGCGCGACCAGCTCCTTGAAGCCCTTGTCGATCTTCGTGAGCTGGGAGCCGGAGGCCACCGGGATGATGATCTGCTCGGGCAACCGCCAGCCGAGCTGCTCGGCGATCTCGTACGCGAGCGTCTTGGAGCCCTCGGCGTAGTAGGGCCGCAGATTGACGTTGACGAAGCCCCACTTGTCGCCCAGCGGGTCGCCGATCAGCTCCGAGCAGAACCGGTTGACCTCGTCGTAGCTGCCCTCGATGCCGATCAGTCTGCCGCCGAACACCCGGGCCATGGCGATCTTGGCCTGCTCCAGGCCCGCGGGGATGAACACGCAGGCGTCGAGCCCGGCCCTGGCCGCGGCCGCCGTCACCGCGCCCGCCAGGTTGCCCGTGGAGGAGCAGGACAGCGTGTGGAAGCCGAAGTTGCGCGCCGCCTCGACGGCGATGGCGACCACCCGGTCCTTGAAGGAGTGGGTGGGATTGCCCGAGTCGTCCTTGACGTACAGCGACTTGATGCCGAGCGCGCGGCCGAGGTTGCCGGCCTTGACGAGAGGGGTCCAGCCCGGGTTCATGTTGGGCTTCTCGGCGACGTCGGCTGGGACGGGGAGCAGCGAGCGGTAGCGCCAGATGTTGGCGGGGCCCGCCTCGATGCCGGCCCGGGAGACGGCGCCGAAGGAGTAGGCCGCTTCGAGCGGCCCGAAACACTCCGGACAGGCGAAGCTGGGACCGAGGGGGTAGCGGGCGCCGCACTCGCGGCAGGAGAGAGCGCTGGCGGGACCAAAGTCGAGCGACATGAAGCGAGGCCTTCCCTCATCTTCGCCCGCGGCCACCCTGACCGCGGACCGGAATTGGCACCCTGTCCCGGTCGGCCTCGCCAGGTCGCGAGTCGAAAGCCGGGAGGGTTGCCGGGGCTTCGCAGGGCCGGTCCCTCCGCCCCTCTGGATGAGCAATATGCAGTTGTTGGTACGGACTCTACCTGGCCAGGCGGCCGAGCTGACCCTCCGTCTCAGGAGATGAGACGGCCGGTCTCACCTGTAGTCTTCGCCGAGCGCCGCCTGGACGTACTTGCGGGCCTGGTGGATGCGTGACTTGGCGGTGCCGAGCGGAATGCCGAGATGCTCGGCCACCTCGTTGTAGTCGAGCTGGACGATGTCGCGCAGCACCAGCGCCTGGGCCAGATCGGGCTTGTCGGCCTCCAGCGCCTCCATCGCGTCGAGCAGGTCGAGCCGCGACCCGGCGATGACGCTGACCCGGCGCGCGTCGGGCTTCTGCATGGGCAACTCGTCGGAGCTCTGCTCGGCCGCCCTGCGCTTGAGCGACCGGTAGGTGGTGCGCGCGCAGTTGGCGGTCACGATGTGCAGCCATGTGCTGAACCTCGCGCGTCCCTCGAAGCGCCCGATGTTGCGCGCCACGGCGAGCAGAGTGTCCTGCGACGCCTCCTCGGCGTCCTGGCGGTAGGGCAGGATCCGGGCGCAGTGGCGCATCACATCGGGCTCGATCCGGCGCAGGAGCTCGCCGAGTGCGCGATGATCTCCGGCAGCGGCGGAGCGGGCCAGGTCCTCGGTTAGCTCATCAAGCGCCATAGCTGGGATCCTATGGTCGGAGGGAGCTTAAATGAACAGCGTCCTGGTTGCCTCGAACCGAGGCCCCGTCTCGTTCACCGTCTCCGAAGGCGGCGTTCTGACCATGAAACGTGGTGGCGGCGGCCTGGTGTCCGGACTGTCCGGAGTGACCAAAGAAGTCGGAGTGCTGTGGGTATGCGCCGCCCTGACCGATGGCGACCGCAGCGCCGTGCGACAGGCGCCGGGCGGCCGCCTCGACCAGGCCGGCTATGACACGGGCGCGCTGCGGATGCTCGACATCCCGCCCGCCACGTTCCACCGCGCCTACAACGCCGTGGCCAACTCCACCCTCTGGTTCGTCAACCACCTGCTCTACGACATCCCCAACTCCCCCCGGTTCGGCACCCGGTTCCAGCGCGAGTGGGAGTCCTACCGCGACTACAACGGCGCGTTCGCGCTGGCGCTGGCCGAGGAGGCCGGCCACGAGGCCCGCGTGATGGTTCAGGACTACCACCTGACCCTGACCCCGGCGATGCTCCGCGCCGAGCGGCCCGACCTGCGCATCGCCCACTTCAGCCACACCCCCTGGGCGCCGCCCGAATACTTCTCGCTGCTGCCCGACGACGTCGCCCGCGAGGTGCTGGAGGGCATCCTGGGGGCCGACCACGCGGGGTTCCTCACCGAGCGCTGGGCGGGCGCGTTCATCGACTGCTGCCAGTTCCTGCTGGGCGCGGAGATCGACCGGGCCGCCCGGACGATCACGCACGAGGGCCGCACCACCCGCATCGGCGTGCACTCGCTGGGCGTCGACGGCGCGGCGCTGCGCGAGCGGGCCGGCGAGCCCGACGTCGAGTCGCACATGGCGGCACTGCGTGAGCAGGTCGGCGACCGCAGGCTGATCGTCCGCATCGACCGCACCGAGCTGTCCAAGAACATCGTGCGCGGCCTGCTCGCCTACCGTGAGTTCCTCGCCGCGCATCCGGAATGGCACGGCCGGGTGGTGCACCTGGCGTTCGCCTACCCGAGCAGGCACGACCTGCCCGAATACCGCGAATACACCGCGTCGGTGCTGCGCTGCGCCCAGGAGATCGAGGACGAGTACGCCACCGAGAACTGGGACCCGCTCATCCTCAACGTCGACGACGACTACCCGCGCTCGCTGGCCGCCTACCGGATGGCCGACGTCCTGCTGGTCAACCCGATCCGCGACGGCATGAACCTGGTCGCCAAGGAGGGCCCGATCCTGTCCCCCACCTGCGCGCTGGTGCTGTCCCGCGAGGCGGGCGCGGCGGCCGAGCTGGGCGACGACGCGCTGCTGGTCAACCCCTACGACGTCAGCGGCACGGCCGACGCGCTGTACGAGGCGCTGGTCATGCCGGCGGAGGAGCGCGGGCGCCGCCGTGACAAGCTGGCCGCCGCCGGCACCGCGCTGCCCCCGCAGAAGTGGCTGGCGGCCCAGCTCGATGCCCTCAACTACGATCTGGGATAATTACCCCTTATTCCGACGGGAGCAGCCTGGATGTCGACGGCCGCGGGACGCATCCGGCTCATTCGAGACGCCCCCACCTGGCTGATCTACCTCCAGCTCGGCACATTCGCGACATTCCTCTACGGCCTGAGCGCCGCCCTGCCCCTGCTGCGCCAGGACCAGCAGGTGTCCAACGCCGTCGCCGGGCTGCACGGCACCGCCATGGCCGCGGGCACCATCCTGGCCGGGCTCTTCCTGCCCGTCCTCTACCGCGGGTACGGCAGGCGAGCCATCACCTGGGGCGGCCTGGCCGGCATGAACGCGGGCGTCGTCCTCGTCATGCTCGTCCCCGCCCTGCCCGCCACCCTGCTCGGCTACGGCCTGGCCGGGGCGTTCGGCTCGGCCGCGCTCTACGCCTCGATGGCGGCGTTGAGCGACCACCACGGCGCCGCCGGGCCGGCCGCGATCAGCGAGGCCAACGGGGTCGCCGTCGTGTTCGGCATCGCGATGTCGCTCCTGCTCAGCCTGGTGGCGCAGACGGCGCTCGGCTGGCGGGCCACGCTGCTGCTCACCCCGCTGCTGACCGTGGCGCTGGCGCTGGTCATGGGCCGGGTCTGGATCCCCGCGGAGCGCCGGCCGGAGGCGGCCGTCGCCACGTCGGGCCACCCACGTCCCGGCTGGCGCTTCTACGTGGCCGGCGGGGTGCTGTTCTGCTGCGTGGCGCTGGAGTTCTGCTTCAACCTGTGGGCCGCCTCCCTGTTCGCGGGCAACACCGGGCTGAGCGCGGCGGCGGCGGCCACCGGTCTGACGGCGTTCACCGCGGGCATGGCGGCGGGACGGTTCACCGGCGGGCGGCTGGCCCTGCGGTTGCCGCCCGACCGGTTGTTCGTCGGGGCGCTACTGCTGACCGGGGCCGGCTGGCTGATCTTCTGGCTGAGCTCGGCGCCGCTGCTCGGCTACGCCGGGCTGTTGATCACCGGGCTCGGCGTCGCGCTGCACTTCCCGCTGGCCCTGACCGAGCTGATCACCCACTCGGGCGGCCATCCCGACCGGGCCTCGGCCGTCGCGCCCATCTGCTCCGGGGCCGCGATGGCCGTCGGCCCGCTGGTGCTCGGCGCTCTGGCCGACGGATTCGGCACCCGCCACGCGTTCCTGCTGGTGCCGGTGATCATCGGCCTGGCGATCGGCGGCGTGATCACCGCCAGACCGCGCGCTTGAGCACGCCGGGCAGGCCCGGGGTGTTCCACTGGTCGACGATGAGGATCTTGCTCTGCGGCAGGTACCACTCGCGCTGGACGTACCTCGACTTCACCGTGCCGTTGGAGTAGGAGATGCATCTCGCCTTCCACTCGCGGTAGTGCGCCTTGTGACCGGGGCCGACCTGGCGCAGGCCCTTCACCGCCGCGCCGCCGAGCACCTGTCCCCACTTGCGGTTGTGCGGGCATGGCTGCACGTCGGTCGCCGGGTAGAAGGGCTGCTTGGCGGTGTAGGGGTTGAACACCTCCTGACCGATCTTGATGGCCTTGGGGCCCAGGATGGAGAAACTGTCGCATTCGGGTTGGCGGTATCCGCCTCGGGGGTTGGCGCAGGCGCCGGTGACGACGTAGATCCAGTCGCCCTTGCCGTACACCTTCCAGCCGGACGGCAGGTTGAGCGTGAGGCCGTTGCGCAGGTCGAGCGGCCGGGTGGCGGAGGTCGAGGCGGAGGCGGAGGCGGCGGAGGCGGCGGCGGAGGGCGCCACGAGGACGGCCGCCGCGGCCAGCGCCGCGGCGGTGAGGGTGGTCTTCGTCATGCCGCGACCGTAGTGCGGGGCACTTGCAGGCGGATCAAGAACGGCTGACGGCCGCGGCCAGCTCCCCGAGCAGTGCCACGACCCCGTCGGGCCCGTCCACCACGATGTCGGCGCGGTCGGCCAGCGCGGTCACCTCCGCCGAGCCGCTGCACACGGTCACCCCGGGCAGCTCCGACGCCTTGACCGCGTCGAAGGCGGCCAGGTCACCGAGGTCGTCGCCGACGAACATGACGGACCGGGCGTCGCGTTCGGCCAGGAACAGGGCGAGCGCGTGCCCCTTGTCCATGCCCGGCGGCCTGAGCTCCAGCACGAACCGGCCGGGCTCGACGACGAGCCCGTGTTTCTCGGCGAGCTTGGCCAGCGGCTCACGCAGCGCGGCCAGCGCGCCTTCGGGGTCGGGGGCGCGCCTGGTGTGCACGGCCACGGCCCGGTCCTTGTCCTCGATCACCACGCCGGCCAGGCCGAGCGAGTCGAGCAGCAGCGGGAGTTCGGCCTTGACCCGGGGCACTCCGGGCGGGGGCGGCGGCGCGGAGATCTTACCCCCTTCCCACCGCTCGAACCCGTAGTGGCCCAGCACGACCAGGCCGGGCACGTCGGCCAGACCCGGTCCGAGGTCCAGCACGGTGGTCACGGGCCTGCCGGTCAGGATGGCCACCGCTCCCACGTGCTCGCCCAGCGCGGCCAGGACACCGGGGGCTTCGGGATGGATCGCGGCGGAGGCGGGATCGGGCACGATCGGCGACAGGGTTCCGTCGAAGTCGAGCCCGATCACGGCGCCGGCCGGATCTCTCAAGATCGCTTGAATTCCAGGGATGTTCCTCACGCGGCTGGGGTACCCAGCCGATCAGGGACGCATGCCGAAGCGCCTCGCGGCGCGGTCGCGCTGGCGGGTGGCGCGCAACCTGCGTAGCCGCTTGACCAGCATCGGATCCTGTTCCAAGGCCTCCGGCTTGTCGATCAATTCGCCCAGCAGCTGGTAGTAGCGAGTGGCGGAGAACCCGAAGGTCTCCCTGATGGCCTGCTCCTTCGCGCCCGCGTAACGCCACCATTGGCGTTCGAAGGCGAGGAGCTCGAGATCGCGTTGGGTGAGGGGCTGATGCGATGGGTCGTGGGCAGCACTGTCACCGCTAGCCGGTGCAGTGTCCATGGTTCCTCCTCGAAAGGATGCGCGCGACGATCACGTCACACACATGCGGCCCGCCGCCATCGTAATGTGCCGAGACTGGCTGTTCATGGTGGATCGCGAGACGTACAGTCACCAAGTGTGACCTCTGTCATCACACTTCTCACCGACTACGGGCTCGAAGACGGCTATGTCGCCGCATGTCATGGCGTGATCGCGGGCATCGCTCCCACCGTCCGGGTGATCGACGTGTGCCACGTCGTCCCCTCGGGCGATGTACGACGAGGCGCCGCGATCCTCGCGCAGACCATCCCCTACCTTCCCAGGGGCGTGCACATCGGCGCGGTCGATCCCGGGGCGGGCGGGGCGCGGCGGGCGGTCGCCGTCGAGGCGGGCGGGCGGGTGTTCATCGGCCCCGACAACGGGCTGCTGTCGTGGGCCGTCCACGCCAGCGGCGGGGTGCGGGCGGCGTACGAGATCAGCAACGAGGAGCACTTCCTGCGGCCCGTCTCGCCCACGTTCCACGGGCGCGACGTCTACTCTCCGGTCGCCGCGCGGTTGTGCGTCGGGCTCAAACCGGCCGATCTCGGCCCGGAGCTGCCGGCGTCCAGGCTGGTCTCGCTGCCCGAGCCGACCTCGGTGCTGCGCGAGGGGGCGGTCGAGGGCGAGGTGGTCTCGGTCGACCGCTACGGCAACACGCAGCTGTCGATCACCGCCGGGGACCTGGAGACGCTGGGCGTGCGGGTCGGCGCCATGCTCGGGGTCCGGCTGGGGCGGCGACAGCTGTCGATGCCCTACCGCGAGACGTTCGCGGCGGTGCCGCCGGGCGAGCTGGTGGCCTTCGCCGACTCGGCCGGGCTGATCGCGTTCGCGGTCAACTCGGGCGACGCGGCGCAGCGCCTCGGCCTGCCGCCTGGCGCACATGTCCGTATTGCACCATCACTCTGACACGAAAGCCATCAAAGGGAAATTACACCGCGTATCGGTCTGTTTACCGAAGCTTCGGATTGCCGCGGCGGGCACGTGCCACAATCTCCGGGATCGGGCGTCCCCCTCCTGCCCCCGAGGTCGACGTGTTCCAACTGTCCCGGGCCGTGCTGGTCACGGCCTGCCTGTCCACCCTGCTGGTGATCGGCGCGGCGCCGAGCGCGGGTGGCGATCTCACCACCGAGCGATGGCAGTTGTCCGCGCTGTGGCTGCACCAGGCCTGGCGGCTGAGCAAGGGCCAGGGCGTGCTGGTCGCCGTGCTCGACACCGGGGTGAACGGCCGTCATCCCGACCTCGCCGGAGCCGTGGTCCACGGCCCTGACCTGACCGGCCCGAGCCACGGGCACGGCCGGAGAGGGCACCACGGCACCGCCATGGCCGGCCTCATCGCCGGCCGCGGCCACGACGGCGGGCAGGGAGTGATCGGCGTGGCGCCCGCGGCGCGGGTGCTGTCGATCCGGGTCACGCTGGAGCTCGACGACCCGCTCCGCGAGAAGCGGCCCTCGGCCGGCCACGACGCGCTGGCCCGCGGCATCCGCTACGCGGCCGACCACGGCGCCGCCGTGATCAGCATGTCCCTCGGCGGCGGCAGCGGCTCCTGGCGAGGGTCGGCGGCCGAGCAGCGGGCCGTGCGCTACGCGATCAGCCGGGGAGCCGTGCTGGTAGCCTCCGCCGGCAACGACGGCGACACCACCAACAGGAAGAACTTCCCCGCCGCCTACCCCGGCGTGATCGCGGTGGGCGCGGTCGACAGGCGGCTCAGGGTGACCCGGTTCTCCAACCGCCAGGACTACCTCAGCGTCGTCGCGCCGGGCACCGGCATCACCAGCGCCGACGGCCGCGACTCCTACCTGACCGGCGACGGCACCAGCTCGGCCGCCGCCATGGTGGCCGGCATCGCCGCGCTGATCAGGGCGGCGCATCCCGAGCTGCCGCCGCACCTCGTGCGCCGGGCGATCGAGCTGGGCACCACGAAGCGCCCCGCCACCGGCCACGACTCCTCCTACGGGCACGGCGTGGCCAACGCGCTGCTCGCGCTGCGCCAGGCCGGCCTGCTGGCGGGCGCGCCCACGAGGCCGGCCCGGGCCGCACGCCGCCCGGCCGCCGGGACGCCGCCGTCCAGGACGCCCGTGGTGCTCGGCCTGGTGCTGCTCTCGGCGGGGATGTCCGCACGGCTGATCGTCCGGCAGGGACGGCACGGCGGGCGTTCTACCTAGCAAGCGCTTGTGTGACACTCGTGCCCATGACGCCGGCGATCGACGGCTGGTTCACCATCGACGAGCACGGCGCCCACCTGATCGGCACCAGGTGCGCGGCCCGCGGCCCAAAGGCCCCCCGCGCGACTGCGCGGAGGGCCTCCCGACGACTCGCTAGCCGACGTGGACCACGTCGTGCGTCTCGGCGAAGTGGCACGCGCTCTCGTGCTGGGTGCCGGGCCTGATCTGCAGCAACGGCTCCTCCGTGGCGCAGATCTCCTGCGCCTTCCAGCACCGGGTGCGGAAGCGGCAGCCCGACGGCGGGTTGGCCGGCGAGGGCGGGTCGCCCTGCAGGATGATCCGCTCGCGCTGCTCCCGCCCCTCGGGGTCGGGGACCGGGACGGCCGACAGCAGCGCCTGGGTGTACGGGTGAGCGGGCCGGTCGTAGATCTCGGCGTCCTTGCCGAGCTCCACCACCTTGCCCAGGTACATCACCGCGACCCGGTCGGAGATGTGGCGCACCACCGACAGGTCGTGGGCGATGAAGATGTACGCCAGGTTGAACTCGTTCTGCAGCCGCTCCAGCAGGTTGATGACCTGCGCCTGGATCGACACGTCGAGCGCGGAGACCGGCTCGTCGCAGACGATGATCTCCGGCTGGAGCGCCAGGCCCCGGGCGATGCCGATGCGCTGGCGCTGGCCGCCGGAGAACTGGTGGGGATAGCGGTTGATGTGGTCGGGGTTGAGGCCCACGACCTCCAGCAGCTCCTGCACCTTGCGCCGGCGGTCACCCTTGGGAGCGACCTCGGTGTGGATGTCGTACGGCTCGCCCACGATGTCGCCGACGGTCATCCGGGGGTTCAGCGAGGTGTAGGGATCCTGCATCACCATCTGGATGTTGCGGCGCATCCGCTTGAGCTCGGAGCCCCTGGCCATGGCGATGTCACGGCCCTTGATCTTGACCGAGCCCGACGTCGGCCGTTCCAGCGCCATGAGGACCTTGGCCAGCGTGGACTTGCCGCAGCCCGACTCGCCCACGATGCCCAGCGTCTCGCCCCTGTTGAGGTCGAACGAGACGCCGTCGACCGCCTTGATCGCGCCGATCGAGCGCTTCATCACGATGCCCTGGGTCAGGGGGAAGTGCTTGACCAGATCGCGGACCTCGAGGATGCGCTCACCTGTTGTCGCCATCGAGGACCTCCCTCCAGTAGTGGCAGGCGCTGTTGCGTGTGCCGCTGATCTCGTAGAGCGGGGGGACGTCGGTCACGCAGTTGTCCTGGCGGTAGGGGCACCGCGGGTGGAAGGCGCAGCCGGTCGGCATGTCGAGCAGGTTGGGCGGCAGGCCCTTGATCGCGTACAGGTCCTGGCCCTTGAGGTCGACCCGGGGGATCGACTCCAGCAGGCCCTTGGTGTAGGGGTGGGCGGGCGATTTGTAGATGTCGTGCACGGACGCGTTCTCCACGATGCGCCCGCCGTACATGACCGCGATCTTGTCGGCGACGTCGGCCACCACGCCGAGGTCGTGCGTGATCAGGATCATGCCCATGTTGCTCTCGCGCTGCAGCTCGGCGAGCAGCTCCATGATCTGGGCCTGCACCGTCACGTCGAGCGCGGTGGTCGGCTCGTCGGCGATCAGCACCTCGGGGTCCAGCGCGATCGCCATGGCGATCATGATGCGCTGGCGCATGCCCCCGGAGAACTGGTGCGGGTAGTCGTTGACCCGCTGCCTGGCGGCCGGGATGCGGACCCGGTCCATCAGCTCGACGGCCTTCTTCACGCCCTCGCGCTTGGACATGCCGCGGTGCACCCGGAACATCTCGGCGATCTGCCAGCCCACGGTGAACACCGGGTTGAGCGCGGAAAGCGCGTCCTGGAAGATCATCGCGATCCGCTGGCCACGCACCTGGGTGCGCGCCTCCTCGGACAGCTTGAGCAGGTCGGTGCCGCGGAACCGGATCTCCCCCTTGGGGATCCGAGCGGGCGGCACGTCCAGGATGCCCATGATCGCCTGAGCGGTCACGGACTTGCCGGATCCCGACTCGCCCAGCACCGCGAGGGTCTCACCGGGGTCGAGCGTGTAGCTCACCCCGTTGACGGCCCGCACAATGCCCGCCCGCGTGCCGAACTCCACGTGCAGGTCGTCCACGGCCAGCAGCGGCTCGGTGCCCAGCCCTCCCTCGGCCGGCAACACGTCCAGTGACGTCTTCTTCATCTGATCCCCCCTCCTACCTGAGCTTCGGGTCGAGCGCGTCGCGGACGGCGTCGCCCAGCATGATGAACGCGAGCACGGTGATGCTCAGGAACACCGCGGGGAACACCAGCGGCAGCGGCGCCTCGAGGAACCGGTTGCGGGCATCGGCGATCATCAGTCCCCAGGAGATGTCGGGCGACTGGACACCGACCCCCAGGAAGGACAACGCCGCCTCGGCCGCGATGAAGCCACCGAGGTTGATCGTGGCGATGACGATCACCGGAGCGAGCGCGTTCGGCAACAGGTGCCGGAACATGATGCGGCCCTGACCGGCTCCCAGAGCACGCGCCGCGGTCACGAAGTCCTGGCTTCTCGCCGTGATGACCGCGGCTCTCATGATGCGGAACGTCATCGGCCAGGCCAGGATCGACAGCGCGATCACCACGATCCAGATGCCGAGGTCCTTGTCCCGGAAGGTGGCCGTGATGAGCAGCGCGCCCAGGATGGAGGGAATGGCGAAGAAGATCTCGGTGATCCGCGAGGTGACCGTGTCGACCATGCCGCCACGGGTGCCCGCGATGAGACCGAGCAGGCCGCCCACGATGGCGGTGATGAGCGTCGTGGTGACACCGATCACGATCGAGTTGCGGGCGCCGTAGATCGTCCTGGCGTAGACGTCGCAGCCCTGGTTGTCACGGCCGAAGAGGTGACCCACGCTGGGCCCCTGCCGGGCGGTGGCGAGCTCGCACGTCCTCGCCGAGAACGGGTCGATCGAGGTGAACAGCGATGGCCAGAACGACATGACCAGCAGGACCGCGATGAGCACCAGCGAGATGATGAACATCGGCCTGCGGCGCAGGTCGTGCCAGGCGTCGCCCCACAGGCTGGCCGGCTTCGCCTCTTTGGGACGCTTCACCGGCGGCGGGGTCGTCGCGACCTTGTCCGTGGTCAGTGTCCTTGTGTCCTGGGGCACAGGTTCGACCTGTGGGGTGTCACTCATAGCGGATCCTCGGGTCGAGCACGGCGTACAGCATGTCGACGATCAGGTTCGCCACGATGTACACCAACACCAGGATTGTCACGATGCCTACGACGATCGGTTGCTCGCGCAGGTAAACGCCTTGATAGAGCTGGAGGCCGATGCCCGGCAGGTTGAAGATCGTCTCTGTGATCACCGCCCCTCCCATGAGGGCGCCCAGGTCGGCTCCCAGATAGGTGACCAGCGGGATCAACGCGTTGCGCAACCCGTGCCTGCCGATGACCCTCCGTCTGGACAGGCCCTTGGCCGTGGCTGTGCGGATGTAGTCGGATCTCAGCGTCTCCACCAGGCTTGTTCGCGTGAGCCGGGTGAGATAGGCGATCGATGTGCCCGCCAGCACGAAACCAGGCAGCAGGTAGGACTTGAGGCCCTGGCTGGCTCCCGCGATCGGGAAGATCTCGGTGCCGGTGAGCTGCTTCAGCCAGACTCCCAGCCACAGCTGCAGGACGAAGCCGGTGACCAGCGTCGGGACCGAGATGAGCAGCAGCGTCGAGGCCAGGATCGCGGTGTCGGTGGCCCGGCCGCGCCGCAGCGCCGCCCACAGGCCCAGCAGGACACCGATGACCGCCTCCATGACCAGCGCGACGAGTGCCAGGTTCAGTGTGACCTGGAGCTTGCCCGCCAGCAACTGGGAGACGGGGACACCGGCGAACGTCTTGCCGAGGTCGCCGCGGAACAGGATGCCGCTGATGTAGTACCAATACTGCAGGAGCAGCGGATCGTTGAGGTGATACTGGTCGCGGATGATCGCGACGATCGCGGGATCCTGCCGCTTCTCACCGGCCAGTGCCGCGACGGGGTCTCCGGGTAGCGCGAACACGATGGCGAAGATGAACAGGGTGGCGCCCAGCAGGACTGGTATCGCCTGGATCAGGCGCCGAATGATGTAACGGCCCATACAAGCCTCCCGTACATGCCAGAAGGCAGCCCCTGGGGACCTGGGGGTGCACGGCCCAAGCGACTGCCTTCACGGCGGGCTCTCAAGGGGTGGGCGACGGTGCCGCCCACCCCCGGAAACTACGTCAGGCCTTCTCGACGTCAGCCCATTCAACCTGGTTGAGCAGGTTGATCTTGACGTTCTTGACCTTGGTGGAGTAGCCGGAGTTGTTCCGGTAGAAGTACACCGGGATGTACGGAAGGTCCTTGATCAGGATGTCGTCCGCCTGCTGGTAGAGCTTGAGCCCTTCCTCAGGGGTCGCCGCCTGGTCACCCTTGGCGACCGTCTCGTCGAACTCCTTGTTGGAGTAGCCGGCGTAGTTGGAGCCGGTGGTGATCGCGCCCGTGGAGAAGATCGGCGTCAGGTAGTTTTCGGGCGAGGGGTAGTCGATGGCCCACCCCATGCGGAACATGCCCTTGTACTTCTTGGCGTCGAGGTCGTCCAGGATGTTGGCGAACTTCTCGAACGGCTTGACCGTCACCTCGACGCCGAGGTTGGCGCGGAGGTTGTTGGCGACGGCCTCGATCCATTCCTTGTGGCCACCGTCGGCGTTGTAGCCGAGCTCCAGCTTGGCCGGCCCCTTGGCCGCGGCGTACTGCTCCTTGGCCTTGCCCGGGTCGTACGTGCAGGCGGCGCAGGCGCCCTGGCGGTAGCCCGCGATGGCCGGGTTGATGAAGTCGTCGGCGGGTGCGCGGGTGCCGGCGAAGACCGTCTCGGCGATCGTCTTCCGGTCGATGGCCATCGAGATGGCCTCGCGCATCTTGACGTCCTTGTACTCGTCGTTGTACTGCAGCGGGAAGCCGATGTAGCCGATGCCGGCGTCGGGCTGGTCCGTGTACCGGTCACCGAGCGCCGTCTTGGCGCTGGCGATCGCCGACGCGGGCAGCTGGTCCTGGATGTCGACGTTGTCGCCCTGGAGGTCGTTGTACGCCGTCTCCGAGCTGTTGTAGAGCTTGAACTGGAGCTTCGTCCAGCCGTTGGGCTTCTTGGCCGGGTACTTGTCGTACACCGACAGGTCGATGGTCTGGTCGGTGCCCTTCTTGTACGGCTTGTCGACCTTGAACAGGCCCTGCCCGATCGGCTTCTCGCCGTACTCGTTGGTCACCTTGCCGTCGGCGCCGAAGGCGGCCTTGGGCAGCGGGTAGAACGCCGTGTAACCCAGCATGGTCCTGAACTGGGAGAACGGAGCCGTGAGAGTGACCTGGAGGGTCGTGTCGTCGACCGCCTTGAGGCCCGTCATCTCCTTGGTGGTGACCTGCTTGCCCTCGCCCGGGTTGAGGTCGGCGTAACCCTCGACTCGGCCGAAGAAGTAACCGCCGCCCTGCGCGTTGTCCTGGTTGGCCGCGTAGTTCCAGGCGTCTGCGTAGTTCTGCGCGATCAGGGGCTCACCGTTGTGCCAGGTGTAGCCTGGCTTGAGCTTGATCGTCCAGACCTTGTTGTCCTCGGTGGTGATGGACTCGGCAGCGGCCTCGACGACTTCCTTGTTCTCGTCGTAGTTCACCAGCGGCTCGAACACCGCGGCGAGGACCTCTGAGCCCTCGGACTCGGTGGTGTTCGAGGGGACCAGCAGGTTCTGCGGCTCGCCGAGCTCCATCCGGACCGGCGTGTCAGCGCTGGTCCCGGTGTCTCCGGTCGAAGCGCCGCCGCCACACGCGGCTACCGCGATGGCCAGCAGCGCGGTACCGGCGACGATCTGTGCGCCCTTAGTAACACGCATGGTAAAAAGATTCCTCCCTCTACAGGTGGGCGTTAGCGCTGAGCTGCAATGATCGTGAGCAGCCTGACGGGGGGTTTCCTTGTAAGCCCCTCGAGTTTGGCTGACATGGTCAAACCAGCCGACGCCCTGCCAGTCGATCGCGACTATCCCTCACTACGTGCCACCAGGGAGTCTCTGGCGCGTTGCAGTTCGGTCACACGTGCGTCTATCCAACGTCACAGTCATTAGCCGCAAACGGTCCGTAGTTTCACA
Organism: Nonomuraea sp. NPDC048916; assembly: GCF_040649575.1. Taxonomy (NCBI): domain Bacteria; kingdom Bacillati; phylum Actinomycetota; class Actinomycetes; order Streptosporangiales; family Streptosporangiaceae; genus Nonomuraea; species Nonomuraea sp. NPDC048916. The sequence goes on from NZ_JBEZFS010000057.1 coordinate 15,948, forward strand.
AAACCGTCAGGAGGGCACAGCCCGGACGTGAACCACGAGCAAAAATACCTTCTAGCGGAGAGTGCTCGCGCCTTGCCTCTCATTAGCGGGGTGGCTGGGCTACCGTTGTCCAAGTCTTGACGGCGCCTTGGAACCACGCGCTCCAGGGCCCCGTCCAACTGTCGGCCGCGAACCCCCGCGGCAGGCACCCCACCGAGTCGGATCCAATAGAGTCCTAGCCATGAGTCAGCCGGAATCCGCTGTCGCGGACGCCCAGGCGGGCGGCCGGAGCGGGCAGGAGCCGCTGGCCAAGCTCGCCGAGAGATACGGGCTTCGCCGTGCCATCGCGCGGCCGAGGTTCCCGGTATACGTGCGCCAGCTCTGGGAGCGGCGTCACTTCATCCTCACGTACGCCACCTCGCGCAACGTCTCGAAGTATTCCAGCTCGGCGCTCGGTCAGGTCTGGCAGATCCTGACCCCCCTGCTCAACGCCGCCATCTACTACGTGATGTTCGGCATCGTCCTCGGCGGCAAGGGCAACATCGAAAACTACCCCGCGTTCCTGCTGACCGGGATATTCGTCTTCACCTACACCCAGCGGTCGGTCGCCGCCGGCGCCAAGTCGATCTCCGGCAACCTGTCGCTGATCCGGGCGCTCCACTTCCCGCGGGCCTCGCTCCCCCTCGCCTACACGATCCAGGAGCTGCAACAGCTGGCCATCTCCATGGGCGTGCTGTTCCTGATCGTGATCGTGACCGGCGAGCTTCCGACGTGGTTCTGGCTGATGATCCCCGTCGTGCTCCTGCTGCAGACCATGTTCAACATCGGCGCGGGGCTGGTGATGGCGCGGCTCGGCTCCTCGATGCGCGACCTCAACCAGCTCCTGCCGTTCATCACCCGCACCTGGCTCTACGCCTCGGGCGTGTTCTTCTCGATCCAGGAGAAGGTCGTCGGCAGCGCCGGCCTGCCGCAGTGGGTGGCCGACACCATGTATTACCTCAACCCAGCGGCCTCCTACATCGAGTTCATGCGTGACATCCTCATCCGGGGGCACAACCCGCCGGGGTTGGTGTGGATAAGTTGCGTATTCTGGGCGGTGTTCGCACTCGGCTTCGGCTTCTGGTACTTCTGGCGTGCCGAGGAGAGGTACGGGCGTGGCTGAGCTGACCGAGGAGCTATCACAGGTGAAGGGCGAGGAGCCCGCCGTCCCGAAAAAGGACGTGAGGGTGCACCCCAACCCGGCCCCGGCCGGCAAGCGCCCCCTTGACGTTCCCACAGGCACTCCCACGGTCATCGTCGACGACCTGCACATCGTCTACCGGGTCTACGGCGCGGCCTCCGACGCCGAGAAGGGCAACGCCGTCAACGCCCTCACGCGCATCCTCAAGCGCCAGGGCCGCCCGCAGATGAAGGAGGTCCACGCCGTCAAAGGCGTCTCCTTCGTGGCCTACCACGGCGACGCCATCGGCATCGTGGGCCGCAACGGGTCGGGCAAGTCCACGCTGCTGCGCGCGATCGCCGGCCTCCTGCCGCCGCACGCCGGCGCCGTCTACACCGACGGGCAGCCCTCCCTGCTGGGCGTCAACGCCGCCCTCATGCGCGAGCTCACCGGCGAGCGCAACATCGTGCTCGGCTGCTACGCCATGGGCATGACTCCCACCGAGGTCAGGGAGAAATACCAGGAGATCGTCGACTTCTCCGGCATCGACGAGTTCGTCCAGCTGCCGATGTCCACCTACTCCTCCGGCATGGGCGCCCGCCTGCGCTTCGCCATCTCGTCGGCCAAGACCCACGACGTGCTGCTCATCGACGAGGCCCTGGCCACCGGCGACCGCGAGTTCCGCAAGAAGAGCGAGCAACGCATCCGCCAGATCCGCGAGTCGGCCGGCACCGTCTTCCTCGTCGCCCACGACCTCCGGGTCATCGAGGAGACCTGCAACCGTGTCATCTGGCTGCACAAGGGCAAGATCAAGTTGGACGGCGAGCCCAAAGAGGTCCTCGCCGCCTACAACAAGGGCTGACCGCCCCCTCGCCACGCCCCACTCCCGCCGCCGACGTGCGGCCCGTTGGGGATCTCGCCTGCCGCCACGCCCGGGCGCAGGCATGGTCACCCGAGCGACGCGAGTGACGAATTCCTGACGGCGTGGCTCCCGTTCCGCTATGATTCGAACGTTGGTTCGAGACGAGCAATGATGGAGTGGGGGCGCGATGGGAGAGCTTTCGGCCGCGATCGACCACCTGGCCATCGAGGACGTGTCAGAAATACCCGAGATCCAGCTGACCGAACAACTCATCGAGCTTCACTGGCAGATGGCCAGACTGCAGGCCCAGATCGGCCGCCGCACCGGCCTCCGGCTTCTCTGACGGACGACTCACTCCGTCCCCAAGACCCGTCCCCAAGTGCCCGTCCCCAAGACCCTGGACGGCATGGCGACACCCCACGCCCGGCAGCGCGGCGTCCCCGCCTGAGAGCCCAGCTCCCACCAGGCACGGGTCCCCCCGCCCAAACCCAGCCCACACCGGCATGACGAAGCCGGCCGGCCCCAGGAGCGGGGCCGGCGGCGGGGTGCGTCCCGTGCCGCGCCGCTGCCCTGCAGTGGCGACGCGGCACGCACACACCGGGGGCTCAGGCGCGTCCACCTGGGCCCGTCATGAGACCGCTCGCTCGCGCGACGGTCCCGTAACCTACGTGACCGGTCCCCCGGACGCCCGGCACCTGGGGCGCCGGCGACCGTTCACGTGAGTTCCAAGGGCAGTGCGGAGAGCTCGGGAACGCACCGCCCAGGTGATCTCGGCGCTCGCCCGACACGCCTCGTGGCCGCGCGGCAGGTCGCCCGAACGTCGGCACCTATGACGCTCGCGCACCTTCCGATCGGCCCTTCGGCGAGATCCGGCGGACACCTTGACCACGTCAGCCGCGGCCGGAGTAGCCCGTGACCGCGCCGGTCCGCGCTTCGGCGGTCCGGCCGAACAAGGTGACCTGCTCGCCGCGGACGCCGGTACGCGCCGTCGCGACGCTCTGGAAGAGGCGGGCCGACCTGTCGAGAGTGGCGATCCGGGCCGTGCCGGGCAGCGTCTCGACGACCGGCGCCATCTCGGCCGGCATCAGCCGCCCCACGACCGGGACCAGCTCGGCCGACGGCCCATACGACGTGCCGTACGACGTGCCGCCGTACGCGGTCGGCGCCCGGGTTCCGGACGACCGCACGGCGCCGTACAGCGTGCCGCCCAGCAGCCTCTCCACCGAGAACACTCCAGCCCTGTCCACGACCGCCTGGCCGCCCTGGAGCGGGGCCTCGACGGAGGACATCGGGCTCCGGCCCTGGGCCGCCCGTGACGCCCCCGGCACCTGGGCGGTGAGGCCGCCGAGGCCACCGAGGCCGGGCAACGCGCCCAGCAGCCGAGCGCCGACGGGCAGGCCGGCCACCGACGAATTCGTCTCCCCTGGCGACAGGGGAGGCAGGGGCGACCGCGGGCCGCCGACCCCGCGCGGCACGTACGCGCCAGGCGTGTCACCTGGAGCCACGGACCTGCTCGCGCCGGTGGCCGTCGTGTCCTTCTCACCGCCGAAGAGGCCACCGAGCAGGTCGCCCAGCACTCCGCCCGACCCGCCGGACGACCCGCCGGACGACCCGTCGCCGGCGGACTCGGTGGCGAGGCGATGCTCCTGCGCCTGGGCGGGCGTGGCGGCCATGACGCCCGCCAGCCCGAATGCCGCGACGGCCGCGGCCGCCTTGATCATTCGATTCATGATTGCCTTCCCGGCTCGTGATCGATCGCTCCCAAATGCAATGGGCACGCGAATCGATAACCCCCGAATGCCGCGGCGTGCATGCTGTGGGCACCACACGATGCGCGCCGTCCCGGCTGAGTTGCTGACGCAGTTGTATCACCCCGCCCAGACCCGTGGCGGCGCCGTAAAACCCTTATGGCAAAGGCTTGTCGGTCGATCACGGATCTTGGAAGGGGTGAAGAGCAGGCAGACAAATCGCGAAATAGCGAGGGACTATTTCGGATTTTCCAGTGGCGTTTCCCGCGACTCGGATGAGCGCCCCGACGGCCCGTCGACGGAGTCCGGTCAGTACCGGTGTCACGGGCCGGAGGGCGCAGATTTTGAGGTAGCGGGATATGCGCTTGACCGCTCAGGCTGACAGCAGAGCGGCGTCACCGATCGGCTCGAACGGGAAACGATCGGCGAAGGCCGGGCGTAGATCCGTCAGCCAGACCGCCGACGGGTCGTAGCGCGCGAAGAACGGCCGGCCGACCAGTGAAGGGTCACGGGCCTGGATGAGGTGGAGCACGAACACCTTTTCGCCGCCGATCTCGGCGACCCCGTCGACACACACCTTCCCAGGTGTGGCCGACATGGACGGCCCGCGTACCGTACGGCAGAGCCCGGAGATCGTCGAGAAGGCGTCTCTGAAGATCTCGTACGCACGGGCCAGCGGCACCGCGAAGTAGTCCTGTGGACCGGTGTCTCGCTCGACGAACATGTAGTAGGGAATCATCCCCATCCTGAGTTGCCGCCGCCACATGCCCGACCACAGGGCCGCGTCGTCGTTGATCGACCTGATCAGCGGCGCCTGGGTCCTGATCGTCGCGCCGCTGCCGAGGATCCGCTTGACCGCGGACTCGACCAGCGTCGACTCCAACTCCCGCGGGTGCGTGAAGTGGGCCATGAAGGCGAGGTTCTTGCCCGATCGCACGACCTGCTCGAAGAGTTCGAGCGTGGCGTCGGCGTCGGGGTCGGTGGTGAAGCGCTGCGGCCAGTAGCCCAGCGCCTTGGTGCCGATTCTGATCGACTCGAGTTGCTCGACCCCGAGCAGCGGCTCGATGTAACGCCTGATCACCGGCTCACCCATGATCATGGCGTCACCGCCGGTGATCAGCACACTGGTGACCTCGGGATGCTGGTGAAGATAGCGGACGAGCTGGTCGATGTCGTCGGAGGCGAACTTCAGGTCGGCGTCGCCGACGAACTGCGCCCACCGGAAGCAGTAGGTGCAGTAGGCGTGACAGGTCTGCCCCTGCTTGGGGAAGAACAGCACGGTCTCCGGATATTTGTGCTGCATGCCCGGCACCGGCTCCTCACCGATGCGGGGCACGTTGAGCTCCTTCTGCCCGGCCGGATGCGGGTTGAGCTGCGCGCGCACCCGGTTGGCCTCGGCCTGTATCTCCGCGTTGGGCGCCTCGGCCTTCAGCAGGTCGGCCAGCCTGGCGACGTCGGCGGCGGGAAGCATGTCCTCCTGAGGGAAGACCAGGCGATACATCGGATCGTCGGGCGCGGCCGACCAGTCTATGAGTTCGTCCACAACGTAGGCGTTGGTACGGAAGGGCAGCACGGTGGCGACGGCGCGGACCTTCAGCCGCTCCTCGTCACCGAGCCCTGCCCGCCGCAGGAGATCGTCGAGATGCTTGGACGTGTAAGCCCGGAAGCGTCGCGTTCCTGCCTGGTTCAAGATCACTAGGCCTTTCCCATCTTTTTTGTTCGATCAGGTGTAAACCTCACGGCCCTGTTGCGCGTCTACGGCTCTTATATCGGGACGCGGGGGGCGGTGGCTACGGTTCCCCCTGGGCTCCAAGTTTTCTCAGAGGTTGAACATTCGCGACATATCTCGATGAGACGTACACTGGCTAACTGTGACTGACGACCCCGTTCTGCGCGCCTCTGACGCCGACCGCGACCGCGTGGCCGCGGTGCTCGGCGAAGCGCTCGCCACCGGAAGACTCACCAGCGTCGAGCACGCCGATCGCCTGGACGCGGCCTACACGGCCAAGACCGTGGGCGAGCTCGTCCCCCTCACCAGAGACCTACCCGAGGTCACCGCGTCACACGTGCCGAGCGTCGTCGAGCAGCAGACGATCGACTCCAAGTTCAGCAAGGTGATCAGGAAGGGCCGCTGGGTCGCCTCACGGCACACCAAGCTCTCCGCGACCTTCGGGGCGCTCATCGTCGACCTGTCCGAGGCCGTGCTGCCCGGCCGCGAGATCACGATCGAGGCCGACGCCCGGTTCAGCAAGATGATCGTCCGGGTTCCCGACAACGCCCGGGTGATCGACGAGGGCGCCTCCATGTTCGGCAAGCGCAACGTGTCGGGTGGTTCCGAGGGCGACGGTCCGCTCATCCGCATCGCGGGCCGATCGATGTTCTCGAAGGTGATCGTCTCGCGCGGAGTCTCCGACTGGAACCTGAGGTAGCGGGCGCCCATCCCCTACCCGCCCGTTAACCTGGGCATCCGCCCTGCCTACGATGCGGACATAACCGAGCCCGCGTTTCCTGCCAATCGGCGACGATGGGTTCGTATGCCCGTACGAGGTGACCAGTGTCCGACAACAAGCCGATCGCGCTCGACGCCATGGGCGGCGACCACGCGCCGCACGAGATAGTCGCGGGAGCGGTGCACGCCGTGCGCGAGCGCGGGCTGCCGGTCGTGCTCGTCGGCTCGCCGCGCGTGCTCTACGAGGCCCTCGCCGACCACGACGCCACCAAGGAGATCCCGATCGTACGGGCCGAGGAGGCCCTGGCGATGGACGAGGGCGCGCTGGCCAGCCTGCGCCGCCCCCGCTCCAGCATCGCCGTCGCCTGTCATCTCGTACGGCGGGGCGACGCGTCCGCGGTGGTGTCCGCGGGCTCGACCGCCGGAGTCGTGGCCACCGGCAGACTCAGGCTCAAGGCCCAGCACGGCGTGCTCCGACCTGCCATAGCCGTCGCCCTCCCCACGCTGCCACACCCGACGCTGCTCCTGGACGCGGGCGCCAACGCCGACACCAAGCCCGAAATGCTGGTGCAGTTCGCCCAGCTGGGCACCGTCTACGCCGAGCTGGCCTTCGACATCGCCAGGCCGAAGGTCGGCCTCCTCACGATCGGCGGCGAGGCCGAGAAGGGCAACAAGCTGGTCAAACGCGCTCACGAGCTGCTCCAGGCCGCACCCGGCATCCAGTTCACCGGCAACATCGAGGGCTTCGACCTGCTGACCGGATGCGTGGACGTGATCGTCACCGACGGCTTCACCGGCAACGTGGCGCTGAAGACCATGGAGGGCGCCGTCCGCTACGCGTTCCGCGAGCTCAGGGAGACGATCAGCGACAGCAGGGTGGCCAAACTGGGCGCGCTCATGCAGCGCTCACGCATCCGCGACCTCCATCGCCGCCTCGACTCCGAGGCGCACGGCGGCGCGGTGCTCCTCGGCCTCAACGGCACCGTCGTCATCGCACACGGATCGTCCAGAGCGCCGGGCATCAGTGCCGCCTGCCAGCTCGCCGTGGACCTTTCATCGGGCGGCATCGTGGCCACGATCGGCGACCGGGTCGCCACGGCGCACAAGTCCCACCGCCGCCGCTGAGCCGATCGTCATGCCAGCGCGGCGAGATCGCCGCCGGAACGGCGCCGATGTCGAGGTCGCCGGTACCCTTAGGACATGACCGACCCGCAGATTGTGCTCACCGAGCGCGTCCAGCAGGCGCTGGCCCGCGCGTTCGGTGCCGAGCACGCCGACGCAGACCCGCTGATCCGGCCCTCCCAGTTCGCCGACTTCCAGGCGAACGTCGCGATGAGCCTGGGCAAGCGACTGCGACGGTCCCCGCGGGAGGTCGCCGAGGCCCTCGCCGCCGAGCTGTCCGACTTTCCCGGCACGGTCGAGGTCAGCGGCCCGGGCTTCCTCAACATCACGCTCGACGACTCGTGGATCGCGTCCGAAGCCGCCCACATGCTGGCCGACCCGCGCACCGGGGTCGGCACCACCATGCCGCCGCAGACCGTGGTGATCGACTACTCCGCGCCCAACGCGGCCAAGGAGATGCACGTCGGCCACCTCCGCACCACGATCGTCGGCGACTCGCTGGCCCGCATCCACGAGCACCTCGGCAACACCGTCGTGCGGCAAAACCACCTGGGCGACTGGGGCACCCCGTTCGGCATGCTGATCGAGCACCTGCTCGACATCGGCGAGGAGGCCGCGGTCGCGCAGCTCGAGGCGGGCATGGGCACCGAGTTCTACCAGGCCGCCCGGCAGAAGTTCGACGGCGACGAGGCGTTCAAGCAGCGCTCCCGCGCCCGGGTGACCACGCTGCAGTCGGGCGACCCCGACACCATCCGGCTCTGGCACGTCTTCATGGACGCGACAGTCCGCTACTTCAACAAGGTCTACTCCATGCTCGGCGTCACGCTCGCCGACGCCGACATCGCCGGCGAGAGCATGTACAACCCAATGCTCGAGAAGACCTGCGACGACCTCGAGGCCAGCGGGGTGGCCGTGATGAGCCAGGGCGCGCTCTGCGTCTTCCCGCCCGGCTTCACCGGCCCCGACGACACTCCGCTCCCGCTCATCGTCAGGAAGAGCGACGGCGGCTACGGCTACGCCTCCACCGACATGGCGGCGATCCGCTACCGGGTCCACGACCTCAAGGCCGACCGCATCCTCTACGTCGTGGGCGCCGACCAGGCGCTGCACTTCCGCATGGTGTTCGCCGCGGCCCGGCTGGCCGGCTGGCTGCCCGACACCGTGTCGGCCGAGCACGTCCAGATCGGCATGATGCTCGGCAAGGACGGGCGCCGGTTCAAGACCCGGTCCGGCGAGTCCGTCAAGCTGACGGACCTGCTACAGGAGGCCGTCGATCGGGCCTCCGCGGTGATCGCCGATCGCGGTTACGACAAGGAGACCCGAGAGGAGATCGCCCACGCCGTCGGCATGGGCGCGGTCAAGTACGCCGACCTGTCGATCAGCCACGACAGCGAATACGTCTTCGACTTCGACCGCATGCTCGGGCTGACCGGCAACACGGCCCCCTACCTGCAGTACGCCCAGGCGCGAATCCGCTCGATCTTCCGCAGGGGCGACGTCGACCCGGCCACCGCCACGGGCCCGATCGTCCTGGGGCATCCGGCCGAGCGGGCGCTGGCCCTCCAGCTACTGGGTTTCGGGGCCGTGGTGGAAAAGACCGCCGCGTCGAACGAGCCCCACCGGCTGTGCGCCTTCATCTACGCCACGGCCACCGCCTTCACCACCTTCTTCGAGGAGTGCCCGGTGCTCAAGGAGGGCGTCGACGCCGAGACGCGCGCCTCGCGGCTCGCGCTGTGCGCGCTGACCCTCCAGGTGCTGGAGTCCGGGCTCGATCTGCTGGGCGTCCCTGTCCCCGAACGCATGTGACACCCTCGGTGGGCGCGCCTCCCCCTGGTTGGCGCGCCCACCGATAGGCTTTACGCGGTCATGAACCGGGCCGAAGATGGGGGAGTTCTCTGCCTTGAGCACGGACCTGACTGCCAACCCCCAAGCGACGGCGGAGCTACACCGCTACGCCGAGGCACTGCTGGCGCATCTGGCCGCCAACGGCACCGCCCCTCCGAGCGCACCTGGATTCAACGACATCCCCGGCAACTGGCTGCCTCCGGCCGTTCAGGCACTGGTGGCGATACTCGCCGGCGACGATCCGCTCGAGTCGCTGAGCAAGGCCGCCGGCCGCGACCAGCAGCGCACCGCGCTCTTCCTCTGCCTGGCCCTGGCCGTCGCGGGCCACGGCAGCCGCATCCACGCCTCCTGGCTCGGCACCGCCTTCGGGGAGCTCTCCGTCGACCAGCCGGTGACCCACGGGCAGCGCTCGCTCTGGCTGGCCGCCGCCAGAGGCGCCTACGGTCCGGCCGGTAAGATCTTCGTGCTCCGCAAACTCGACGCGTTGGGCATGCCTGATCACGCCGACCAGCGGCAATGGGTGCAGGCGGTCGTGCCCGGCGAGCCCACCGTGGTGGTGCCGGTCTCCCTCATCGACTTCCCGGAGATGGCCGAGATCCCCGAGCTGGCCAGACCCGCCCAGGCGGCCGCGCGACTGGCCCGGCTGCGGGCCCGCTGCGCGGAGATCACCTCCACCAAGCAGGCGGAGCACGACTCCTCCACCCCGCTCACCAACAAGGCCGCCAGCCCTGTCACGGCCTGGGCCGAAGACGAGCCGCTCGCCGTGCTCCGCTCGCTCATCGGCCTGGGAGGCCCCTCGGGCCCGATGGCCTCACTCACCTCACACCTGCTCGACGACCTGCGCCCGGGCGCCGACCCGCACCTGGCGGCGATCGCCCTGCACGTGGCGGCGCCGCTCCTGCGCGCCGTGGCCGAGGAGCTCGAGGCCGACTGCCACCTCACCCCGCCCGCCACGCTCACGGTGACACTGCTCGGCCACCACATCCTGCTGCGCCCCGAAGGCCCCGACGACAACTCTCTCGCCGAAGCCGAGGCCGCGATCGTGGCTGAGGGGATGCCGCCCCGCCGCCCACCATGGGCGGCCGTCCTGCTGATCGTCGCTGGAGTAGGTTGCCTGGCCGGAGCGCCGCTGACCAGCTGGCTGCTCACCGGGGCAGGCGCTGCCCTGCTCGGCCTCGCGGGCCGGCTGCTCTGGCTGCGGCGTAAGGCCGTCGAATCAGACGCCACATACGTGGCCGCGCGGATCGCCGAGCTCAAGGAGCTGGCCGACGGGGCCGTGTGGGCGTTGCACGCCTACGCCCGCGAAGCGGACGCACGCGCAAAACAGGCCGCGGACGACTCAGCCGAGCTCACCCGGCTGATCCGTCGCGGCCCGCGCGCCGCCTAGGACGTCTCGATCTCCACGTGGGCCGGCGCCAACAGGAAGACCCGATCGGCGATGCGCTCGATCCGGCCCTCGCAGCCATAGGCCAGACCCGCCGCGAAGTCGACCATCCTGGTCGCCTCGGGCATCGGCATGCCTGTCACGTCCATGATGACCGTCTGACCGTCACGAAAGTGCTGGCCGATCATCGGTGCGTCGTTGTACTTGAGCGGCTGGACCATCACGATCCGTGACGAGTCAACGGACGCACGCCACCTCCTGGCAGCCCGCTCCGTCGCCGGCATGTACTCCTCTTCGTACTGCTCATCGTCGTACTGCTCGTCGTAGTGATCAATCCCGCCCAGGCCAAGGTAGCTCACCACCTTGCGCACTGCCCCCATCGGTTTGTCCTTTCCTCAGGAACTCACCGTAATCGGCACGTCCCTACACATTGGACGGTAACCGACGATTCCGTGTTCGCCATGCGACACGCCCACGACTAATTTCATTCTCTACGGCTTGCAGCCTGGTTTCATCTGGATATCTCTCCCCCGATAGCATCAACTCATGCGCCTCTTCACTGTAGACGCCTTCACTGACACTGCTTTCGAGGGTAATCCCGCGGCGGTCTGCCTGCTGGAGTCCGCCGCTCCCGACTCATGGATGCAGGCCGTGGCGGCCGAGATGCGACTGTCCGAGACCGCCTTCCTGCTCGGTGATTCGCTCCGCTGGTTCACGCCCGCGGTCGAGGTGTCGCTCTGCGGCCATGCGACGCTGGCCACGGCACATGTCCTGTATTCGACGGGCACGGCGTCGGGCCCGGTCGAATTCACGACGGCCAGCGGAACACTCACGGTGAATCGCACCTCCGACGGCATGATCACGATGGATTTTCCGGCCAAAGAAGTGACACCGACCACACTTCCGGCCGGTCTGGAAAAAGCGCTCGGGGTCGCTCCGGTGCAGGTCGGAAGGAGCGATCTCGACCTGCTGGTGGAGCTCTCGGACGAGGAGGCGGTGCGCACGCTCACCCCCGACATCGAGGCCCTGGGCACGATCGACGCCCGCGGCGTCATCGTCACGGCCGCCGGCTCGTCTGCCGACTTCGTCTCCCGCTTCTTCGCCCCCAACGTCGGTGTGCCCGAAGACCCTGTCACGGGCTCCGCCCACTGCGCGCTGGCGCCCTACTGGTCGGAGCGCCTGGGCCGGGCCGAGCTGGCAGGGGCGCAACTGTCCGCCCGTGGCGGACTCGTGCGCGTCAAGGTCGACGGTGACCGTGTGCATCTCGCCGGGCGAGCGGTCACGGTGCTCTCCGGCGAGCTGCACGTCTGACGCCTCTCCCCGCCCCGGCGGAAACGGGCCGCCGAACTTTGGCTGCCCCTCGCGCATCTCACACGATGTGACACCGCCCACACACCTCGCCACCACGCTGCTCTCGGCAGTCGCGCTCGTGCTCTCCTCCTGTGCCGTGGAGCTCGCCGTCCGCTCCCCGGCCATCACGCCGACGGCCTCGGAGGTGGCGGAGCAACGGGCCATCGCCAGGAAGGCGCTCGCCATGCGCCTCGACTGGACGGCACGCACGGGAGTGCTCACCAAGGAACTGGGCCACAGCGGGCTCGACCGATGCCGCAGAGGCGACGACGATCTCAAAGTCACCGAAGACTTCTCCGCGAAGTGCACGCTGACCCTGCACCGGGCCTACCTCTGGAACGGCGACATCGACGCCTTCCTCGATCGGTTCCAACTGTGTCCGGCCACGGCCGAGATCCGGGACTACTGGCGCGAGTACGGCGGCAAGCCGCATCCTCGCGATGCCGACCACATCTACGATGTCGGCGACCTGCCGGCCCTGGTCTGCGACGGTGTGACCGTGGAGTTCGCCTCGTCCCACACCGAGACGGACCCCGATCTCACGGTCATGCCCGGCGCAGAGCTCTTCGATGACGACGGCGGCACGCACAAGCCGTACTACTGGGTGCCCGAAGGGACCCCATGGCTGGCCGAGTGGCTACGCGTCCGCGCCGAAGGCCGATACGTGGTCGCCATGCAGGTATCCGAGGACTACTCGGTCCTCCAAAGCCGTAAGGCTTGTTGCCCGTGACCCTTTGAACGGCCCAGTCCCACCACCGACACCGACGACGACCCACACGCCGGGCTGAATTTCTCGTGAACGCAAAAAAGGGGCCCCGCCACCGGAACCCCAAACCAACCACCCGAAACCCGCGCCGAACCCGCCCGCCCGCAGCCCAACCGGCTGCGCCCCGCCCAACCACAAGCCTGCGGTCTGCCCGACCGAAACCCACCCGCCCGAAACCCGCCCGAAACCCGCACGAACAAGCCCGAACAAGCCCGACCGATCGGAACCCGCCCCGAACGGAACCCGACCAAACCCCACCAACCAACCAAGCAAACACGCAGGCAGGCAGGTCCGTAAACACAGGCCCGTAAACGAAGGTCCGTAAACACAGGGCCGTAAACGCGAGAAGGGCCCCCTAATCCAGGAGGCCCTTCCCACATCAAACGATTGTCCGGCGGCGACCTACTCTCCCACACCCTCCCGAGTGCAGTACCATCGGCGCTGAGAAGCTT
>NZ_JBEZFS010000058.1:0-27742 GCF_040649575.1 Nonomuraea sp. NPDC048916
CCCCCCCCCCCCCCCCCCCCCCCCCCCCCCCCCCCCCCCCCCCCCCCCCCCCCGGACTCGGCGGCACTGGTGGCCGCCGCGCCGGCCGGAGTGTCGGTATCCGCTCCGCAGGCGGTGAGCACGAGCGCGAGGCCACCGGCACCCACACCCGCGATCACCGTCCGGCGGCTCTTAAGGTCATCTCCCATGCGGCCACGGAACCGCACGTACGTGAGAAATTCATGAAAGGCGCCTCAGGCGAGCATGATCTTGTCGCCGTCCACCTTGATCTTCTTCTCCGGCAGCGGGTCGCCGGCGGGCCCACCGGCCACCGAACCGTCGGCGATGTCGAACTTGCTGCCGTGACACGGACAGTTGATCGTGCCGTTGGAGACGGTGGCGACCGTGCACCCCTGATGGGTGCACACCGCGCTGAACGCCCTGAACTCACCCTCCTGCGGCTGGGTGACGACCACCTTCTGGCTCTCGAAGACCTTCCCACCTCCCGCGGGGATGTCAGAGGTGTCGGCGAGCGCCTTGGCCGCCTTCGCCTTCTTCTTCGGCGCCGCGGACGACGGCTCCTCGGCCAGAGGCTCAGCGCTCGCTTGGGTCGCCGGGTCGCCGTAGCTCGCGCACGCGGTCAGCACCACGGCGAGCCCTGCGCCTCCGGCTCCGAGCACCACTGTCCGGCGCGTCGTTTCGGTCATGGTCGGTCCTCCCAGGTTCGGGTCTCACTACAGTTACGGCCAGCGCCCTCAGGCTGGTTCAGCGTGCCGTGAGCAGATCCCGGGAAACCACGCACAATTACCGGTTCACACCACCACGATGCCGTCGCCCTCGACCTTGACCTGGTAGGCGGGCAGCTGCCCGGTCGCGGGCCCCTTGAGGGACTTGCCGCTGTCGACCGCGAACTCACTGCCGTGGCAGGGACAGGTCATGACGTTGTCCCTCGGCGCGCCGACCGCGCAGCCGCGGTGCGGGCACACCGCGCTGAACGCCTTGTAGACGCCCTCGGTGGGCTGGGTGACCACGATCTTCCACCGATCGACGACCGTGCCGCCGCCGACGGGCACGTCGGCCGTCTTGGCGATGACCTGACCCTTGATGCCCGGCGCCGGATCGGGCTCCGCGCCACCCGCGCCGCAACCGGCCAGCGCCAGACCGCACGCCGCGACTCCGGCCACTCCCAGCGCCTCGCGCCGCCCGATCGCGGGCACGGCGGAGCCCTGCTCCGAACCCTTCATGTGTTGCCGACCCTTCCCCGTCGCCACCGACCCCCTGCAGGCCAGGCGAATTACCTGTCTTTCACCTTATTGGCGGCACCCCTCGGTCCCGCCGCCGGGTGGCGTGGGGCGCCATCGGCCACCCGGGCGGCGCCTCCGGATCGTGCGGGCTCCCTAGATCTCCAGGATCTTGCGCAGGAACCGCCCCGTGTGGCTCTCGTCGACCAGGGCGATCTCTTCGGGAGTGCCGGTGGCGACGAGGGTGCCGCCCCTTGAGCCGCCCTCCGGGCCCATGTCGATGACCCAGTCGGCGGTCTTGATGACGTCGAGGTTGTGCTCGATGACGATCACCGTGTTGCCGCCGTCGACCAACCGGCCGAGCACGCCGAGCAGCCTGCGGATGTCCTCGAAGTGGAGCCCCGTGGTCGGCTCGTCGAGCACGTAGATCGTCCGCCCGGTCTGGCGCCGCTGCAGCTCGGAGGCGAGCTTGACCCGCTGCGCCTCGCCACCGGACAGCGTCGTGGCGGGCTGCCCGAGGCGCACGTAGCCGAGGCCCACGTCGTTGAGGGTCTGCAGGTGCCGCCTGATCGCCGGGATCGCCTCGAAGAAGCCGAGCGCCTCCTCGATCGGCATGTCGAGGACCTCGGAGATCGTCTTGCCCTTGTAGTGGACCTCGAGCGTCTCGCGGTTGTAGCGGGCGCCGTGGCAGACCTCGCAGGGGACGTAGACGTCGGGCAGGAAGTTCATCTCGATCTTGATCGTGCCGTCGCCGGAGCACGCCTCGCAGCGGCCGCCCTTGACGTTGAAGCTGAACCGGCCGGGCTGGTAGCCGCGGACCTTGGCCTCGGCGGTGGCCGCGAACAGCTTGCGGACATGGTCGAACACGCCGGTGTAAGTCGCCGGGTTGGACCGCGGGGTGCGGCCGATCGGCGACTGGTCGACGTGGACGACCTTGTCGACATGGTCCATGCCGTTGATCCGCGAGTGGCGACCGGGCACCGCGCGGGCGCCGTTGAGCTCCTTGGCAAGCGCGGTGTAGAGGATGTCGTTGACGAGCGTCGACTTGCCCGACCCGGACACGCCGGTGACCGCGGTGAACACGCCCAGCGGAAAGTCGATGTCGACGCCCTTGAGGTTGTGCTCGCGCGCGCCCTTGACCGTGATCTGCCGCTTCCTGTCGCGCTTGCGGCGCTCGGCGGGGATCGGGATGCTCCTGCGGCCCGAAAGGTACTGGCCGGTGATCGACTCCCCGCTGCTCAGCAGGTCCTGGACCGTACCGGAGACGACGACCTGGCCGCCGTGCTCGCCCGCGCCGGGACCGATGTCGACCACCCAGTCGGCGGCGGCGATCGTGTCCTCGTCGTGCTCGACGACGATCAGTGTGTTGCCCATGTCACGCAGCCTGACCAGTGTGTCGAGCAGCCGCATGTTGTCGCGCTGGTGCAGGCCGATCGACGGCTCGTCCAGCACGTAGAGGACACCGACCAGGCCCGAGCCGATCTGCGTTGCCAGCCGGATGCGCTGCGCCTCGCCACCGGCCAGCGTGGCGGCCGCCCGGTCCATCGTGAGGTAGTCGAGGCCGACGTCGAGCAGGAAGCCCATCCGGGCGTTGATCTCCTTGACCACCCGCTCGGCGATCTGCATGTCGCGGTCGGACAGCCTGAGCCCGGCCAGGAACTCGGCGCACTCGCCGATCGACATGGCCGACACCTCGGCGATCGACCGGTCGGCGACGGTGACCGCCAGCGAGACCGGCTTGAGCCTGGCGCCCTCGCAGACCGGGCACGGGATCTCGCGCATGTAGCCCTCGAACCGGTCGCGCGAGGAGTCGCTCTCGGCCTCGGCGTGCCTGCGCTGCACCCACGGGATGACGCCCTCGTAGGCGGTGTAGTAGGAGCGCTGACGGCCGTAGCGGTTGCTGTAGCGGACGTGGACCTGCTCGTCGTGGCCGAACAGCAGTGACTTCTGCGCCTTCTTGGGCAGCTTCTCCCACGGCGTGTCGAGGGCGAAGCCCATGGCGTGGCCGAGCGCCTCGATCAAGCGGACGAAGTATTCGCTGGTGTGGCCGCCGGACCACGGGTGGAGCGCGCCCTCGCCGAGCTCGCGCTCGGGGTCGGGCACGACCAGGTCGGGGTCGACCTCCATCTTGGTGCCGAGGCCCGTGCACTCGGGACAGGCGCCGAACGGCGAGTTGAACGAGAACGAGCGAGGTTCGAGCTCCTCGAACGACAGGTCGTCGTAGGGACAGTAGAGGTGCTCGGAGTAGAAACGCTCGCGACCCGGGTCGTCCTCGGGCAGGTCGACGAGCTCGAGCGTGATCGTGCCACCGGACAGCTGCAGCGCCGTCTCGACCGAGTCGGTGAGCCTGCGCCGGGCCGACTCCTTGACCGACAGGCGGTCGACGATGACCTCGATGTCGTGCTTCTCGTACTTCTTCAGAACCGGCGGCTCCTCCAGCCGCACGACCGTGCCGTCGACCCTGGCCCGGGCGAAGCCCTTGGTCTGCAACTCGCGGAACAGCTCGCCGTACTCGCCCTTGCGTCCCCTGACGACAGGGGCGAGCACCTGGAAGCGGGTGCCCTCGTCGAGGTCCATCACCCTGTCGACGATCTGCTCGGGTGTCTGCCTGGCGATCGGGCGGGCGCAGACCGGGCAGTGCGGCTTGCCGATGCGCGCCCACAGCAGCCGCAGGTAGTCGTAGACCTCGGTGATCGTGCCGACCGTCGAGCGGGGGTTCTTGCTGGTGGCCTTCTGGTCGATCGACACCGCCGGCGACAGGCCCTCGATGAAGTCGACGTCGGGCTTGTCCATCTGGCCGAGGAACTGGCGGGCATAGGCCGAGAGCGACTCGACATAGCGGCGCTGCCCCTCGGCGAAGATCGTGTCGAAGGCCAGGCTCGACTTGCCCGAGCCGGACAGCCCGGTGAAAACGATCAGGGCGTCTCGTGGGAGGTCAAGTGAGACGTCCTTGAGATTGTGTTCTCGTGCACCACGCACGATCAGGCGGTCTGCCACGGCGATCCCGATGTCGAAGAGGCGGATGGGTCCACGGGGATGGTAGACGGGGGCTCCGACAATTTCGGTGGGTCGCGGTCAGCCCTCCGAAAATCCGTCCCTCTCAGGTTACGGCCTCCCGCCACCTCGACAGGATGCCTTTTCCAGTCAACCCTGTGACCTGCCCTTTTATGCCCTGGGCCGACCTTCCCCGCAGATGATGAAATATCCATCATGACGGTTCTACCCGCACTTCAGGACGAGCTGGCCGAGGCGACCCGCCGCCTGCTCGCCACGGCGGCCACGCTCTCCGACCACGACGTCACCGGCCCGTCCCTGCTGCCCGGCTGGACGAGGGGTCACGTGCTGGTCCACGTCGCCAGGAACGCCGACAGCCACATCAACCTGCTCACCTGGGCCAGTACCGGTGTGCGGACCCCGCAGTACCCGACCACCGAGGAGAGGGCCGCTCGGATCGAGGCCGGAGCCGCCCGCACCGCCGCCGAGCACCTGGCGGACCTGGCAGACAGCGCCGCCCGCCTGGCCGCGGCCATGGCCGACCTGCCCGAGCAGGCGTGGCGCGCCCCGGTCGCCGGCATGCGCCCGCCGCCGCACCCCGCGTGGTACATCGTGGTCAGGCGGCTGCGCGAGGTGGGCATGCACCACGTGGACCTCGGCGCCGGTTTCGGCCCCGCCGACTGGCCCGCGCCGTTCGTCGAGCGTGAGTTGCACGACTGCCTGCGGACGTGGCCGTACGAGCGGAGCACGGTCAGCGAGATCACGATTCGCGCCGGCGCGGACGCGAAGCCCGTCGCCACGTGGCGCGGACTCGGCCGCGGACCGGCGGTGGAGGGCGGGCCGGTCGACCTGCTGGCCTGGCTTACGGGCAGGTCCGCCGGACAGGGGGTTAGGGTGGTGCTGGAGGGGCAACGGCTGGCGCCCGGTCCGGCAGGCGTCCCGGCGCCGCCGCCGTGGCTGACGATGCCCGCTCCCGCTGATCTGCCCGACACGCCCCCGAAGGACTACCCATGACCTACACAGGCGACGTTCAGGTCGGCGGTCCCGCCGACGTCCGTGAGCTGCCCAAGCTGACGATCTTCAAGCTGGCCGTGGGGCCCTACGACAACAACGCCTACCTGCTGCGCTGCACCGAGACCGGCGACGGGCTGCTCATCGACGCGGCCGCGGAGGCCGACCGGCTGCTGGCCCTGATCGCCGACCAGCCGATCGGCTCGATCGTCACGACCCACCAGCACGGCGACCACTGGCAGGCGCTGGAGCAGGTGGTCAGGGTGACGGGCGCCCAGGTGGTCGCCCACCCGCTCGACGCGCCCGCGCTGCCGGTCCCGGTCGACCGCACCGTGGAGCACGGCGAGCGCGTCACGGTCGGCGCGGTCACGCTCGAGGTGATCCACCTGCGCGGTCACACGCCGGGCTCCATCGCGCTGCTCTACGACGGCGGCGGCACGGAGCGGCACCTGTTCACCGGCGACTCGCTGTTCCCCGGCGGGGTGGGCAACACCTGGAACGACGCCGAGCGCTTCACCCAGCTCTACACCGACGTGGTGGAGCGCGTCTTCGACCGGCTGCCCAACGAGACGTGGGTCTACCCGGGTCACGGCAAGGACACCACGCTCGGCGCCGAGCGTCCCTCGCTTCCGGAGTGGAAGGAGCGGGGCTGGTAGCTCAGCGCCCGGCGAGCACCTTGGCGATCCGCTGTGCCGCGAGCGCGGGGTCGTCGGCGATGCCGACGACCTCACCCCACGACCAGCGGTAGAACCAGCCGTCCGCCAGCGGCACGCAGTCGACCGTCTCGGCGAGCATCGCGGCGTCGGGGTCGCTGACCCGCAACGCCGGCGGATACGCGCGCAGCGTGGCGGTCAGCCCGCGCGCCTCGAGCTCCCGGGCCAGTTTGCCGAGGAAGTACGTGCGCGTGTGCTCGCGCGGCGTGGCCGACATGGCTCCATCAAAGCCGAAGAAGGCTGAAAAATCGCCTTAGTTGCTGATGATGCGCTCGGCTTCCCTGCGCTGCGCCCGCTTGTAGAAGAGCATCCGCAACGGGATCGCCGCCACCAGGGCAATCTGCATGGAGGCGCCGATCATGATCGGCAGGTCGCCTCCCTTGGGCCAGGCCACCCAGAAGGTCAGGAACGCCACATTCACCATGATCCACCCGAGGACCACCGCGGCGAGCTGCCCCTTGGGCTTGGGATACTCGATGCGGCTGACCATCAGCCAGGCCACGCCGAGCACCGCCAGCAGGGCGTAGATGCTGGGCTCGAACAACAGCACGATGGAGATCACGGTCATGGCGCCCATCGGAATGGGCAGGCCCATGAAGTCACCGCTCTTGGTCTTGACGCAGGCGAACCTGGCCAGGCGTACGACTCCCGCGACGAGCACGGCGGCGGCCGCGGCCACCACCGCGACAAACGGCACCTTGTCGGTGAAACCACCCCAGATCACGACCATGAACGCGGGCGCGAACCCGAAGCTGATCACATCGGCGAGGTTGTCGAGCTCGGCCCCCATCGCGGAGGCACGGAAACGGCGTGCGACCAGGCCATCGAACAGGTCACAGGTCGCGCCGATCAGCAGCAGCACCACCGCGGTCGCGAAGTAGCTCGGCGCCGGGGTGAACTCACCGCCGTCCTTGAGCGACTGGATCGCGGACGAGGCCAGCACGCAGACAGCGAGAAAGCCGCAGAGGGCGTTGCCCAGGGAGAGCGAGTCGGCGGCCGAGAGCCTGAACGCCTTTCCGACCGGACCCCGGGTTTCTTCCTCTTCGGCCTGCCAACTGCCGGCATCAGCCGTGGTCAATTCTGGTCACCCCCGCAATCGTCTTCTCACCCACGGACACCGCGGGAGAGATCCCTTCGGGAAGGTAGATGTCGACCCTGGAGCCGAACCTGATGAGGCCGATGCGGTCGGTCTGCGCGACTTTGGCGCCGGCGCTCAGATACGGCACGATCCTGCGCGCCACCGCGCCCGCGATCTGCACCATCTCGATGTCACCGAGCGCGGTGTCGAAATGCCACACCACGCGCTCGTTCTGGTCGCTGTCCTTGTTGAAAGCCGGCAGGAACCCACCCGCCACATGCTGCACGGAGGCGACATTTCCCGCAAGAGGGGCACGATTGACGTGCACGTTCAGCGGGCTCATGAAGATCGCAACCCGTGTGCGGCCATCTGGCCAGGGGTCGATGCTCTGCACGACCCCGTCGGCCGGCGACAGGATGCGACCCTCGCCCGGCGTGCGGTCGGGGTCGCGGAAGAACCAGAGCATGCCACCGGTGAGCGCGCTCAGCGGCAGCGCCGCGAGCGCCCATCGCCGGTCCCGGCGCGTCAGCAACGCGGTGGCGGCCGCCGCGGCCACCGTCGGAAAGAGCCACGGGGACACCCCGCGCGCGAGTCTGATGCGGCTCGACTTGGCAGAATCGTCTGACACGGACAACCTTTGGTGGTGACTGGACTGGGCGCTTTGCCGTGATGTTGCAGAGTCAGCAACTATTACACGGCGGAACTACATAAGCAAAGCGCCTCGAAAGCCATTTAGCTAGCCCTGGTAGGACTGCTTTCCTCGCTCTTGCGCGTGTCTACGCGGGCCTTGATCAGGCTGGCCACGGTGGTGATGACCATGGTGCTGCCGATGACCGTGAGCGACAACCAGATGGGGATTTCGGGCGCCCAGGAAACCCCACTGGCGTGCAAGGCCTCCGATATCAGCTTAACCCCGATGAACCCGAGGATGAACGCCAAGCCGTAGCTGATGTAAACGAGACGCTGCAGCAGACCACCAAGCAGGAAGTACAGCTGACGCAGGCCCATCAGGGCGAACGCGTTGGCGGTGAACACCACGAACGGGTCGGTGGTGAGGCCGAAGATCGCGGGAATCGAGTCGAGCGCGAACAGCAGGTCGGTGGAGCCGATGGCGATCATCACGATCAGCATCGGCGTGACCATGCGCTTGCCGTCGATCTTCACGGTGACCTTGGAGCCGACGTATCCCTCGGTCGTCGGGAAGGCCCGTCGCACCCACCTGAGCAGGACGTTCTCGTTGAAGTCCTCCTCGTCGTCGCCCTTGAGGTGCCCGCGCACGATGTTGGCCGCGGTGTAGATGAGGAACGCGCCGAACACGTAGAACAGCCAGCTGAACCGCTCGAGGGCGGCGGCGCCGAGCGCGATGAAGATGCCGCGCATGACCAGCGCGAGCAGGATGCCGATGAGCAGCACCTTGTGCTGGTAGGCCTTCGGCACGGCGAACCGGCTCATGATGATGAAGAAGATGAACAGGTTGTCGACGCTCAGGCTGTATTCGGTGATGTAACCGGCGAAGAACTCACCCGCCTTGCCGGCCCCCGCCGTGATCCAGAGCATCACGCCGAAGGCGGCGGCCAGAGCGACGTAGAACGTGACCCAGTAGCCGGCTTGCCGCATCGAGAATTCGCGGGCTTCGCCCCGGTCCACTATCCACAGATCGACGGCCAGGACGACCAGCAGACCGCCGATCACAGCGATCCAGGCCCACAAGGGTACGCTCACGTGGCTAAACCTCCGGCATG
Source organism: Nonomuraea sp. NPDC048916 (assembly GCF_040649575.1). Classification (NCBI taxonomy): domain Bacteria; kingdom Bacillati; phylum Actinomycetota; class Actinomycetes; order Streptosporangiales; family Streptosporangiaceae; genus Nonomuraea; species Nonomuraea sp. NPDC048916. The sequence continues at coordinate 8,759 of NZ_JBEZFS010000058.1, forward strand.
CGAGAATGTCTGCCGGAGGTCTCTCCCGCCCGCCACGAGCGCGGACCGGCAGCCCCGGGGGCCCCGTGGGGTGGGGCTACACCGTGATGACGAGGCTGCCGCGAAGGGATACTCCCCTCCCTTAACGCACGCAGTATACGAGAACGCGTAAGCCGCGCCTAATCCTTCGTGCGATCTTCCTGTCCATAATCGGACATAACTCTCTCCACCGCGTCATCGGCGTCCGGCAGCGCCGCCCCGCGTCGCGCGGACGCGGCCGCCATCCTCGCCACCGCCTCCGGATCCCCCACCAGCGTGCGGACGGCGGACCGCAACGCCTCGACGTCCCCATAGGGGACCAGCAGGCCGGCTCCGCCGAGCAGCGCCGGAATCCCGCCCACCTCCGTCGCGATCACCGGCCGGCCCGCCATGAGCGTCTCGCTGAGGCTGAGCGGCTGCCCCTCCCACCGGGCCGTCACCAGCACGGCGGTGGCGGCGGCGAGCAGGTCGGGCACGTCGTCGCGGTTGCCGAGCAGCATCACCGGCAGCCGCTCGGCGTCGATCCTGGCCTGCAGCCGTTCGCGCAGCGGCCCCTCCCCCGCCACCACGAACAGCGGCGAGCGGCCGGGGTCGTCGTCCGGCCACGGACCGCGCGCGACGTCGAGGAGGGTGTCGAGGCCCTTCTGCTGCGCGAGCCTGGCGACGGTCAGCAGGATGGGCCGCCGCCCGGCTCCCAGCTCGGCCCGCACCTCCTCGGGGCGGCGTCGCGCGGGTCCCGGCGGGGGCGCGGGCACCACTGCGGCCCGCACGTCACGTGCCCCGAGCGCCGACATCCGCTCGCCGAGGTCGGGCGAGACGACCAGCACGCGATCGGCCCGTCCGGCCACGACGCGCTCCAGCAGCCTGTAGACGAAGCCGATCAGCCCGCCGGCGGTGAGCGCGTTGTGCAGCGTGACCACCAGCGGCGCCCGGGCCGGGCCGCCTCGGGGCGCGCGGCGGCCCAGCGCCGCGAGCGCGCCGGCCCGCAGGCCGTGGGCGTGGACGACGTCGGCGCCCATCGCCAGCCGCCTGATGACGAGCACCGCCCGCGCGTCGTTGAGCGGATGCGGCCGGTCCGAGACGGGCACCTCGACGAAGCGGGCGCCCGCCCCGGTGTAGGAGAAGCGCTCCTCGACGCCGCGCGGCCCGGCGACCAGCACCTGATGCCCGCGCCGGACCAGCCCCTCCACCAGCATCCGGACGTGCCTGCCCGTGCCGCCGGACGTGGTGCCCAGCACGAATGCGACCCGCACAGGAGTTCCTCCCTCTCAGGACCCGCCGGATCCGCGCGGCACCCCGCCGCGCGTGAGCCGGCCGGCCACCATCCGGGCGTCGGCCCGGTCCACCAGCGCGACGACCAGCCCTCCGGCGGCCGTCGCCACGATCGCGGCCAGGACGGCCGCGCCCACGTTGGGCCAGATGCCACGTGCGCCGAGCCAGGCCACCACGGCCGCGCCGGCCAGGTAGCCGGCGCCCCCTCCCGTCACGGCGGCCAGGGCGGCCCGGCCCAGCCCGTTGGCCGCCCCACGGCCCCGGGCCGCCACGACGGAGGCCAGCAGCAGCGCGCCGCCCACCGTCATGCCCACCGTCATGCCGAGCGCCAGCCCGGCGATCTTCCACCCGTCAGGCAGGGCCGGCACGAGGACGGTCTGCGCGGCCATGACGACGAGCCAGCCCGCCACCGTGCCGGTCGCCGCCGCCCGGCCCCGGCCCGCGGCGTACAGGACCCGGGTCAGGTGCGCGATGAGCCCGTAGCCGATGAGACCGGGGGCGAACAGCGCGACGGCCCGCGCGAAGTCGGCGGCGGGCACGTCGCTCTTGAAGCCGAGGAACACCACCGCGCCCGGCCCGGAGACGGCGGCGAGCACGCCGGCGGCGAGCCCGGACACGAGCACCACCGCCCGCGTGGTGCCGGCGGCCAGCGTGACGAAGCCGCCATGGTCGCCCGCCTCCGCCTGCGCGGACAGCCGCGGGAACGCGCTGGTGGCGATGGGCACGGCGAGCACCGCGTAGGGCACCAGGTAGATCGCCCACGCGTAGTTGTAGACCACGATCGCGCCGTTGCCGATGGCGTTGTTGGACAGCAGCAGCACGACGATCATCGCGGCCTGCTGGGCGAGCAGCGCGGCGACCCCGGCCAGCGCCAGCCTGCGCGCCTGTGCCGCGACGCCCTCGGGGAAGCGCAGCGTGGGCCGCCATCGCAGGCCGAGCCCGGAGGTGGGGCCGATCACGGTGAGCACGAGGGCCAGCACGCCGAGGCTGGTGCCGGCGGACAGGGCCAGCTCGGCGGCCGTGGGCACCGCGGCCGGGTCGGTGTGACCGTCGCTGAGCGGGACGAACGCCAGGTAGGCGACGATGACGACGACGCTGGAGACCAGGGGGGCGAGGGCGGGCGAGGCGAAGCGGTGGTGCGACTGGAGCACTCCGTAGAGGACGACCGCGACGCCGTACAGGGGGATCTGGGGGGCGAACACGACCAGCATGCGGGTGGCGACCGCGGTGACCGCGCCGGCGTCGCAGCCCTGCAGCGTGTCGCCGAAGAACAGCCCGGCGATGGGCTCCGCGAGCAGCGCGGTGAGCAGGCCGAGCGGCACCAGCACGACGACCACCCAGGTCATCAGCGCGGAGCTGATCCACTCCACCCGCTCGCGCCCCGCCGGCACCCCGGCGCCACCCGGCGGCTCGGTGGCGGAGCGGCCGGCCGCCGCGCCCGCGAGGACCGGGACGACCATGCCGGCCAGGGCGCCGCCGACGACGACCTCGAAGATGATGTTGGGCACCTGGTTGGCGGTGGCGTAGGCGGTGGCGAGGCAGTTGGTGCCGATGGTCTGGGCGAAGGCGTACTGCTTGGCGAACCCGGTGACGCGCGCCAGGATCGTGATCGCGCCGATGAGCATGGCCCCGCCCGCGACGCCACGCGCCAGCCTCGGCGTCACGATGCCCGCCCGTGCCTGCTCACGCTGACATCCTGGCAGGCCGCACCGACGATCCCGCCGTCGAGTCGGCTCCGGTCACACGGCGCCGGCCGGGCGGCGGCCGAGCATGTCGAGGTGGTTGAGGGCCCGGTTGCCCGCGATCACCTTGGTGAAGCTGATCTTCTCGGCGGCGGCCGTGAGCGCCACGACGGTGCCGAGCAGCACGAACCTGCCCGGGCGGCCGAGCTTGGTCACGGCCGCGAGGCCGAGCAGGGCGCCCAGCGCGTTGGCGCCCGCGTCGCCGAGCATGGCCCGCTCGCCCAGGTCCTCGGGCAGCAGCGCGGCGGCGGCGCCCAGGGGCACGGCGGTGAGGGCGGCGCTCACCGGCCGGTCGCGAAGCAGGCAGGCGGCCAGCAGCGGCCCGCCCGCGAGCAGCCCGACCTTGATCGCCCGTCCGGGGCGCAGGTCGAAGAGGTTGGCCAGGTTGGCGGCACCGGCCACGGTGGCGCCGTTGACCAGGGTGTCGACGGGACCCTGTGAGACGAGCGCGGCGGCGCCGAGGCCGGTGGCGCCGATGCCGAGGATCTTGACGGCGCCGCTGGTGACCTCGCCGCGCGTGAGCGCGCTCAGGTGACCTTTGAATCCCTTGGAGGACGTCGTGCCGTAGAGGTCGTCGTAGGCGCCGAGCGCCCCGCTGCCGCCTCCGGCGAGCAGCGCCGCCAGCCGGACGCGGGCGGGGAGGCCGGGCGCGAGCGCGAGCGCGGCGCCGGAGCCGGCCACGAACGCGGGCCCTTCGAGCAGGGTGATCGGCTCGCCCCGGTGGTTCTTGCGGGTCCAGCGGTCGCCTGGGTCCTGCGTCCGCGCCCGCGTGAAGGCGGTGTAGGCGGCGCGGGCGGCGGCCGCGCCGAGGGCGGCGCCGGCGAGGGCGTAGAGCAGGCCACGGGCCATGTCAGCTCCCTGACTCGGTAGTGGGGGACGGGGACGAGGTGGGCAGCGCGGGCATGGGCGCCGAGGCTCCGGTGCCGATGCCGTACTGGCCCACGCCTCCGCGCGCCTGCTCCCGCAGAGCGTAGACGATCACGATCTGACCCGCGGGCATGTCGGGGGTATCGACGGTGGAGACGCGCTTGGCGAGGTCGCCGTCGTCGCGCACCGCGGTGATCGCTCCTCCGGGGCCTGCCGCGATGCTTCCGCTGCCGGTCATCACCGCGCCCTTGCCGCCCGCGTCGAGCCCGCCGGCGAGCGAGGCGAGAGCGTCGGCCTGGATCTCGGCGTGTCTGCCCTCGAAGGGCTCCTCCGGAGCGAACATCACGGCCAGGGTGGCCCGCTTCTGGGGCTCGTTCTCGAGGTTGAGCAGGCCACCGGTCTCGAAGCCGTCGAGCACGGCCGCGGTGGCCGGGTTGGCGGTGCCCGCCTGGCTCTGGTCGGCGGTCATGAGCGTGGCCGCGAGCAGGGTGGCCGCCTTGTCGTAGGTGGAGGCCCCCTCGGTGAACACCATGTCGGCCGGCTTGAGCTGGTTGACCAGCCCGTCGAGCACGCCGGCGTTGGCGGGGTCGAGGTATTTGTCGGTCAGCGTCACGCGTCCGGCGATCGCGGCGCCCGCCTGAAGGAGGACCTGGTGCTGCGCCTCCCGGTAGGCGGTGCTGGAGCCGGGGGCCTCGATCAGCAGCACGCGCTCGCCGTTGAGCTCGTCCGCCACGAGTTTCGGCGTGAGCTCGCCGACGAACGCGGCATTGCCCGCCTCCCTGCCCTGCAGCAGGTTGACCTGGGTGCGCAGCTCCTCCTTGGTCTTGGCCAGCTGGGCGGTCAGCTCCTCGGCCGATTTGAGCGCCGGCTCCTGCAGCAGCGTGGTGCCCATGACGATGCCCACGGCGAGCGCGAGGAAGATCGCGACGATGGAGACGAGGTGATAGCGAAAATCGATCACGAGAAGAGTCCGACCAACCAGAAGATGAATGCGTTCCAGACGTCCTGCAGGCCGTTGAGCCAGGTTTTTCCAAGTGGTGACAGGAAGAGCGCCACGCTCATCGTGATCAGCGCCGTGATCACCAGCAGCAGCAGCTGTGGCGTGGAGATGCGGCTGCGGTAGAGCCTGCTGACGCCCTTGGCGTCGACGAGCTTGCTGCCGATGCGCAGCCGGGTGAGGAAGGTGCTGGCCATCCCGGAGCGTCCCTTGTCGAGGAACTCCTCGAGGGTGCCGTGGGTGCCGACGGCGACGATCAGCTCGGCGCCCTTGTCGTCGGCCAGCAGCATCGCGATGTCCTCACTGGTGCCGGTGGCGGGGAAGAGCACGGCCTCGCGGCCGAGCTGGTGGACCCGCTCCAGGCCGGGGGCCCTGCCGTCACGGTAGGCGTGGACGACCAGCTCGGCGCCGCAGGTGAGCGCCTTGGTGGAGACCGAGTCGAAGTCGCCCACGATCACGTCGGGCAGGTAGCCGGCCTCGAGCAGCGCGTCGGCCCCGCCGTCGACGCCGATGAGCACCGGGCGGTATTCGCGGATGTAGGGGCGCAGCGTGGCGATGTCTTCCTTGTAGTGGTAGCCACGCACCACGATGAGGGCGTGTCTGTCCTCCATGGGAGTGCGGATGTCGGGCACCCCCACGCCGTCGATGAGCAGCTTTCCCTCACCGCGGACGTACTCCATCGTATTGACGGCGAAGGCCTCGATCTGCACGGCGAGCCCGGCGCGGGCCTCGGCCATGGCCGCGTCGATGGTCTCGGCCGTCTGCTCTTCGCCCTTGCCGGCGATCTCGTCGTCGAGGTGGACGACGCCCCCGTGCAGGCGGACGACGTCGCCGTCCTGGATGCGCTCGAACAACTCCGGAGTGGCGTTGTCGACGAACGGCACACCGGCTTCGACGAGAATCTGTGGCCCCAGGTTGGGATAGCGGCCGCTGATGCCCGAAGCGACGTTGACCACGGCGGCGACGCCACACGCGACGAGAGCCTCCGCGCTGACCCGGTCCACGTCGACGTGGTCGATGATCGCGATCTCACCGGGCCGGAGGCGTTTGGTCAGCCTCTTCGTCCGCCGATCGATTCTCGCCACAGCCGTGACACCGGGAAGGTCTCCGACCTTCCTCCCGCGGAGGCCCGGCATTCTGCTCCCCGGAACCTTCATCAAGACCATCCTGCCAGAGTGAAACGGCTGGGAGGCCATTCGGTACGCGGTGTGTCCGCTATGTCACACCGGATCACCGATCTGCCGCGGCCAGCCCGAGGAGTTCTTCGGCGTGTGCCCTGCCCAGCTCGGAATCTTCCAGTCCGGCCAGCATGCGGGACAACTCGCGAACCCTGCCCTCATGGTTGAGCGCCAGCACGCCGCTGCGCACGACGCTGCCGTCACTGGCCTTCTCGACCACCAGGTGCTGATCGGCGAAGGCGGCGACCTGCGGCAGATGGGTGACGACCACGACCTGGGCGGTGCGCGCCAGCCGGGCCAGCCTGCGGCCGATCTCGACCGCGGCCTTGCCGCCCACCCCCGCGTCGACCTCGTCGAACACGAAGGTCGGCACCGGGTCGGCACCGGCGAACACCACCTCGATGGCGAGCATGACGCGGCTCAGCTCGCCGCCCGAGGCGCCCTTGTTGAGCGGCAGCGGCGGAGCCGCGGGATGGGCGGCCATGCGCAGCTCGACCTCGTCGACGCCCTCGGGGCCGAAGTCGGCGGCCCTGGTGAGCTGGACGACGACCCTGGCATGGGGCATGGCCAGCGCGGTCAGCTCCTCGGTGACGGCCTGGCCGAACCGCTCGGCCGCGGCCTGGCGCACCGCGGTCAGCTTGGCCGCCAGCTCGGTCAGCCGGGCGGTCAGCTCGTCGTGCTCGCGGGTCAGCTCCTCGATGCGGTCGTCGTCGCCCTCCAGCTCGGCCAGGCGGGCCGCCGACTCGCGCGCCCAGGCCAGGACACCCGCGCTGTCCTCGCCGTACTTGCGGATCAAGCCGGACAGCACCGACCGGCGTTCCTGCACGGCGGCCAGCCGGGCGGGGTCGGCCTCGATCGACTCGGCGTAGGCGGCCAGGTCGGTGGCCACATCGGAGATCAGGTAGCCGGCCTCGGCCAGACGCTCGGCCATCCCGGCCAGCTGCGCGTCGAAGTCGCGCACCGCCTCGACGGCCGTGCGCGCCTCACCGAGCAGCGAGATCACGTCGCGCGTGTCGCTCGCCGCCTCCATCGGGTCGCCGAGCAGCGCCGTGTGAGCGCTGGTGGCGGCGCCGCGCAGGGCGTCGGCGTGCGAGAGCCGCTCCTCCTCGCCGCGCAGCTCGGTGTCCTCGCCCGGCTTGGGGTCGACCTTCTCGATCTCCTCCAGGCCGAACCTGAGCCGGTCGGCCTCATGGGCGCGCTCGCGCGCCCTGGTGGTGAGCTCCTCGAGCAGCGCGCCCACCTGCTTGTGCCGTTTGTACGCCTGCGCATAGGCGCGCAGCGGCTTGACCAGGTCGTTGCCCGCGTAGCGGTCGAGCGCGGCGCGCTGCCTGGCGGGCTGGAGCAGGCGCTGCTGGTCCATCTGGCCGTGCACCGCGACGAGGTCGTCGGCCAGGTAGGTCAGGGTGCCGACGGGCACACCGCGACCGCCCAGCCAGGCCCTCGATCGGCCCTCGGCCGAGACGGTGCGGGAGATGATGAGCTCGCCGTCGTCTACTTCGCCGCCGATGTCCTCGACCTGCTGGGCGACCCGGCCGCCGGTCTCGATGACGAGCGTGCCCTCGACGGTGGCCTTGTCGGCGCCCGGCCTGATGCGCGACGGGTCGGCCCGGCCGCCGAACAGCAGCCCGAGCCCGGTGACGACCATCGTCTTGCCCGCGCCGGTCTCGCCGGTGACCACGTTGAAACCCGGCGAAAGCTCAAGCACGGCCTCATCGATGACGCCGAGCCCCTGGATGCGGACCTCCTCGACCCTTGGTCGCACTGCCCACTCCCGTCGCTCCGAACACCTGTGCGCATGATCCTACGCGCCTCACCGCTCATTCACTCAGGGACGCACCCTTCCGCGCCACCCCTGAACGGGTAGTTCGAACTTGGCGACCAACCTGTCGGTGAACGGCGCGCCGGTGCTCTCCACCCCGTGCAACCGTGCCAGGCGTACCGGATCGGAGCCCCTGCGGACCTCCACGCGGGTGCCGGACGGCAGGTCGAAACGGCGTCGCCCGTCGCACCACAACACGCCGCCGGGCGTGTCGGGCAGGATCTCGACGGCCAGCGTGGAGCGCGGCGAGACCACCAGCGGCCTGGCGAACAACGCGTGGGCGCTGATCGGCACCATGAGCAGCGCCTCGACCTCCGGCCAGACCACCGGGCCGCCAGCCGAGAAGGCGTAGGCGGTCGAGCCGGTGGGGGTCGCGCAGATCACGCCGTCGCAGCCCCAGCGCGACAGCGGCCGCCCGTCGATCTCGGCCACGACCTCCAGCATGCGGTCGCGCTTCTCCACGGACGCCTCGTTGAGCGCCCACGTATCGGCGATGATCTGCCCGTTCTGCCGGGCCAGGACGTCGATCGTCATGCGCTCCTCGACGTCGTAGCGGCCGGCGACGACGCTGTCGACCGCCGCGGCGAGGTCGGCCACCTCGGCCTCCGCCAGGAACCCGACGTGCCCGAGGTTGACGCCGAGCAGCGGGGTGCCGGTGGGCCTGGCGAGCTCGGCCGAGCGGAGCAGGGAGCCGTCGCCGCCAAGCACGATCATGACTTCGGCGCCCTTGGCCGCGGCGGCGTCGCCGGGCACCACCTCGGCCGCCGGGCAGTCGAGCTCGGACGCCTCCAGGTCGAGCACCCTGACCGTCAGGCCGGCGTCGACCAGCCGCCCGATGACCAGGCGGGCGCTGTCGACGGCGGCCTCCCTCCCGGTGTGCACGGTGACCAGGACGGTCCGGTTCATTGCGGCCCTTCCGCGACGGCACGCTGGATCTCGGCTTCGAGGTCGGCGACTGATGACTCGCCCTCCCCTTTGCCCAGCCAGAGGAGGTATTCGACGTTACCCGAAGGGCCCGGCAGCGGGCTGGCGGTGACGCCGCGCACCTCCAGGCCGAGCTGGATGGCGCTGCGCGCCGCCTCGCGCACGGCTCCGGCCCTCAGCGCGGGGTCGCGCACCACGCCGCCGGCCCCCACGAGGTCCTTGCCCACCTCGAACTGCGGCTTGACCAGCATCACGAAGTCGGCCCGCGGAGCGGCCACGGCGGCCAGGGCGGGCAGCACGAGCCGCAGCGAGATGAACGACAGGTCGCCCACGACCAGCGTCGGCGGCTCGCCGACCATGTCGGGGGTGAGGTCGCGCACGTTGACCCGCTCCATCACGGTGACCCGCTCGTCGGTGCGCAGCGACCAGGCCAGCTGGCCGTAGCCGACGTCGACGGCGAGCACGTGGGCGGCGCCGCCGCGCAGCAGCACGTCGGTGAACCCGCCGGTGGACGCGCCCGCGTCGAGGCAGCGGCGGCCCTCGACGGTCAGGCTCCGGAACGCCTTGAGCGCGCCGAGCAGCTTGTGGGCGCCGCGCGAGACGTAGTCGGGCCCGTCGGAGGACTCGGCCACGACGATGGGCGAGGCGGTGTCGACCTGCGTGGCCGGCTTGCCCGCCCGCCGGCCGCCGACCGTGACCCGGCCGGCCTCGATGAGCTGGGCCGCCTGCTCGCGCGAGCGCGCCAGGCCGCGTCGTACCAGCTCACTGTCCAGACGTATCCTGCGGCTCACTGGTCGTCCACGTCGGCGAGCGTGGCCTCGAGCCCGGAGAACGCCTCCTCGAACACCGCCACGTGGTCGCCCACCGGCAGCCCGGCCAGACGATCGAGGCCGGTGAGCACGGCGTCGACCCGCTCGTCGCCGGTCTCCTCCGGCAGCGCACTCATGACACGACGGTAACGCCTCGCGGGAGCGCCCGGCACCTTGGCAGGCGTGTCAGACGTTGAAGGGTCATAGGGGGCGCGACTGATGTGGAACGCTGAGTTCCAGAGGTCAGAAAGGATGGGCATCATGGCAAGCGTCGAGGAGTGCCGGGCGGCACTGACCAAGCTCGTCGCCCAGTTCGACGAGATCGACGAGCAGGACCGGGCCAGGCATGTGGTCGAGCGCACGGTCAGCTGCCGGGTCCCCGACCTTTCCGTGACGTTCTACGGTCGCCTGCATCATGACGGGCTCGACCCGTTCCGCGAAGAACCTCCGATGGACGGCCGGTCCCCCGACGTCCGGCTGACGATCGGCAGCGACGATCTCGTGTCGCTGGTCGACGGCGAGCTCGACCTGGCCCGCGCGCTGCTCGGGGGCAGGGTGAAGATCGACGCGAGCTTCGGCGACCTGCTGCGCCTGCGCCGCCTCATCTGACGCACCCGTTGACCCGTTCGCCCCGGCAGATACTTAATGGTTTCATTAACTATTAGGCGGTGGGCGAACGCATGGGTCTCATCATCGAAGCCGACCGGCTGAGCCGCGCCTTCGGCGACAGGCTCGCCGTCGACGAGCTGGCGCCGGCGATCGGGCCGGGCGAGGTGTTCGGCCTGCTCGGGCCGAACGGCGCCGGCAAGACGACCACGATCAGGAGGCCTGCGGGCTGCTGCACCGGCCGGAGCTGCTGATCCTGGACGAGCCGACGCTCGGGCTGGACGTGCAGTCGCGCCACCACATGTGGGACCACATCCGCTCCCTGTGCGCGGAGGGGATGACCGTGCTGGTGGCGACCAACTACATGGACGAGGCCGACCGGCTCTGCGACCGTCTGACGATCGTCGACCACGGCCGCTCGGTGGCGAGTGGGACACCGGCGTCGCTGAAGGCGGACCTGGGCGTCCCGTCCCTGGACGAGGTGTTCCTCCGGCACACCGGCCCCGCGTTGCGTGAGGAGTCCTTCTGATGTGGTCGCGGGAAGTGCGGATGTGGTCGCGGGAAGTGCTCGCGCTGTCGCGCCGCTGGCTGCTGATGATGCTGCGGGAGCGACTGAACCTGCTGTTCAGCGTGCTCCAGCCCGCCGTGTGGCTGGTGTTCTTCGCCGGCGCGCTGGGCGGCGCCGTCGACCCGCGGATCGTGGGCGCCGACGACTACATCGCGTTCGCGGTGCCCGGCATCATCGCGTTCACCGTGGTGGGCAACGGGGTGACGGCGGCGATGCCGCTGTTGTTCGACAAGGAAACGGGCTACCTGGACAAACTGCTCAGCATGCCGATCAGGCGCAGCTCGCTGATCGCGTCGCGGTTCCTTTTCCAGGTGGGCATGAACTCCGTCCAGGCGCTGATCATCCTGCTGATGGCGCTGGTGCTGGGCGTGCGGCCGGCCACCGGCGTGCCCGGAGTGCTGGCGATCCTGGTGGCGGCGGGGCTGCTGACGCTGGCGCTCACGGCGGCGGGGATGGCGCTGGCCTGTGCGGTGCCCTCCCACGGGACGTTCTTCGCGATCACCGGGTTCGCGCCGCTGCCGCTGCTGTTCATGAGCAACGCCTTCGTGCCGCTGTCGGCCATGCCCGGGTGGATGGAGGCCGTGGCCCGGCTCAACCCGCTCACGTACGCGATCGAGGTGATGCGGCTGCTGGTGCTGCGGGGGTGGACCGGCGGGGTGCCGGTGTCGCTGGGAGCGCTGGTGGCGGCTTCGTCGCTGCTGCTCGCCGTGGGCGCCTGGCAGTTCGCCCGCCAGACCGCCGAACGCGTCACCTGACCCGGCTCACGCGCCACGCCCTGAGCATCACCTGTCCCGGCTCCGCGCCAGACCGCCGAACGCGTCCCTTGTCCAGGCTCACGCGCCAGACCGCCCTACGCGTCAGCTGAGGCGATCATTACGCGACGCGATCGAGCACCTGCTTGACCGTGTCCTCCTCGGCACGCCCCTCACCCGCCGCAGCCCACGCCGCGTCGCAGGCGGCTCGCAGGCCGTCGATCCGGGTTCCGTCGCCCTCCAGGCGCAGCAGGCCGTCCACCCAGCGGGCCCGCCAGCCACCGCAGGCGCCCCCTCGTACCTCCGGGTAGGGCTGGAGCAGCGCCGACAGATCCTCGGAGAGGTACGTCGGCCGGTGCCGGGGACCGGCCGTGAGCAGGTCGAGCGGAGTGGCCACGCCGGTGAGCACCACGAGGCCGTCCACGCCGGCGTTGACCGCTCCCTCGATGTCGGTGTCCAGCCGGTCGCCCACGACCAGCGGCCGGCGGGCTCCGGTGCGGATCATCGACTCCCGGTGCAGCGGCGGATCGGGCTTGCCGGCGTAGAGCGGCTGCACGCCCGTCGCCGTGGCGATCACCCGCACCATCGACCCGTTGCCCGGCAGCTCGCCGCGGTCGGTGGGCATGGTGTCGTCGCCGTTGGACGCGACGAACAGCGCGCCCTGCCGCACCGCCAGCGCTCCCTCCGCCAGCAGGCCGTACGAGATCCCCGGCGCGAAGCCCTGCACCACCGCGACCGGCGCGTCCATCGCCGTGCTCACCGGCCGGAGCCCACGGTCACGCACCGCCAGCCGCAGGCCGGACCCGCCGACCACCAGCACGTTCGACCCCGGCGGGACCCGCTCGGAGACCAGCCGGGCGGCCGCCTGGGCGGAGCTGACGACGTCGGCGGCCGTCGCCGGCACGCCCAGCCGGCGCAGATGCGCGGCGATGGCCGCGGGAGTGCGTGAGGCGTTGTTGGTGACGTACGCCAGCCGGACGCCGCTGCTCCGCGCCTCTTCCAGCGCCTCGGGCGCGCCGGGAACCGCCTGGTTGCCCAGGTAGACGACCCCGTCGAGGTCGAGCAGCAGGGTGTCATAGCCGTCGATCAGCACAGCGCCTCATTCCGGTCGACTCTCACGTCGCATGAGACTTTAGCCTCGGACCTCGTACCCACCCGAGGGAAGGCCGACCATGTCCGGGCGACTCGATCTCACTCCGCCTCACCCCGCGGGCATGGGCGAAGCCGTTCGGCGCCCTCTCCCCGGCGGGCCACGCCGCCAAGGCCGGGCGACGCTGGGGCGGCACGTCAATCCGGGAGCACGCCTGTCCGGAAACGCGGCATCCCAGGACACGCCAGACCGGGAGCACACCAGTCCAGGGACACCGCAGTCCAGGGACACCGCAGTCCGGGAACACGGCATCCCAGGAACACGCCAGACCGGGAGCACCCCAGTCCAGGGACACCGCAGCCCGGGAACGCGGCATCCCAGGAACACATCAGCCTGGGAGCAGGCCAGTCCAGGAACACGGCAGTCCAGGGACACGGCAGTCCGGGAACGGGGCGGCCCGGGACCACGCCAGACAGGGAGCATGACGGCCCGGGAGCAGGCCCGGCTGCCTCGTATGCCGACGGGGCTGGTGGCGTTCACAGTCACCTTCGATCGGACGGCGCCCGGCCTGGCCGTCGACGGCCGAAACACCATCACCGCCCGCCACGGGGTGTAGGTCACATCTCCCGGCGAGCCCGCAACGTGGCCCGCACACTCTTCAAGGCGGACACATAGTGACGCTCGTCCGGGCGCATGGCCACGGCGATCGCGAGCGGCTCCTGGGCTCCCTCCACGTCGCCCGTCCGCCACAGCGCCAGGCCGAGCCCGAAATAGGCGTAGTCCTCCGCCGGGTTGGCGTCGACGATCTGCCGGAAGCTCGCGGCGGCGTCGTTGTACTGCCGCGAGTTGAACTGCGCCCGGGCCAGCGCCTCACGGATGCTCCGAGAGTGGGGTTCGGCCGTCGCGGCGCGCTCGAGCAGCGCTGCAGCGGCCGCTGGGCTACCGTCTCGCAGCAACTTCACCCCACGCTGATACCACTCGTATACGTCACCCTCCGGGGCTCCAGGGGAATCATCGTGGACGTTTCGCCCTTGGACCATGCGTGAGGCCTCCTTCATCGGCAGACGAGGGATCCGCTGGATCACCGCGATCCCGGAATCGCTGGAGTGTGGGGACTTCCGGAAGACTCGGACCTTTATGGGAGCATGCCCGATATGGGGATTCATGAACTGCCGGTGCCCGACGGACTGGTGCTGCGGCCCTTCCGCGGCGTCCGCTTCACTGTCGACGAACCCGCCAAAGTGACCTCTCCGCCCTACGATCTGATCTCCGACGGGGACGTCCGTATCCTCCTCGACACACATCCCAACAACGTCGTCCGCCTCATCCTTCCCGGCATGTCACCGTCCTCCCCACGCGAGTCCGGTGCGTCTTCTGAACCTTCCCCCGCCAGCCGGTCCGATAAGCCCCTCGAAGAGAGGTATGTGGAGGCCCGGGACACCTTGCGTGCCTGGCTCAACTCAGGCGTGCTGGCGCCTGACGAGCTCCCGGCGCTCTACGTGTACGAGCAGAGCGGCCCCGGAGTGCTGCAGCGCGGGCTCATCGGCGACGTGGCCCTCGCCGACCCGGCGCGCCACATCATCCTGCCTCACGAGGACGTCCTGCCCGGCCCGGTCGCCGACCGCCTCGCCCTCATGAGCACCACCCAGGCCAACCTCGAACCGATCTTCCTCCTCTACGACGGCGGCCAGAGCACGGCCACGGCACTGGTGGACGAGGTGGCCTCGACCCGCCCACCTCTGGTGCGAGCCCGGACGGAGGACGGCCTCGACCACAGCCTCTGGGCGATCACGGACCAGTCGGAGATCGACGCCGTCAACGCCGACCTCCGCACCCGCCAGGCCCTCATCGCCGACGGCCACCACAGGTACGCGACGTATCGCGTGCTCCAACGCCAGGAGCACGCCAGCCGCACCGCCTCGCGGCCCCTCTCTCTGGAGCCCGGCGCCTCGTCCGAGAGCGTCGCGGAGGCGCTGGGCCCGTGGGACTTCGGGCTGGCGTTGCTCGTCGACTCATCCGCGTACCCACCCGACCTCAAGGCCATCCACCGGGTCGTCCCCGCTCTCCCGCTCGACGAGGCGGCCGCCAGGGCCAAGGGGTCGTGGCGTGTCCAGGACCACCCCGACCTCGCCCAGGGCCTGGCCGCGCTCGACGCCGCTCCGGAGCCGGCCTTCCTCATCGCCGGTGAGGGCGGCTGCCACCTGCTGACCAACCCCGACCCGGTGCAGCTCGCCCGCGCCATGCCCGCCGACCGCTCCGATCGCTGGAACTCCCTCAACACCTCCATCCTCACGGAGTTCGTCATGCCGAAGGTCTGGGGCATGCAGGATGACGAGCAGGCCGTACGCATCGTCCATCACGACGCGGAAGCGGCTCTCCGGCTGGCCGTCCACATGGGCGGCACAGCCGTGATCCTCAAGCCCCTCGCCGTCGAGAACGTACTGGTCGTGGCGGCGGGCGGCGAGCGAGTGCCCCGCAAATCCACCTCCTTCGGCCCCAAGCCCCGCACAGGTCTCGTTCTACGCACCTTCGCCATCGACTGAAGCCCCCACTCGCCCGCAGGAACCCGTGCACGCGCTTCGCCATCACGACGCCTCGACGCGGCCTCACGAAAGGTGGACTCGCGTGGCACGGCACGATGGGCCGAGCGGGAGAAGACGCGGATCGGGTGGCCACCGAAGGTCAGCCCACCTGGGCGAGGGAAGCCACGGGGCGAGGTGGCCGGGCCCCGAGGTCTGCGGCCATCACCTCGGCCGTCTCCTCAGCGGCCGGGGATGCCGCGTCGACCGCCTTGGCGGTGACCACCTCCACCTCGTAACGCCAGACCTTGGCCGTGGACGGGCCGTAGATGCGGCAACGGAAGGCCCCCGTGACCTCCAGGGTGTCGTGGAGGTTGAGGCTGTGAACGATGGCGGCCGCCTCAGGGTTGAAGGTCACGCACGGGATGCTGTCCGTCAGGGCCTCGCCTCGCTTGTGACGGCGGCGACGCCGTACGACCAGGCGCCATTTCGTCAGGGTGTCGCCGCTCGGCAGCGTTTTGTCCTCGGCTGCCATGGACAGCCTCCCCACCAGCACGACCTCATTGCGGTCCACTGTCGTCCTCCCATCGGTGGTCTGGTGAGGATCACTCTCTACGATGAGCAGGAAGCCGGATCGGCTCGAACGCCGTTCTGGGGACAGTGGTTAACGCTCGGGAGTTGCCTGTGGACAACATCACCGCCCTAGGCGGCGACGTCTATGAAATCGACACGAAAATGGCTGGATATTCGGGCATTACCGCTGGATACCTGATCCTGGGGGATCGTCCGTGTCTCGTCGAGACCGGCACCTCGACGTCGGCGCCGGTGGTGCGCGACGCGCTGGCCTCGCTCGGCGTGGGGCCTCAGGACCTGGCGACCGTTGTCGTCACGCACATCCACCTCGACCACGCCGGAGGGGTCGGAGACATCGCGAGATTCTTCCCGGACGCGCAGATCGTCGTGCACGAGAAGGGTGCCAGGCATCTGGCCGACCCGTCGCGCCTGATGGCCAGCGCCCGGATGGTGTGGGGCGACCGGCTCGACACGCTTTTCGGTGAGTTGTCACCCACCGATGCCGAGCGGATCGTCGCACTGGGCGACACCGGCTCTATCGACCTGGGCAACGGCAGGACGCTGAGCAGCCACTACTCCCCCGGTCACGCCAAACACCACGTCGGCCTGGTCGACTCGGGCACCGGCGACCTGTACGTGGGTGACGCGGCCGGCGTCTACCTGCCCCAGACCGGTGACCTGCGCCCCGCCACCCCGCCCCCCGACTTCGACCTTCAGACCGCACTCGACTCGATCGCGCTGTTCGGAGCGCTGGGTCCGCAGCGGCTCCTGTTCAGCCACTACGGACCCGTGAACGCCGCACAGGAGACTCTGGAACGATCTGCGGAGGAGCTCCGCGTCTGGGTCGATCTGACCCGGCAGGCTCATTCGGAGGGCGTGGACCTCGACCATGCAGTCGCCATGGTCAGGGATCGCACCAAGGAGCGCTACACCGCGCTGATGTCCGACGACGAGACGGCGGAACAGTTCGAGCTGCTCAGCGGTGCCTCGTCGAACGTCGCCGGGATCATCCACTGGCTCGACCGCGTCTCACCGTAGAACCTCGCGAATGACACGGTGGGCGACCCCTGAGGGTCGCCCACCGTACCAATCTGAGAGGTACGCCCGCGTGGGACGTCAGTCGTCGCGCTTGGGATGATCCTTGGCTGGTTCGTCAGGCTCGTCCAGGATGTCGCCGAAGTCGGGCTCGATGAATGCCAGGTTGATGTCAGGCGTATCGCCCTTCACCGCCTCGGCAGAGGCCGTCCGGTCATCGCCGGGCTCCTCGTCGTCGAGCTCCGCCTCGGCAGGGGTCGACCTCACGTCTGCGGGCTCCGGCACCTCGTCGGCGTCGACGGCATCGGACGGCTCAGGGACATCCTCCGCATCAGCGGGCCGTGCGGCGTCCTCATCACCGGACCCCTCAGAGGAATCACTCGCATCCGGCGCTTCGCTCAGGTCGCCGGATGTGCCGGCGGCGATGTCCTTCGGGTCGCCAGCTTCCGGCGTTTCCAGGACATCCCCGGCTTCCTGCGCCTCGTCTGACTCCTCCGCGACGCCTTCCAGGTCGCTGGACTCCGGGGTGGCGACGACGTCCTCGGCGTCGTCGGATCCTGAACGGCTCTCCGCTCCAGGCTCGCCGGCCGCCGAATCGTCGTGTACGGGCGCGGACTCGTCCCTCTCGACGAGCAGATCGCCTGCCAGGCCGAGGGAGTCTTCCACGTCCTGACCGTCACCTTCGGACTCGTCGTCGAAGTCCTCTTCGATGTCCTCGATGACGGCGCCGGTGAGTTCGGCGTACCTCTCCGCCGCGTCGGTCTCGCCATCCTCGTCAAAGGCCATCGCCCTGGCGAACCAGTCGGTCGCCGCCTCCTGGTGCCCCGCTTCGGCCAGCGCATCCGCGTACGCGAACGCGAGCCGGGCCGACCACGGCTTCGGCTGCGGATCACGAAGCTCGGGCAGGCGCTGCAAGGTGATGACGGAGGCGTCGTGCTGGCCCAGGTCGCGACGCGCGCCGGACTCGACAATGGACAGTTCGATGCGCTCAGCCCGGTCGAGGCGCTCGGCCTCGGGTGACCGGACCAGGTCGAGGGCCCGCTCGGGACGGCCGAGACCACGCTCGCAATCAGCCATGATCGGGAGGTAGGCATCCGAACCGGTCATCCGCCTGGCGGCACGCAGGTCGCTGAGCGCCTCGGAGAAGTGACCGGCACGGTAGGCGACGATGCCGGCCGCCTCGCGTACGACACCGATGCGGGCCGCGAACCTTCGCGCCGCCTTGGTGTGCTCGTGCGCCTTGTCGGTGTCGTCCTCCTCGAGGGCGCGCTCGGCGGCGACCAGATGCCTGCCCACCAGTTCGGCCAGGTCAGTGGGCAGCGAACGGAGCTCGTCGCGTACCTCCTTGTCGAGCTCCTCGGCGGTGATGTCGGGCGCGAGCTCCGGCATGCTCTCGCGCTCCGCGGTCTCCTCACGGTCGCTCCGGCCGTACCTGGCACGAGTGCCGTCGTCCGGGCGCTCCTCCCGGTCGCGAGAGAAGGGGCGTGACCGGTCATCACGGTATCCGCCTTCGCGACGGGGCCCCCGGTCGCCACCGTAGCCACCCTCACGGCGAGGGCCACGGTCGTCACGGTCACGGAACGAACGCCGCTCATCATCACGACGCGGACCCCGGTCGCCACCGTAACCACCCTCGCCACGGGGGCCACGATCTCCACCTTCGCGCCGAGGACCCCGGTCTCCGGGGTAGCCGCCTTCGCCACGCGGGCCACCGTAGCCACCCTCGCGACGCGGGCCACGATCGCCGCCGTAACCACCCTCGCGACGCGGGCCACGATCGTCACGGTCACGGAAGGAGCGCCGCTCATCATCACGACGCGGACCAGCCCCGTAACCACCCTCACGACGAGGACCACGATCGTCACGGTCACCGAACGAACGCCGCTCATCATCACGACGCGGACCTCGATCAGCACCGTAGCCACCGTCGCGTCGGGGGCCGCCGTAGCCGCCCTCACCACGGGGACCGTGATCGTCACGGTCACGGAAGGAGCGCCGGTCATCATCACGACGCGGCCCCCGGTCACCACCGTAACCACCCTCGCGACGCGGGCCACGATCGTCACGGTCACGGAACGAACGCCGGTCATCATCACGACGCGGACCAGCCCCGTAGCCACCCTCACGACGCGGCCGGTCACCACCGGAATCACCGTCGCGCCGGGGACCGCCGTAGCCACCCTCACGACGGGGGCCACGGTCGTCACGATCACGG
>NZ_JBEZFS010000059.1:0-27849 GCF_040649575.1 Nonomuraea sp. NPDC048916
TTGCCGTCGGAGCCGGGGGTGTCCCAGGCCATGCCCATCTCGATCAGGTGCACGTCGATGCCCGCCTGGGCGAGACGCAGGGCGGCGACGGAGCCGCCGTATCCGGCGCCGATCTCCAGCGGGGCCCACGTCCCCGCCCTGGTGATCGGCACCGGATACGGCGGCTCCGTCGCCGCCCTGCGTCTCGCCCAGGCGGGCATCGACGTGCACCTGATCGAGATGGGCATGGCCTGGGACACCCCCGGCTCCGACGGCAAGATCTTCTGCAACACGCTGGAGCCGGACCACCGGTCCTACTGGCTGCGCACCAGGACCAAGGCCCCCCTCAACTACTTCCTCGGCTTCCCGATCGACCGGGACATCTCCCGCTACACCGGAATCCTGGACGCCGAGGACTTCAGCCATGGCGGTCACCCCCAAGCGCGAGAACTTCGCCGCCATCCTCCCGTCGGTGAACGCCGACGAGATGTACGCCACCTACTACCCGCGCGCCAACGCCGGGCTCGGCGTCGGCACCATCGACCCGGCCTGGTTCGACACCACGGCCTGCTACCAGTACTCCCGCGTCGGCCGCAAGCACGCCCAGCGTTCCGGCTTCCCGTTCGTCTTCGTGCCCGACGTGTACGACTGGGACTACATGAAGCAGGAGGCGGCCGGGACCGTCACCAAGTCGGCGCTGGCCGGCGAGATCCTCTACGGCAACAACCACGGCAAGAAATCGCTGCAGAAGACCTACCTCGCCCAGGCCAAGGCCACCGGCAGGGTGACCATCTCGCCCCTGCACATGGTCACCTCGGTCGCTCCGGCGTCCGGCGGCGGCTACACGGTCGTCATCGACCAGCTCAACACCAACGGCGACACCACCGCGACCAAGACCGTCATCGCGGACCGGGTGTTCTTCGCCGCCGGCAGCGTCGGCACCAGCAAGCTACTGGTCAAGCTGAAGGCCACCGGCGCCCTGCCCAACCTGAACGGCGAGGTCGGCAAGGGCTGGGGCGACAACGGCAACGTGATGTGCGGCCGCGCCAACCACCTGTGGGACCCGACCGGCCGGCTCCAGTCGACCATCCCCTGCTCCGGCATCGACAACTGGGCCGCCGGGGGCGCGTTCGCCGAGATCGCGCCGTTGCCCACCGGGATCGAGACCTACGCCTCGTTCTACCTGTCGATCACCAGGAACCCGAACCGCGCCCAGTTCTCCTGGAACGCCGCGACGGGCCGGGTCGACCTGAACTGGCAGACCTCCTGGAAGCAGCCGTCCATCGACATGGCCAAGACGATCTTCGACAAGATCAACGCGAAGGAGGGGACGATCTACCGGACCGACCTCTTCGGCGTCTACAAGATCTGGGGCGACCACCTCACGTACCATCCGCTCGGCGGCGCGGTGCTGAACAAGGCCACCGACAACTACGGCCGCCTCATCGGCTACTCCGGCCTGTACGTCATCGACGGCGCGCTGATCCCCGGCAACACCAGCGTCAACCCCTTCGTCACGATCACGGCGCTCGCCGAGCGGAACATCGAAAAGATCATCGCCACCGACCTGTAAGCCGGTCCCGGTCAGCTCTCCGGCTCGTGGAAGGTGACGCGCAGCTCGTCCTGGCCGGCGTCGACCGTGATGACCGAGCCGTCGGGAACGTCACCGGCGAGCAGGGCGCGCCCGATCCTGGTCTCGACCTCGCGGGCGATGAAGCGGCGTAGCGGCCGGGCGCCGTAGACCGGGTCGTATCCCTGGGTGGCGATGAGGCGGCGCGCGTCCCCGGTGACCTCCAGGGTGAGCCGCCGGTCCGCCAGCCGCTTCCTGATGTCGGTGAACATCAGCTCGACGATCCGCTCGATCTCGACCTCCGTCAGCGGCTTGAACAGCACGATGTCGTCGATCCTGTTGAGGAACTCCGGCCGGAAGTGCCGCCGCAGCTCTCCCATCACCAGGTCGCGTCCTTCGGGCTTGATCTCGCCGTCGGGGGTGACCTCTTCGAGCAGGTAATGCGAGCCGATGTTCGACGTCATGATGACCACGGTGTTGCGGAAGTCGACCGTGCGGCCCTGCGCGTCGGTGAGCCGCCCGTCGTCGAGGACCTGCAGCAGCGTGTTGAACACGTCCGCGTGGGCCTTCTCGATCTCGTCGAACAGCACCACCGAGTACGGCTTGCGCCGCACGGCCTCCGTGAGCTGACCGCCCTCCTCGTAGCCGACGTAGCCGGGAGGGGCGCCGACGAGGCGGCTGACCGTGTGGCGCTCCTGGTACTCGCTCATGTCGATGCGGACCATGTTCTCCTCGGTGTCGAACAGGGCGGCCGCAAGGGCCTTGGCGAGCTCGGTCTTGCCCACACCGGTCGGACCGAGGAAGAGGAACGACCCGATCGGGCGCCTGGGGTCCTTGATGCCGGAGCGGGCGCGGATGACGGCGTCGGCCACGAGCTGCACGGCCTCGTCCTGCCCGACGACCCGCTCGTGCAGGATCTGGTCCAGCCGGAGCAGCTTGTCCCGCTCCGCTTCCTGCAGGCGGCTCACCGGGATGCCGGTCCAGCGGGAGACGATGGACGCGATCTCGTCCTCGGTCACCACCTCGCGCAGCAGCCGGTGCCCGTTCTGCCGGGTGGTCAGCCGCTCCTCCTCGGCGCGGAGCCGGCGTTCCAGCTCGGGGAGCCTGCCGTGGCGCAGCTCGGCAGCGCGGTTGAGGTCGTAGTCGCGTTCGGCCTGCTCCGTCTCCCTCCGCACGACCTCCAGCTCCTGCCGCAGAGCCTGGACCTTGCGCAGGGCCGAACGCTCGGCCCCCCACTGCGCCCGCATCGCGTCGGCTTCGGCGCGCAGGGCGGACAGCTCCTTGCGCAGATCGCCCAGACGGGCCTGGCTCGCCGGGTCCTCCTCCTTGGCCAGCGCGGCCTCCTCGATCTCCAGCCGCCTCACCCGCCGGGTCAGTTCGTCCAGCTCGGCGGGCATGGAGTCGATCTCGGTCCGGATCATCGCGCAGGCCTCGTCGACCAGGTCGATCGCCTTGTCCGGCAGGAACCGGTCGGCGATGTAGCGGTGGCTCAGCGTCACCGCGGCGACGAGCGCGCTGTCCTGGATCTTGACACCGTGGAAGACCTCCAGCCGCTCGCGCAGTCCCCGCAGGATCGAGATGGCGTCCTCGACCGACGGCTCGTCGATGAGCACCGGCTGGAACCTCCGCTCCAGGGCCGCGTCCTTCTCGATGTGCTGGCGGTACTCCTCGATCGTGGTCGCACCGATCATGTGCAGCTCGCCGCGTGCGAGCATCGGCTTGAGCATGTTGCCGGCGTCCAGGGCGCCCTCGGTCGCCCCGGCTCCGACCACCGTGTGGAGCTCGTCGACGAACAGCAGGATCCGCCCCTCGGCCGCCTTCACCTCGTTCAGCACGGCCTTGAGGCGTTCTTCGAACTCCCCTCGGTACTTGGCGCCGGCCACGAGCGAGCCCATGTCCAGGCTGAAGATGGTCTTGTCACGCAGTCCCTCGGGAACGTCGCCGCGGACGATGCGCTGGGCGAGCCCTTCGACGATGGCGGTCTTGCCGACGCCGGGGTCGCCGATCAGCACGGGGTTGTTCTTGGTCTTGCGCGAGAGGATCTGGATCACGCGGCGGATCTCCGTGTCCCGGCCGACGACCGGGTCCAGCTTGTCCGCGCGGGCATCGGCGACCAGGTCGCGCCCGTACTTCTCCAGCGCCTCGTAGGCCACTTCGGGCATGGCCGAGGTGACCCGCTGGTGGCCCCGGACGGCGGTGAGCGCCTGCAGGAACCGGTTCCTGGTCAGCCCCTGGCCGTGCAGCAGCCGGCCCGCCGCGGTGCCGTCACCCTCCTCGATCAGGGCCAGCATCAGGTGCTCGACCGAGACGTACTCGTCCTTGAGCCGCTTCGCCTCCCGGTCCGCGGTGTCGAGCAGCCGTGACAGGCGCTGGGTGATGAAGACCTGGCCGGGTGCGGCGCCCGGCCCGCTGACCCGGGGCCGGCGCGACAGCTCCTCCTCCAGCTCCGTGCGGAGACCTTTCGGGTCGGCTCCCGCCTGCTCCACCAGCCGGGAGGCGAGCCCCTCCGGCTGTTCGAGCAGGGCCAGCAGGAGGTGCTCGCCGTCGACCTCGGTGTGCCCGTGGCGCAGGGCCTTGGTCTGGGCGTCGTGCAGCGCCTCCTGCGATTTCTGCGTCATCCGGTTCGGGTCCACTCCAGTCCCCCTAGTGTCGTGGTGAGAGGTTCCGCAGGGTGGCCTCGAGCTTCTCGATGCGGTCGAGCAGGTCGATCACCAGGCCGATCGCGGCGTAGTTGATCGACAGGCCGTCGTGCAGTCTCTGGATCCGCGCGGCCGCCGCCACCTGTGAGGGGGAGAAGCACAGCTCCCCCCTGGCGTCCGAGACCGGTTCGAGCAGGCCGAGCACCACCAGCCGCCGCACGGCCTCCGGGTGCAGCCCGGTGGCACGGGCGTAGGAGTCGAGGTCCAGCCGGATCGGCCGCACCAGCGCGTAGGTCATGAACGCCTCCTGGGATCGAACCGCGATGCGGCGGCGAGCCGCTCGAACAGCCGCCTCTCCTCGTCGGTGAGCCGGGCGGGCACCATGATCCGGACCTCGGCGAAGAAGTCGCCGGCGGTGCCGCGCGGGTTGGGCATGCCGCGCCCGCGCAGGCGCAGGCGGCGGCCGGTCGAGGTGCCCGGTGGCACTTTCAGCTTCGCCTCGCCGCCCGGCGTGACGATGGCGACCGTGGCCCCCAGCGCCGCCTCCCACGGAGCGAGTGGCAGGGAGGCGTGGAGGTCGCGGCCCTCCACGTGATAGCGGGGATGCTCGGCGATCCTCACGACGAGGTAGAGGTCGCCCGGGCTCGCCCCCTCGCTGCCCTGCCCGCCCTGGCCGGCGAGCCTGACGCGCTGCCCGTTCGCGACCCCCGCGGGGATCGTGACGTCCAGCCGCCGGCCCCCGGGCAGCGTGAGGGCACGGCGCCCGCCGTGGTAGGCCTCCTCGACCGTGAGCGTCAGCTCCGCCTCCTGGTCGGCTCCGGGCACGGCCCCCCTGCGCCGCCTGCCGCGTCCGCCGAACATGCCGCCGAACAGGTCCTCCAGGTCGACGTCCATCCCCTCGGCCGTGCCGAACCCGAAGTCCTCGGCCCGTGCCGAACGCCGCGGGCCGGCGCCCGCGCCGGCCCCCGCTCCGGCGCGGGCGCGGGCCCACTGCGCGGGATCCACGTCGGGCGGCACCTGGCGGAAGTCGTGCCCGAACGCGTCGTACCGGCGGCGCGTCTCGGGATCGGAGAGCACCGCGTACGCCTCGGCGACCTCCTTGAACGTGTCCTCCGCCCCGGGATCCTTGTTGACGTCGGGATGGTAGGCGCGCACGAGCTTGCGGTAGGCCCGCTGGATCTCGTCCTGGTCGGCGTTCCTGCCCACGCCGAGCACCTCGTAGAAATCCCGCCGGGCGGCCATCACTGCGCCTTTTTCGCGACGACCACCACGGCGGGGCGCAACTGCCGCTGGTCGTCGCCGTAGCCGGGGCGCACCACCTGCACGACGGTGCCCGGCGCGACGTCCGGCCGTGCGATGGTCGCCATCGCCTCGTGGCAGGCGGGATCGAACGGCACCCCGGTCTCGTCATGGCGGGCGTAGCCGAGCCGGGACAGCACGGCGACGGCCTGGTCCCGCACCGCCCGGATCCCGTCGACGAGCCCGCCCGGGTCGTCGTCCCCGCCGGCCGCGTGGCTCAGGGCGAGTTCCAGATTGTCCAGGACGGGCAGCCACTCGGCCGCCACCCTGTCCTGCTCCTCGGCCCGCAGCCGTTCGGCGTCACGGGAGACGCGCTTGCGGAGGTTGTCCAGGTCGGCGACGGCGCGCAGCCAGCGATCCTCCAGCTCCGCGATCTTCGCGTCCGTCTCCGCCCGCTCGTCCACGGCTTCCTGGGTCTCTTCTTCCTCGGCTCGTGTGTGCTCGTCCGGGGCCCTGGCCTTCCGGCCGGCGGGCCCGGGTGCGTCCTCGTGGCCGCTCATGTCTCGAAACCCGTGCTCTCGTTCATTTCTCGGAATCGGACGCGGTGAACTCGGCGTCGATCACCTCCTCGTCGCCCGGCGCGCTCTCCCGCTCGCCCTGTGGCGCGCCCGGCCGGCCGGCGGCGCCGGCCGTGGCTCCGAGGCCGTGGTACACCTGCTGGAGCTCGCCGCTGAGCGTGCGCAACCGGTCGAGGGGCGCCTCCTCCTTGATCGCCTGCCGGGCGTCCGCGACGAGCTGCTCGGCACGCGCCTTCTCGTGCACGGGCACCGCGTCGCCGAGCTCCGCCAGCCGGCGCTCTACCTGGTAGGCGACCGAGTCGAGCTCGTTGCGCGCGTCGACCGCCTGCCGGAGCCTGACGTCCTCGGTGCGGTGCTGCTCGGCGTCCGCGACCATCCGCTCGATCTCCGGCTTGTCCAGGTTGGAGCTCTCGCTGATGGTGATCCGCTGCTCGGAACCGGTGTCCTTGTCGCGGGCGGTCACGTTGAGGATGCCGTTGGCGTCGATGTCGAAGGTGACCTCGACCTGCGGCTCTCCACGTGGCGCGGGGCGGATGTTCTCCAGCCGGAAGCGTCCGAGCACCCGGTTGTCGGCCGCGCGGTCCCGCTCTCCCTGCAGGACCACGATGTCGACGGCGTTCTGGTTGTCCTCGGCCGTGCTGAAGGTCTCGGTTCGGCGGGCCGGGATCGTGGTGTTGCGCTCGATGACCTTGGTCATGAGGCCGCCGAGGGTCTCGACGCCCAGCGAGAGGGGCGTGACGTCGAGCAGCACGACGTCCTCGACCTCGCCCTTGATGATGCCCGCCTGCGCGGCGGCGCCGATGGCCACCACCTCGTCGGGGTTCACCGTCATGTTGGGGTCCTTGCCGCCGGTGAGCCTGCGCACGAGGTTCTGCACGGCGGGCATCCGGGTCGACCCGCCGACGAGGATCACCTCGTCGATGTCCGCGGGCCTCAGCTTGGCGTCCTCCATGGCCTGCTCGACCGGATGGATGCAGCGTTCGACCAGGTCGGCGGTGATCTGCTCGAACGTGGACCGCCTGAGCGTGGTGTTGAGATGCTTCGGCCCCGTGGCGTCGGCCGTGATGAACGGCAGGCTGATCGTGGTCTGGGTCACCTCGGAGAGCTCCGTCTTGGCCTTCTCCGCCGCCTCGAAGAGCCGTTGCAGGGCCTGGGGGTCGCGCCGCAGGTCGATGCCCTGCTGCTGCTGGAACTCGTCGGCCAGGTGGTCGACGATCCGGCGGTCGAAGTCGTCGCCGCCGAGATGCCCGTCGCCGGAGGTGGAGCGGACCTCGATGACCCCCTCACCGATGTCGAGGATGCTGACGTCGAACGTGCCACCGCCCAGGTCGAACACCAGCACGGTCTCGTTGGTCTTCTTGTCCAGCCCGTAGGCCAGCGCGGCGGCGGTCGGTTCGTTGATGATCCGGAGGACCTCCAGCCCGGCGATGCGCCCCGCGTCCTTGGTCGCCTGGCGCTGGGCGTCGTTGAAGTACGCCGGCACGGTGATGACCGCCTCGGTCACCTTCTCGCCGAGATACTTGGCCGCGTCGGCGGCGAGCTTCCGCAGCACGAGGGCCGAGACCTCCTCCGGCGCGTACTGCTTGTCGCCGACCTGGAAGCGGACGGCGCCGTCCGGTCCTTCCACCACGTCGAAGGAGACGGCGTTGAGCTCGCTCGTGACCTCGTCGTAGCGGCGGCCGATGAATCGCTTGGCGGAGTAGATCGTCCCCTTCGGGTTGAGGATGGCCTGCCGGCGCGCGAGCTGGCCGACCAGCCGCTCGCCCTGGTCGGTGAACGCCACCACCGACGGCGTCGTCCGGGAGCCTTCCGCGTTGGGAATGACCTTGGGCGCGCCGTCCTCCGTGGCGGCGATCACCGAGTTGGTGGTGCCGAGATCGATACCGACTGCTTTCGCCATTGCTTCGTTCCCCCTTGGCGGCCTAGCCGCTCATCTGCCCGAGCAGCTCATGGGCCCGGGCCGCGTGCTCGGACTCGACGAGAACCTCGTACTTGTCGGCGACCAGACTGCTGCGCGAGAGGAAGTCCCGCTGGCCGCCCTGCACGGCGTGTGAGATCAGGCCGTAGATCGCTCCGGCGACCACGCCCCACAGCAGCCCCCACAGCACCAGGGACACCATCGAACCGATGCTCGGCGCGAAGATCCCCAGGAACAGGCCGATGAGCAGTCCGAACCACGCTCCGGCCGCGGCGCCCAACCCGATCGCCCGCAGGTAGGTCATGCGCGCGACCACCTGCTCCACCGAACGCAGCCCTACCCCCACGATCAGCGTCCCCTTCACGGGGAACTCGTGGTCGGACAGGTAGTCGACGGCTCTCTGCGCTTCCTCGTACGTCCCGTAGCCGGCTATCGGCACCCGGTTCGCCGTGACAGGACCAGACCCCGCAGCGGACATGGCTCCTCCTCTTCCGCCCTCAGGCGGACACCTCGGCATACCCATGGCTTGACGAGTCCGGTGCCCACAATTTGCGACTTCTCCGGACTTTCACCCCCACATCCCCCAGACGTGTAGTCCCCGGGCCGACTCGGCCTCGAACAGAACGCCGCACGGAACCAGCTCGCCCAGCTCCTCCGGGCCGGCGCCGGCCACGCCGAGGCCACGCTCCGACGCGGCGGCGGCGGCCTCGGCGAGCAGTCGTGTCCTGCCGGCGCCGGGTTCGCCGTCCACCAGCAGGGTCCCGCCTCCGCCTCCTTCGATCGTCCGAAGCAAGTCGTCGACGGCACGCCATTCCTGTTCGCGTCCTCGCATGTCGCGTCCCCCGATGGACCGCTTTCCGGAGGGTGACCGGTGAATCCCATACCCGTGGAGATCTTTCGCCCTCAGGTACGCGTCCTCCGGCGGGACGGCGGGCACAGCGGGCACGGCGGGCACAGCGGGCCGCGTTCCGCGAGAGATCGAGTACGCCCAGGACGCGACTGGTTTAGACGGGTTTATTCGCCCCGGCTACGAGCATTGGGGGGCAAAGAGACGCCGAAGGTCTGGAGATGGCGAGATGCGCTTCGACGTCATCGTGGAGACCCCGCGGGGCTCGCGCAACAAGTACGAGATGGACGCCGCGAAGCAGCGGATCCGGCTGGACCGGCTGCTGTTCACCGCCACCGCCTACCCATACGACTACGGCTTCCTGCCCGAAACGCTCGCCGAGGACGGCGACCCCCTGGACGCGATGGTTCTCGGCGAGGTGCCGACGTTCCCCGGTTGCGTGATCCGGTCCCGCCCGATCGCGGTCTTCTGGATGTACGACGAGCAGGGCCCGGACGCCAAGGTCCTGTGCGTGCCGGCTGACGACCCCCGCTTCGACCGGTACCAGAACATGGAAGACGTGCCGACGTACGTGAGAGGCGAGATCGGGCATTTCTTCGACGTCTACAAGGATCTCGAGCCGGGAAAGTCCGCCAACGCGCGCGGGTGGGAGCCCCGCGAGTGGGCCGAGCGCCTGGTCGAGGAGGCCTTCCATCGTTTCGCGTCGGAGACTCCCGGTGATCGCGAAGGCCGCCACTGACGCCCCCTCGAGAGCGACAACGGCGACACCTCAAGACCCTCAAGACCCTCAAGGGCGGCGAGAGCCGTCGTGACCCGGCCGCGGCCGGCGGACTGCTGCCAGGCCCGCAACCGGAAAATAGAACTTCCTTGACAACTTAATTTGTCGGCTATAGCTTGTGAGACATGCAGGACATCGCCGTGATCGAGAATCCGGCCGCGGCCGAGATCTCGCTGGACCCCATCCGGGCCAGGCTTCTGGCAGAGCTGAGCGAGCCCGGCTCCGCGACCATGCTGGCCGCCAAGCTCGGCCTGCCCCGGCAGAAGGTCAACTACCACCTGAAGACGCTCGAGGCGCACGGGCTCGTCGAGATGATCGAGGAACGGCGCAAGGGCAACGTCAACGAGCGCATCATGCGCGCGACCGCGGCCTCGTACGTGATCTCCCCGATCGCGCTGGCGTCGGTCGAGCCCGACCCCTCGCGCTCCCCCGACCAGCTTTCGGCGAGCTGGCTGCTGGCCGTCGCGGCCCGGCTGGTCCGCGACGTCGGGGCGCTCATCACCCGCGCCGCCCAGGCGCGCAAGCGCGTCGCGACCTTCGCGATCGACGGCGAGGTGCGCTTCGCCTCGGCCGCCGACCGGGCCGCGTTCGCCGAGGAGCTCACCGAGGCCGTCACGGCCCTGGTGTCCAAATACCACGACGAGTCCGCCGAACACGGCCGCGACCACCGGATCGTCGTCGCCGTCCATCCGAGCATGAAGGAAATCCGATGACGCACCCATTCGAGCTGAGCCTGGAGATCGAGCTCGGCGCCACACCCGAGCAGGTCTGGGACGCGATCGCGACCGGACCGGGCGTCGACTCCTGGTTCATGGGACACACCGAGCTCGGCACGTCCGTCGGCGATCCCGACATCCTCACCATGATGGGTCGCACCGAGCAGGCCACGATCACCGCGTACGAGCCCGGCACCCGCCTCGCGACCCGCAGCGCGGAGGCCCCCGACGGCCAGTTCATGGCGCTCGAATACCTCATCGAGGGGCGCGGCGGCGGCTCGACCGTGCTGCGGCTCGTGCAGAACGGCATGCTCGGCGACGACTGGGAGTCCGAGTTCGAGGCGATGAAGGCCGGTTGGCCCATCTACCTGGAGACCCTCAAGCAGTACCTCACGCACTTCACCGGCCGCACCCCGTCGGTCACGACGGTCGCCCGGCCCGGAGCCGGCGGCCCGGACACCGTCTGGAAGGCCGTCACGGATGCACTGGGCGTCACGCCGGCCGTCGCCGAGGGCGACGACGTCCGGCTTCCGGACGGCTCCGCCGGGGTCGTCTACTACGCGAACCTGCCCGTCAACCTGGGCATCCGGACGGACGAGGGCCTCTACCGGTTCATCCACTCCGGCACCTCCCGCGGTGACGTCCTCGTGCTCGGCCACCAGAACTTCGCCGGCCGCGACGAGCAGGCCGCCTGGGACACCTGGACGGCCGACTGCTTCGGCTGACCAGCCGATCCCGATCAATGGCGTCAGAACCCCGCAACACCACCCAGAGGAGTTAGTCCCGTGCGTATCGTGATCATCGAGTTCATGAGCCTGGACGGCGTCGTGCAGGCGCCCGGCAGCCCCGACGAGGACACCGACGGCGGTTTCGCCCACGGCGGCTGGTCGCACCCGTTCTTCGACCCGGAAGTGGTGGGTGGCGCCTACGACGAGGCGATGACCAAGGCCGAGGCGCTGCTGTTCGGGCGCCGCACGTGGCAGGCGTCGGCCGGGGCGTGGCCCGAGCAGGCCGGCGACCCGTTCGCCGACCGGATGAACGCCATCCCGAAGTACGTCGTGTCCGACACGCTCGGCGACGACGATCTGACATGGGAAAACACCATTCGCATCCCGGGCCACGAGGCCGTCGCCGGCATCCGGAAGCTGCGCGAGACCGGCGGCGGCGACCTGCTCGTCATGGGCAGCCCCACGCTCGTGCGCACCCTTCTGCGCGAGGGCCTGGTCGACGAGCTCCGGCTGATGATCGAGCCGGTGATCCTCGGCGGCGGCAAGACGATCTTCCCCGACGACGGCACGCTGCGCACGCTCCAACTGGTCTCCACGGCCACCAACGGCGCCGGCGTGCACGTGTGCACCTACCGGCCGATCGCCGAGGGGTAGGAGAGTCGCGAAAGCGGCCGGACGCACGCGGTGCAGAGACCTTGATCTCCTCCCTCAAGGCCGAAGCCTGGCCGGCTCTACCACCTGCCCGGCGGCGTGGATCCGGAGAACGCGGTCGCCTGCCCGCACGCCGCGGCCACCGCGGGGCGAGCGGGAGGGGCAGGGTTATCGGCCGGCAGCGGGCGGGGCCGCCGACCGGTCGGGCGTGATGTGGAAGATCGGGTACTGCGCGGCGATCTGCTCGAAGTCCTCCAGCGGTGCCTGCGGGTCCACCGGGATGTGGGCGCGGCCTCCCGGCGAGACGGCCAGGTAGCGGCGCAGGATGGGCGCGCGGGATCCGGGGTCGACTTCGTTCAGGCGTACGGCCTCGTCGCCGCCGTGCCGCAGCACCGCCCGCCCTCCGGCCGCGCGGAGGTTGTGCACCCAGTTGGTGCCCTGGCCGAGCATCGCCACCAGGTAGCGTTCGCCCTGGTAGTCCGCGACGACCAGCGGGAAGGAAATGACGCGGCCGGTACGCCGGCCCGGCACCCGCAGGGTCACCAACCGGTCCGGCTGCAGCACCCCGGCCGCGAACACGGTCGCCCAGGCCCGGTTGATCGCCCGTGCCAGGCGGTTGGGCCGGCCGCTGCGATACAGCCAGCGGTCCAAACGGTGCAGGCGCGTGGCTCCGGCCCTCTCGTTGTGTCTCATGCCTGACCCTCCTTGTCGATCTTGGCTTGCCGGGACGACCGCGATGCGCGCCCCCAGGAGGAACGGTCACCTGTCCAGCCACCGACCTGCCCTGTACAACGTTCATGAACACTGTACATGAACGTTGCACAGGAGATCCTGTGCCCCGTACAGTTGTCAAGTGGCTCCAGAGAAACTGACCCGCCAGGCCGTCATCGAGCGGGCGTTGAAGATCGCCGACACCGACGGGCTCCCAGCGGTCACCGTCCGCCGACTCGCCGCCGAGCTCGGCGTCACACCGACGGCACTCTACTGGCATGTCAAGAACAAGAACGAGCTGTTTTCCGCGCTCGCCGACCACCTGCTCACAGCGCTCGTCGCCGACATGGACCCGAGCCGGCCCTGGCACCAGCGTCTCCGCGCGATGATCACCACGCTGGTGGAGCAGACGCGCGCGCACCCCTACCTGTCGACCCTCCTGCCGACGATCGACAAGAGCGCGGCCGAGGGATACCAGCGGGTCACCGACACCGCGCTCGGGCTGCTCACCGAGGCCGGATTCACGCTTCAGCAGGCCGACCACGTGGCCACCTACCTGCTCCTGGGGGCCACGACGATGGTGTCCTGCCAGCCCGGCGGCGTGGGAGGCGACGAGAAGGAGACCGCAGAGCTCAGACGGCAACACCGCCTCGACCTGGAACGCCTCCCTCCCGGTCGCTACCCCCACCTGGCCGCCTTCGCCACCACCCTCTCCACTCCCCCTGACATCGACGCCTACTACTCCTTCGGCATCGACCTCCTGCTGTCCGCGGTGAAGACCACGGCGCCGAACGGCTGAGGAGTTCTTCCGTTCCGGGTGGGCGGGCAGGCGGCGCGTGTCAGCCCGTCGTCCACGGCCGGAGCTTCTCGGGGTTGCGCACTGCCCAGATGTGCTTGATCCGGTCGCCTGCGACGTCGAACGCCATCACCACCACGGTGACGCCGTCTTGCTGCGCCACCAGTCCGGGCTGGCCGTTGACCGTACGCTCCAGGATCGTCAGGTTGGGCGCCTTGCCGACGAGGTCGACCAGGAGTCGCGCGATCTGCTCGCCGCCTTCGATCGGGTGGAGCACGGCGGTGGCGAGGCCGCCGCCGTCGGCGATCGCCGTGGCGTCGGGGTCGAGGAGGCCGATGAGGGCCTCGATGTCCTTGGCCTCCCATGCCTGCTTGAAGTCCCTGACGATGCCGGCGCGCTGGGCCGCCGGGGTCGCGGGAGGCTGCGAGTCGCGGATGCGGCGGCGGGCCGACGAGGCCAGCCGGCGACATGCCGCCGGGGTACGGCCGACGATCTCGGCCACTTCGGCGAAGGAGTAGCGGAAGACGTCGTGCAGGATGAGCGCGACGCGCTCGGCCGGGGTCATCGATTCGAGCACGACGAGGAAGGCCATGTTGATCGACTCGTCGAGGGTGACGCGGTCGGCCGGGTCGGCCGTGGTGCCGCCGCCTGACCGCCCGTTGATCCACTCCTGACGATCGGGCAGCGGCTCCGGGATCCATTCGCCCACGTAGCGTTCGCGCCGGGCCCGTGCCGAGCCGAGCAGGTCGAGGCAGATGCGGCCGGCGACCTTCGTCAGCCAGGCGCCGGGGGATTCGATGGCCTCCTGTTGCCGCTGGGACATGGTGTACCAGCGGGCGTAGGTCTCCTGCACGACGTCCTCGGCATCGGCCAGGGAGCCGAGGAGCCGGTACGCGAGATTGATCAGCTTACGCCGCTCGCTCATGATCGCGCTCAGGCTCGGATCGAGCCGGCCGTCTCCTGGCCCGGATCGGGTGGTCATGGTGTCGACGACTCCCTTGGTCGCAGCTGCCCTCACCAGATCGACGAGACGACCTCCCGGAATGTGAGGCGAGACGTCAACCTCACATTCCGGGAGGGTGTCTCGACGTACCGCTGAGACGAACACCATCCCGCGAACAGGAAGCTCAGCGACATCATGACCGATTTCCCCGTCCTGCGATATCGCCTCACCGGCACCCATGTGCACATCCGGCAATGGGCCGCCACGACCGTCCCGGCCGGTCACCTGGAGATCTCCCGCGGCGGTGGGAGCTCTTCCACTCCCCCCGCACTCTGAGCGCGCTCAAGGCCTTCGCGCTCGTGATCATCATTGCCGTCTTCGTCCGCCCCGCGAATCGATGAGGAGCCCATTCATGTTCGTTGCTTACACGGTGGTCGCGATCCTGCTCGCCATCGGGTTGACCTTCTCCGCCTATCTCCTCGTCACCCCTAACCCCAGCCCCCAAATCGTGGAGATGCTCAAGACCGTTCACGTGCCCAGGAGCATGTACGCGCCACTCGCGGCGCTGAAGCTCGCCGGCGCGCTCATCCTGCTCATCGGCATCTTCTGGCGCCCCCTGGGCATCGCGGCCGCGATCGGCCTGGTGCTCTACTTCCTCGGCGCCGTGATCATCCATCTACGCGCCAAGGACACCAAGGGCGCCAGGGGCCCGGTCATACTCATCCTCGCCTGCGTCGCGGCCCTGCTCCGGGCAACCACGTCGTCCTGAGCCGGACCAGGAGGCGACGAGAAAATCTCGGAGTCCCGCGGTGCGGTCGGCCATCAGACCCCGCGGCGCCGCCCCTATGGCACGCCGCCTACCGCTCGGTAGACGGACCCGTGGGAACGCGACTCGGCGGTGAACTCGGCTCCGGCCCAGTCGGCATGCCTGGTCTCCAGCTCGAACCCGGCCAACTGGGCCATCAGGTCGAGCTCGGCCGGCCAGATGTAGCGGTGCGGGCTGCGGAACACCTGAGCCTGTCTGCTCTCATCGAACCTGAAGTGATGCGAGACGACGTGCTGGCGCAGGACATCGTAGGTGTCCAGGCCGATGTAGCCGGGCTCGCAGTGGTAGACCGTGGCCTGCTGACCTGGTGGAAGCTTACGCAACTCAGGCACCCAGAGCTCGATCACGAACCGGCCGCCCGGCGTGACGGGCGGCATTGCGGAAGCAGGCAACCTGCTCGGCCGGTGACACGTACCCCTCGCTCAGCAAGTGGCTCCAGATCTCCTCTTGGCGCATGCCGCCGACGATGGCCGTAGGTGTACGCGTTGTCCAACGAGTTTGTGTCCCGACCCGCCTGGGCGAGTGCCTTCTGGGCGACACAACAGACGACCGCTGTCCGGTGAGAGTGGCGAAGAATTCGATGACCCGCTACGAGCCAGGTGAGCCCGAGCGGAGTAACCCCGGCGCCCCGCCGCGCTTCATCGGCCTCGACGATTTTGCGCGGCTGGTTCGGCTTCTTTGTGGTGAACGGTTATCCAATGTCTCTCCAGTTCGTCGAGAAAGAGGTCGGCGGATACGAGTTGGTCGATATGCAGCACGCCGCCCGGAGCCGTGCCGGTGTAGAGGACTCGGGCGACGTACGCCGCCACGATGCCGGTCGCGTCGCACGTTTCCCGGCCGACCGCGGTGCTCGACACCACCATTCCCTCCGCGTCCGAAGCCAGGGCGTGGACGACGAACCGGTCGGAGCCGAAGTGGAGCCGGGAGAGCAACGAAGTAAGCAGAGGCGCGGCACGCAACCGTCGCATGAGGGGGAAGAAACCCATGGCTCGCAGGGCGAATATGGCCGAGGTCGTGAGGGCCGAGTCGAAGCAAATCCTGGTTGTGGCCCGCACACCAAGCACATCGCTGACCGTGTATTGGTCAGAAAAGGGGAACGGATAGACGGTCCGGAGCCCGACCTCCGGCAACCGCACTCGTGCATGCTTCACGTCGGACCGGTGCCGGTCGCCGGGCTCGGTAAGGTGCTCGACGATCCAGCGCACCGAATCCACACCATGGTCTCCGCCCATTCCAAGGAACAGGTTTATGTCAACCCGCTCCGCCGAGGGCAGCCGCTCGACACAGCGACGAGCCAGCACGTTGGTCAGCCCCGGTGCGACCCCGACGCTGAGCACCGCTGTCGCGGCACGACTCACTGCGAGCGCGTCGAGCCGCTCAATCGACTCCAGCACCGGCGCGGACGCGCTGATGTCCACATAATGCACACCCTGGCTGAGGCATGTCCGAGCCACGGCCTCGTTCCCGCGTTCCACACACATGACCACGATGGCCGCCCCGTACACCATGCGCTCGACATCCTGGAGATCGTTGACGTCGACACGCATTGCCTTTAGAGCGCCTTCGCTGGATCGTGCCACCCGCTCCGCCCGGCTGAGATCTCGTCCGGCTACCACGACCTGACCCGGAAACCACTCGCCGAGCGTCTTCGCGGTCACCCGGCCGACCGCACCGTAGCCGCCGACGACGACGATCAACCCCACTGACGAAGGTCCGCGAACCGGGTCGTCATTGTTCTTCCGCATGCCGTTCCCCCGCAAGGTCGATGTGGCCGTCAGGCTTTGGGCGTCGCACCCGGTGGACGCTCCCCGCCCGCCGGCCCGTTTCGTGTGCACACGAGATCGGCGCGGATCGTCGCATGGTGGCGACCCAGCGCACTGGGCGATGAGTTCTGATCACCCCGAGCGGTGCGCGGAGCGGGGCCGGCGAGTGAGAGCACGGATCCAGCATCGAGTCCGCCGACACATGAGAACAACTGCAGATTATGCACACCTCCCATGCGTGGCATGCATGGGAGGTTCTCCATCCTGATGGCGCCCGCGGACCCGACCTTCGCAGAGGCCCGCCCCGTCAACGGTTCGCTCCGTGATGCGGCGCGCTTCGAGCAACGGCGTCTTCGAGTGGTGCCCCATCCCCGGCCTGACGACGCAATCAGAAGGGCGGCGCTACGCCGTCGCGGGGCCGGACGAGTCGGCCTGGTACTCCTGACTCACGCTCACCAGCACATCGAGCATGGCCGTGACCGCCGGGAGACGAAAGGGCGGCGGCATGGCAGCCGCGAACAATCGGCGAGTAGGCAACGACGGGATCGTCGGACGCAATGTCACATCACGATGCATCATCGCTCGGGCCAAAGTGGGAACGAGCATGATGCCGGAGCCTCCTGCGACCAAGGCTTGTTTGCCGTTCCAGTCTTCGCAGAAGAACCCGATTCGCGGCACACTACCCAGGGCGTCCGTGAGTTGAGAAATCGGGCCGAGACAGTCAGGATAACCACCTTCGATCCACGCCTCTTCGCGCAGGTCGCGCAGTCGTACTCGACTGTCACGAGCCAACGGATGATCAGATGGCAACGCGACCTGAAACTCCTCGTCCAGTAACGGGATCAAATCGATTCCTTCGGCCATCGCCGGGGCGATGGGGGTCGCCGCCGAATCCCGCTTCGCCGCGCGCAGGTCGGTGTGCAAGCTCCAAGCGGTGAGTAACGTCAGGTCAACCTGGTCGTCTCTGAGGGCGGCCAGTGGCTCTGGAGTCAACCTGCAAGAGACTTACCGTGACACCAGGGTAAGCGCGACTGAAGCGGCGGATCACTTCGGGCATGAAAAACGTATTGGCACTGGAGATGAGGCCGTGACGTAGTGGTGGATCTTGCCGACCGGCGAAATCGCATCCGACGTCAAGGACTTCCCGGCGTATGGGGCCCGTGACGCGCTAACCCTGCCGACTGCGGTAAGCGGCCGTCTTGGCACGGGCCGTGCAGGCGGCGCTGCAGTAGCGGCGCGAGCTGTTGCGCGTCAGGTCGATGTACACCGCCTCGCACTGATGGGCCGCACACTGCCCGAACCGGTCAGGACCGTAGCCATCCACGATAAGGGCCAGCGCAGTGGCGAACTCGCCACCCAGCGCCTCGACCGCGGTCTCACCCGAGCCGTGAAAGTGCAGATGGAAGGGCTGCCCGACGTCCTCGACCAGATAAGGCTGCGCGCCGTACCTGCGAATCATGGCATTGATGCGCGCGGCCTGGTCCGCGGGCTCCGCGGCCAGCAACGCCTGGCCAAGCTCCCGGGCCAGGTCGGCCAGTCGCACCCCCGCGTCCGGCACGGCCAGCAGTCCGGCGGCGGTGCGCTCGCCCGTCAGCGCGGCGAAAGCCCTCAAGAGATCCTCGCCCTCCGGTCGCCGCGCACGCCCGCCACCGCGCCACTGCGGGGTCACGAGGTTGACCAACTCGGCGATCAGCGGCGCCTGCCCTGTCACGTTACAGGCTATCTTCACTTGACTAGTAACTCACCTTCGGGATGTCATGGACGTAATCGACTTAGATGGTAACGGAGCAACCTTGATCACGTCCTACAGACAGTTACTGGCTCACCCAGGCGCCCTGCGGCTGGTCGTCATCAGCCTGCTCGCCAAGCTCGGCACGCCCGCGCTCAGCCTCGCCCTGCTCTTGGCGGCCGTCGACCGGCTCGGGTCCTACGGCGCCGCCGGGCTCGTCCTGACCGGCCATGCCCTCGCTCTGGCCGTGTGCGCCCCGCTCGGCGGCCGCCTGGCCGACCGGCTGGGCGCACGCCGGGTTCTGGTCGGCTACCTGCTCGCCCATACGGCCGCCTTCTCACTGATCCTGCTCGCCCTGGCCACCCAGCTGTCGTCGCCGGTCCTGGTCGCAGCCGCCGCGCTGCTGGGGGCGACCAACCCGCCCGTCACCGCCGTCATCAGGAGCGCATGGCCACGTCTGGTTCCCGCTGAGTCGCTGCCGGCCGCCTATGCCGTGGACAGCGCGATCAATGAGCTGATGTTCATCCTCGGCCCGGTGCTGGTGTCCGTGCTCCTGCTGGTGATGTCGGCCCAGACGGTCGTGGTGGTGACCGGTGCCACCATCCTGCTGAGCGTGGCGACACTTACGGCCTCCGAGGTGGTGCGGCAGGCGCCGGCCGAACCGCCTACACCGCGCGGAGGCGCCCGACTGGCCAGGCTGGTCGGCCCGCTGAGCCATCGACCCACGTTCGTACTGCTGGTCATCGCGATGTTCGGCACCTTCTCCTTCGGCTGCCTGCGCATCGCCACCGTGGCCGCCGCCACGACCTTCGGCTCCACCGCGTCCGCCGGTGTGCTGATGGGTCTGTTGTCGGCGGGCGCGCTGGTCGGGGGCCTGGTCTTCGGAGCCCGCTCCTGGCCGGTCAGCGGGCGGACGCTGCTGATCCTGATGTTCGTCGCCGATGCCGCCAGCCTGCTGGCAGCCGGTTTCGCTCCCGGACTCCTCACGCTCGGCTTGGTGATCACGGTCACCGGGCTGCTGACCGGGCCGCGCGACACGCTCCAGCCCGCCCTGCTCGCCGAGCAGACACCCGCCCTGTACCGCACCGAGGTGTTCGCCTGGCTGAACACCTTCATGTGGTCCGGGTACGGCCTGGGCACCGCCGTCGCCGGTCACCTGACCGGCCCCACCGACACCGGCATGGCCGCGTTCACCGCGGCTGCGGCCGTCGCACTCCTGGCCGCGA
This sequence comes from Nonomuraea sp. NPDC048916, assembly GCF_040649575.1. Classification (NCBI taxonomy): domain Bacteria; kingdom Bacillati; phylum Actinomycetota; class Actinomycetes; order Streptosporangiales; family Streptosporangiaceae; genus Nonomuraea; species Nonomuraea sp. NPDC048916. The sequence continues at coordinate 19,638 of NZ_JBEZFS010000059.1, forward strand.
TCCTGGTCGCTGTGTTCTACCGCCCCTCACTCGGCACGCAGTCCATCACCCATCCGGGATCGAGGGATCAACGACCTGCTCGTCCCGAACGTTAGCCGGTACGACCGCTGCGTTCGCTGGACTCCAGGGACCGTCACACGGCGTGCCGGCCGACCGCCCTGCCGGGGAACCGGTTTACGGGCGCGGCGTCGTTTCCGGTGTCGTCGGGCTCGTCACCCGGAGTGAGGATCGCGGTCACCGCCGCGCCGCGGTCGAGCAGGGCCTTGCGGTTCACCACGGCCACCACGACTGCCGTCGCGACGAACAAGTACATGTCCCACGGTTGGGCATCAGGCCAGATCGGGTTGTTCATTTGTGCGTGGAACAGGAACGACACCAGCAGGCTCCCCCGCGCGGCGTTGAACATCGGCGTGAGGATGACGCTGATCGCTACGACGCCGAAGAAGAACGGCCAGAACGCCCATGCGGACTGCTTCGTCCCGCTCAGCAGGAATGACGGCGTGTGCCAGACCGCCACCAGCAGGCCGAGCAGGAGCCCGGCCCACAGCGGCGAGAACCGCCGCTGGAGCAGCGGCAGCGCCACGCCCCGCCAGCCGAGCTCCTCGATGGGGCCGATGAAGAGCATCGGCAGCAGGGCCGGCAGCAGGGCGTACCACGGCGAGAAGGGGAACGGGTCGGTGAGGTTGCCGTTGATCGCGGCACCGGCGTAAAACACCGCGGGCATGCCGACGAGCAGCACGAGCCACCACCACAGCGACATCCGCCCCAACGCGAAGCGACGGAAGAAGCCACCCAGGCCCGATATCCCGTAATGGCGCCACACCATGAACACACCCACGGGGGCGGCGCCGGGGTGTCAGGGACCTCCCCTGGTCGGCCCCTGATCGGCCCCCTGGTCCAGGGAAGGAAGGAGTCGTGCTATCCCTTCGATGCGAACCCCGACCCGCGAGTCCGATGCCGACGAGTCCATGGATTCTCGGATGCCCACGGACGCGAGCGAGGGGACCACGCCAGGACAGCGTGCACGCGTCTCCTGGCAGGCCGGTCACACGACGGCGAGACGGAGGATGACGGCGCCGGCGACGATCGCGGCGAACGAGATGACCTTGGGGATCGTGATCTTCTCCTTGAAGATCAGCGCCCCCGTGATCACCGTACCGATGGAGCCGATGCCGGTCCAGATGGTGTAACCGACGCCGACGTCCAGTGTCTTCAGCGCGAGGCTGAGGAAGAAGATCCCTCCGCTCGCGGCGACGACCGTCAGGAGTGACGGTTTTCCGACTACACGCGGGCGATCGCGGCCGGTTCAGCACGGCGATGAACCATCGCCCGTCTCCGCCGTAGAGCCGGGCTGTCGTCAGCCGGGATCTCATCCATCCCTGAATTGAGCGCAGCTCAACGGCCGGATCGCGGTCGCTACAGCTAGTCGGTAATGACGACGACGCCCGATGGCTCGCCCAGCAACTCCACCGTACGCTCGGCAGCACGGTCGATCTGGACGCGAGGCTCCGCGGGGATCTGCTGTTCGTTGTAGGTGCCAGGCCCGTAGAACTGCCCATAGCTCAGCACCACACCTCCCTCAGCGAGAACGGAACGCTCCAGCTCGGCGGCAGCCAGGGCATCGGGCCCATCAGGCAACTGCCAGGCGACGGTTTGGGCCAGGATCTTCGGCGATCCGCTCTGCCGCGCCGCCTCGATCACATTCCGGTTGCCCTCGGTCCGGATGCGAGCGTTCAGCGCCGTGTGATCACCGATCTTCTCCACCTCATCCGGCAGATCGGTCAGCTCGTTCAGAATGACGTCCGGTTCGAAGTCACGAACCGCCTGGATCAATGCATCCCGATCGAAGACGTCACAGACAATCGGCTCGGCGCCGAGCTGAGCCAGCAACTCCGTCTTGCTGGGCGAACGCGTCATGCCACCGACCACATGCCCCGCCTCAACCAACCGGGGAATCAGCCGCTGCCCAATCACGCCGGACGCACCGGCAAGAAACACCCTCATGACCTCACCTAACTATACGATTCAGTACTCAGCCTTGGCGCTGACTCCTATAGAGCCAGGTCAGACCCTTCGGGGCACCCGGCAGGGTTGTTCAGGCGTTGTACCCGCCGTGGGCGTCCAACACCGCACCCGTGACATACGACGCGACGCGGCTTATCCACCCGGCGGGACACATGCCCGGCGACGCCTATGCGATCACCGGTGCCAAAGGCCCCTTCCTAATCTTCGGAAGGGGCCTTTGAACTGCGAGCCGGCGCCGGCGATTACCCTGGCGCCCGAGAGGGACAAATCGTCTATCAATCGTCGATCCAGATGTACCACGGTCCGTCGAAGTGGCGGTAGAAGCCCGGCGCGTCGATGTCCGGCTCGCCATTCGAACTCCAGGCGAGGCCGTAGCTTCCGAAGAAGCCCGTGTCCTCGATCATGAAGCCGAAGGCCCTGCGGGATCCTTCAAGGTACTCGACGGGATACAGGCCGATCCAGTTGCGCTTCCCCGGCGGCGCCCCCTCTGACACCGACTTCGCGAAGTGGTCGAGGCTGCTGCGTGACAACTCGAAACGCATCCTGACCGGCGCACCGACGTAGACCAGTGAGCCGACCAGCACCACGACCAGGGGCGGCACAGCCCAGGCCGGCCAGTTGCGGCGCAATGCGGCCAGCCTCCCCCGCCTGACAATGACGGCACCGAGCACGACCGACCAGACGAGGCCGTACAACAGCCAGCCGACGCCGAAGAGCATGAGCCACGTGAAGTGTCCGCCAGGAGCACTCGTCGCATAGATCGTCCCGAGCCCAAGCAAGACGGCGGCCGTCCCCCAAGCCTTGCCGCTGACGTTGATGGGAGCGCGCTGCCGACGCACGTCGGGAAGATCGCTCGTTGTGGCCACCGCGTGATCGTAACTTTCGCTCGTGGCGGTTCCGCCGAGCTCGTGTGTACGTTTTGTGCAGGAATCCACGACCGATGTCGGAAGCGTTCGCGCATGACGCAGAGCCGACGAGGGGAATCGAACCCCTGACCTTCTGTTTACCAGGTCCCCAAACGATCTTCAGGACCGTCCAGGATCGTTCGCCGCACTAGTCGGCGACCGCCCCACTGTTCAGGTTCGTACGGCTCAGTTCATGATCGTCCGTTCGGGTGGCTCCCAACGTGGCTCCCAAACCGGGGCGGTGACCGATTCCCTATCGGGGCCGTCCAAGCCGTGATCAGGAGCTCGCGACCCGGTCCTGAGTGGTACTGGACGGATGTGGCCGTGAGTCGTTGTGTGCCTTTGTTGCAGTACTCGTTGCAGTACCGATGTTCCGTGATCATCAAGGACAGCCCGAAAATCAGATGAGCATCAGATGCACGAAGTGGGACGATCCGGAAGCATGGCTAAGGGGACGATTCTCACGGACCTGAAGAGGGCAAGGCGTTCCGGTAAACCCGTGAGGGTCCGCCGTGAGATCGACTGTGCGGATCGACTTGATGCCTACGTGGTGGGGATTGGCCGCAAGTGGGCACTGCTGCACACCATCTCTGACCAACTTCATCTCGACGGCTACTCGGCTATACGCCTCCGCGACCTCGAGCACGCCGCGCGCTCAGGCTGGAAGGGCTCGACCATGACCCATCGCGCCCTTATCTTGCGCGGGGAGCACCCCCAGCCCCTGACAGGGATCGACCTGGATTCCACCACGGGCCTGATCACAACGTTGACCAAGGCGTTTCCTCTCATGGCTGTCTACATCGAGAGAATCGACCCACACGTCTGTTACATCGGTCGTGCTCGCGGGATCAATGGGAAGAAGCGACTGCGTCTCCAGGAGATCGGACCGGCGGCGGACTGGGCACTCACGTGCTCCGCGAACAAGACGACGGACATCACGCGGTTCGACGTCGGTGGCGGGTACATCGATGCGCTCCACGCAGTCGGAGGAGATCCACCAGAGTGTTGATTCTCGACGGTGCAGTGTCTGCTTAGCCGGAACGCACACCACCAGTTTGGAAGATTTCGGCTCGTGATCGCCTGACGTGCTCCGGCTCTGGTCAGGGGCCGTGCGGCCCCGCCCGCGAGTCCCCGTGATTCCCCCTCGATCACCGCCCCATCGGGCACGGACCCCGACTCCCCTGCACAGCCGAACGAGGCCTTCCGTACCATCGCCGAGCGACACGCACCCGGCCGCCGCCGATCCCCCACCCAGATCGTGACTGCCGCACGAGCAGAGTTCCCGCACTTCTCGGATCTCATCGACGCGATGTGCCGCTGAGTGGGACTCACTTGGCCTTCGGAATCCGGATTCGAAGACACCCACTACGATCAGGCCATGGGTATCCAGCTCACGCAGTTTCTTTTATATCGGTACACGAGCGCCGAAGAATGTCAGCACAAATTGCTGGTCCGGGTGAATCGGCCAAGCTACCCGAACTACGATCAGTCGGCCGAAGACGCGGCTGAGGATTTCGCGAATTCCGCGGCCAATCACCTTCGGACCTGGTGGCAGCGCTGGCTGTTGCCCCGTGACTGCCGCCGTGAACACGAGTCCCGGCTGATGAACGTCTTACACGAGGCCATTTCGGAAGAACTCGACGGCCCGGGCTTGAGAGAAATGTTGGTGTGGGAGATAGCGATCGATGACGATCCGATCATCGGCGCGGCCTCTACGGAAGAAGAGTTCTGGCGCCAGCTGAACGACTACTACGGGCCGGACGACCTACCCACATCCGCGCGGCAAGTTGTCTCCCACTCCGTCTATTTCCTGACCGAACAGGACGGAGCAGGCGACCTCCGCGACGCCTGACACCCAAGCCCAACATCAGACTCCCGAGCGGGATCACGCGGTCTACCAAGGAGCGCCCGCCATCGGTTCTACCCCGCCCCTCCCACACCGCGGCACGCGGGGAGCAGCCGCAAGACATGCAACCGCGCCACTCCTCATCAGCCGGATCATGACCGCTCGGCCCCTCAACCACTCGACATGTCGACACCAACAACAAGATCTCAGAGACAGCCCCTTGGAACGTCCTGAAGATCTTGGTGGTCTTTCCAGACCGGGATCGGGGATTCACACTCAGGTCATGATGGGCCGTCGGAGCGTTGCGGCCGGGCCGATCCGGATCTTCCACGCCGACCGCAACCCGCTGCCGCCGCTGCCGACGGTGGCCCGGGTCCAGATCGGCACGTCCTGGCGCTGCCCAAGGACCGCCAGGACGTGCCGAAGGACTTCCCCCAGCAGCGGGTCGCGCTGACCGCCGGCCGGGCCTACCGGCTCGTCGAGTCCGGAGAGCTCGACAACTGGGCGGCGCGGCTCGGGCACGAGCCGTCGCCCGCCGACACGGCCGACGGCGGACCGGCCGACTGGACACCGGAGCAGTGGAAGCGGAGCGAGTACTACGCGGACCAGATCCAGCGCTGGCTGTACCCCGGCGCCACGCCAGAGGACGTCAGCCGCAAGTGGGACGGCATCCGGCTCGCACTGCGCGGCGTCCTGGACCCCGGCTTCGACCGCGACCCGGAGATCCCCAACAACACGCTCGTGCATCCGTACTTCACCTTGCACACCGACCACGACGTGCCGCCGGCCGAGGCCGACCTCCTCGTGCGGGCCTACGCGGCGGCGCCCGAGGAGCGCGGCGCGGCGGTAGTGGCGGCGCTTAAGGCTTTGTGCGGCGACCCGGGACTGCGCGAGCGGTCCGCGGCCGGGACGAGCTGCTCTTCCAGCTCAGTGCGGCCGAGCTGGCTGACCTTCGCGAGTCAGTCGCCCGCGTCCTCGCAGCGAGCGGCCGGTCGGCGTGCGGTAGCGGTGGCGACGGAGCGGCACGGGCAGACTCAGAGAGCTGAGTCTGCCTCGTCTTCCGGGAGCCGACGCTACCGGGACCGGCGCAGCCGCCCGACGATCTCGGCGGCGATCTGCCGGCTCAGCCCGTCGTCGGCAGAGTGCTGAGCACCGGTCGGATAACGCAGCTCGGCCAACAGGACCGCGACCCGGCTCTGCGCTTCAGCGACGCTGTCGGCAGCCGTCAGCTCTGCATAGGCCCGCAAGTTCCTCGGCGTCAGTCCGGACGGGTCGAGGTCCGGCAGGAAGTAGGCGACGAAATCCGGTCCGGCGGTCGGGAAACTGTGGGCCGGAGCGAGTGGCAGCATGGCGTCATAGACCTCCTGAAGGTCCACCAGATCGCGCCGGACGGCTACGTGGAGCGCGCGCCCGAAGTCGTCGTGGTCGGTGAAGCCCCGCATCAGATCCAGGATCGTCCGGAACGGCGTGGTCACCGGAATGCCCTCGACGACGGTGACGTCCGCCGCCGCCAGCCGTTCGACATGGATGATCGTGGCCCGTGGCGCGGGCAGCTCGGCCGGCGCGGTGAAGATCGTCCGCGGCACGGCGAGCGCCCCGAGGCCGAGCAGCCGGGCCGCCGACTCGTGCGACAGCACGGCGTCGTCGGTCGCGGTCTGCGGCCGCTCCCAGCGGAACCGGTCGGGAGCCAGCGCCAGCCACGCGGCGTAGGAATAGCCGTACCTGAGTGCCACCGAGCTGGCGGCGTGCTGGTAGACGCCGTCGTCGAGCTCGGTCAGCAGCCCGGCCTCCCGGAGGCGGTCCAGCTCGCCGTCGTCGACCCCGAGCCGGGCCAGTTGGGCACGGGTCAGGAAACCCTGCTGCCGCGCCGCCGCGATCGACAGCTCGTAGTACCGCTCGTGCGACATGCGCCCTCCCGTGGCGTCCGTTGCCGCCACGGTACTCGAGGCGTAGTCGACGGGCATACCAGCCTCCGGCTACTCTGGGGAAGGAGGACGACATGACCGACGCGAGCGACCAGGCGAACCCCGGCACGGACGACACCGACGGGCAGCGCTGGAGCCAGCGGACCTTCAGCCCCGAGGTGGTCGAGCGAGCCCGCGAGAAGACCCGCCGCGAGGAGGCGGAGCGCCGTCGGCGATTGTTCGGCGACCGGCAGCCGTTCGCGGTTCCCGAGGACATCATCGACTTCGACTTCGACCCGAACGTCGACCCCGGGGCCTGACACAGGCTGCGGTCGGCGTGATGCGCCAGATGGCGGAGTTGGCAGAACGCGGCGTGGTGCGGCTCCTCAGGGGTTCGTCGGCCACCGGTCACGGCCGGTGCCAGCCAGTCGAGAGGCGTACGGCGGGTTCGGCGAGAGGTCGGGGAAACGGACCGGGAGCATGGCGAACGCAACAACCTGCCCCATCTCCCCTCTCGCTCGTCCCCGGCGAGCAATCGTCAAGACCTTTGGATCAAGATCTTCTAGGCGGCTCTCGATTGGTCCTCGATCGCGGGTGATTCCTCGGGCCGCTCGACGAGCTTGCCCTTGACGAAGGTCGCCCCAGCACGGACCAGAGCGACCAGATGCGGTGCGTTGACCGCGCGCCAGCGCTTCTGCGCCGACTCGATCAGTTTGAAGCCCGCTGAACGGGCCAAGCTCCCCCGAACCCAGTCCACAGAACCCGGCATGATGTGCAGATCTCGGTGACCATGAACGTCTACACCCAGATCCCCAGCCCTGAAACCCGCAAGGCGCTCGACCGCCTGAACGCTAGCCTTGACAGGGAGAACTCGGATCCCTGATAGATCATGAAATGATATGCAGGGTCCTCAAGGTTCTCTTGGGGGCCCTCTGCCATGTCCCCCAAGTCGTATGCGATCTACGCGACGCCTCGATTACAGATCCTCAGGGGACGGGATGCGCACCAACCCCGTTATCTCGGCGAGCGCCTGACGGGCGAGGCATCGAACTTCGACCCAATCGGGATCGGTAGCGAGACCGCTGGGAGTCCATTTGGCAGCGTTGACTTCACCGCTCATCATGTCTAGGCGGTCATCGATGCGCTCCAGCAAGTCCTGGAACCACGGCGACAGCAATCCCGGCGATTGCTCGTCCACGCTCCAGACCACCCATCCCCTCGCCCAGTCGAAGTTGAGGGCCAGTTCGTCCTCACACCAGCCGTGCCGCCGACACCACGCGACCTGCTCTTCGGCAATTGCAGCAAGCATCACCAACGTTTCAGCCAGACGGAGCACACGCGTCAGCACATCCGGCTCTTCCTGTTCAGAGGTCACGGCACGGCCTTCTAGTGCCGTAGCAGATCGGGTTTGCCCTGTTTCGTAACGGCGCGCCGATCAAGGTCCCACCTCGGTCGGCGTGATCGTTTCAGACTGCTGTGGTGGCTGAACGGGTTCGCGTCCGCGAGATCGATGACGATGAAGGCAACCGGCT